>JBOHJV010000050.1:0-19506 GCA_050728695.1 Methylocella sp. | reverse complement strand
GGGGTCGGCGGACTTGGCCACCTCGGCATACAATTCGCCGCCCGGCAGGGGTTCCGGACCGTGGCGGTAAATCGGGGGCGCGACAAGGAAGCCCTGGCGCGGTCCCTGGGCGCGCACGACTACATCGACAGCGAAGTGGGCGATCCGGCCCAAGCGCTGCAGGCCATGGGCGGCGCCAAGGCGATCATCGCCACCGTCACAAACGCCGAAGCCATGCAAGCGATCTCGGGCGGCCTCGGTGCCAATGGAACCATGATGGTCATCGGCGCTGTCGGCGCCCTGACCGTCAATTCTCTGGACCTCCTCTGGAAAAGCGCTTCGGTGCGGGGCTGGTATTCGGGCACCGCGGTCGACTCGGAAGACACGCTACTGTTCAGTCAGCTCAATGATATCGCCTCGATGAACGAGATTTTTCCGCTCGACGAAGCCCAGGCCGCCTATGACCGGATGATGAGCGGCAAGGCGCGCTTCCGTGTTGTTCTCAAGATCGACTCGTAGAAATGTCTGATCGACTCGAGCCCATTGGGAACGCCTCAGTAGAATGGGGTTCGTGCTAGCCCGCGACAAACTTCCGAATTCTTGCGGAAGCTCAACCATTCAACTGCTAGCTTCTTTCAGCGAGCGGAGTATCGATGGCGGCCTCAGTAGAGCGCAGTTCAGGCTCCTAGGCTTGCTAAATGCACTCGAGAAAAGGTTTCCTTTCTCCAATTCCCGATCTTCGCCTCTTCTAGCTCGCCTTCAATTTGTCGTATCTAATCCCGGATTCCCCGGATGACCTGTAATTTTGCTGAGCGAATTCGATGATTCAAACAAAATTATCAAGCATATTGCGCTCTATTGACCGAGGTGGTCACAGCGAACCCGGCGAGTGAATCGAGTGGCGAGGTTCTTCGACTGGATTTTGACCGTCGACTGATGTTACGATGGTATGGGTGCGAGCCGCTGAACCCAGGTCTTCCACTGCGTTTTGCGGTTTATTTTCACTCCTAGGAGGAACGAGCCTTGCGCAGGACACTTTGTATAGCGGGCGTCATCGGCGCCTTGGCCACCATTATGGTCGCCTTTGAGGCCAACGCATTTTCAGTATCACCGGTTCCTAACCAGAGCTCCTATGTGACGCTGATCGCGGGAGGATGTGGCCCGGGATTTCACCGGGGTCCCTATGGAGGCTGCCGGCCCAACGTAGGATACCCCGCGGTCGGGTACGGCGGCGTCTATCGCGGCGGCGTGTACCGCGGCGGCGTGTACCGCGGGGGCGTGTACCGTCGCGGGGGCGTGTACCGTCGCGGCGGCGTGTACCATCGTGGTGGCGTGTACCGTCGCGGCAGATTTCGTCGCTGAACGATACCCGCTTACGCCGCTCGCGAATCCCTGCCCAAAGCGTGCGAAGGAGGCAAGGGCCGAACGCCTTTCGGCGCCGGCGGCTCGGGCCCGCACGTTCCAATCAGTGAAAACGATGACGATAGTTGGCAATAATATAAGTTCCAAGACTGAAATTCAAACTGGGACATAGCGGGTTTCTGACCTCGGGCGAGGATCACTTCGACAAAACTTCGAAACCCTGCCCAACAAAGATCTTGGTCGCCGCCTGCGAGCTTAAAAAAGCAAGGAAATTTGCCGCGTCTGGATTTGCCGAGGCCGCTATGAGCGCAGCGGGATAGACGATCGGGCTATGGCTCGACTCCGGAAACGTGCCAACGACTTTCACCTTGGGATCGGCCTTGGCGTCGGTGGCATAAACAATGCCGAATTTAGCCTCGCCTCGCGAGACGAAGATTAGCGCATTGCGGACATTGTCGGCCTGCGCGAGCTTTGGTTCGACGCTCGCGAAAACCGCGAGCGATTCGAGAGCTTCCTTGGCGTAAATTCCGGCCGGGCATGAGTCGATCATGCAAACGGCGATTTTGCCATCGCCCGCGGCGCCTGCAAGATCGAAATCTTTCGCGATCTCAAGCTTGACCTCGGTGTCGCCGGGCTCGATGAGGACAAGCTTATTGCCAAAAAGATTTTGGCGCGTCCCGGCGCGGACGAGCTTGGCCTTTTCGAGAAAATCCATCCATTTGAGATCGGCGGAGATAAATATATCGGCCGGGGCGCCGTGCTCGATCTGTTTCGCAAGGGTGGCGGAGGACGCGTAAGCAATCGACACGGTCTTGCCGGTATCGGCTTTCCAGGCGGCGGCGACCGCGTCGAGAGCTGTCTTCATGCTCGCCGCCGCGAAGACGATTGGCGCGGGGCCGACGTCTTCTGTGGGTGCGTCCCCGCCAAGCACACTTCGCGGAAACGCGACGCCCCCGATCAACAAGCCAAACATCAGAAAGCCGAGCACGCGCCGCGTGGCCGCGATCGTCAAACCCGTGCCCCCTGAATTTTTTGTCAATTCCAAGCCTTATATAGTTGCCGCTTAGCCAATTATACCACGTTATATATACTTCACATATAACCGCAAGCAGGCCAGCGGACCAGGCCGCCGATCATCGTGCGCCGCGCGGCACGGCGGCCGAGAGCGACCCGCGTTTTGTCGTCAATACGCGAACGGCGTGCATTAAAAGACCGGCGACATCAGGGACCCGCCGCAATACATCGACGATTGGTCGCTGCCCGAAGGCGGCGGCCCGAACTATCCAAATATGGAGATATGGATTAGCTCCCGGGCTTGACGAATAAGCGCGCCATGCGAAAGTCACCGGCTAAAAATGCTCCGGCAGGCTTTCCTCCCGCGCGAGATTGGAAAACCGCGTCATCTCGGCGTCGAAAGCGAGTGCGACGGTTCCCGTTGGGCCGTGCCGTTGTTTGCCGATGATGATTTCGGCCTTGCCATGCACCTTTTCCATGTCGATCCGCCAGGCGGGGAATTCGTCGCTTCCCTCGCGCGGCTTTTTGCCGTTCACATAATACTCCTCGCGAAAGACGAAGAGGACAACATCGGCGTCTTGCTCGATCGAGCCAGATTCCCGCAAATCGGAGAGTTGCGGGCGCTTGTCGTCGCGGCTTTCCACCTGCCGCGACAATTGGGAGAGCGCGATCACCGGAACGTTCAAGTCCTTGGCCAGGGCCTTGAGGCCGGTGGTGATCTCGGTCACTTCCTGCACCCGGCTGTCGCTTCGCGTTTTCGAGGCGCCGAGCAATTGCAGATAATCGATCACGAGGACATCGAGGCCGCGCTGACGTTTAAGCCGCCGCGCGCGCGCCGCCAATTGCGCGATTGAGAGACCGCCGCTTTGGTCGATGTAAAAGGGGATCGTCTGCATATCCCGCGCGGCCGCCACGATACGGAGATATTCCGGCTCGCTGATCTCGCCCCTGCGTATCTTGGAGGAAGGGACGGCGGCCTGTTCGGCGATAATGCGTGTCGCCAATTGCTCGGCCGACATTTCGAGCGAGAAAAAACCAACGATGCCGCCGTTCACCGTTTCCGGTGTGCCATCGGGCTTGAGCTTGAACTGGTAGGATCTGGCAATATTGAAGGCGATGTTGGTCGCCAGCGCGGTTTTGCCCATGCCCGGACGCCCGGCGACGATCACGAGATCGGACGCCTGCAGGCCGCCCATCAAGCGGTCGAGATCGGCGAGGCCGGTCGCGATGCCCGATAACCGCCCATCGCGTTCATAGGCCTTCTCCGCCATATTGACGGCGGTCGTCAAGGCGTCCGAGAAGCGTTGAAAGCCGCCCTCGTAGCGGCCGGTCTCGGCCACTGAATAGAGCTTGCGCTCGGCGTCTTCGATTTGCTCGCGTGGCGACGAGTCAACTGGCGCGTCATAGGCCGCGTTGACGATATCCTCGCCGATGAGGATCAAATCGCGGCGGACCGCGAGATCATGGACGGTGCGGCCATAGTCCACGGCGTTGATGACGGTCGTTGCTTCCGCCGCGAGGCGGGCGAGATATTGCGGCACGGTGACGCCGCCAAGATCGTGTTCGCCGAGGAAAGTCTTCAAGGTGATCGGCGAGGCAAGTTTTCCCGCGCGTATTAATTGCGCGGCGACGTCGAAAATGCGCCGGTGAATTTCCTCGGAAAAATGCTCCGCTCTGAGGAAATCCGAAATCCGGTCGAAGGCGTCATTGTTAACGAGAATAGCACCCAGCAGCGCCTGCTCCGCCTCGATATTATGCGGCGCCAGCCGGAAAGCAGGATCGGGACCGGCGGCGAGGCGGGCTCTTTCGGAAAGAGTTTCGAAGGCTGGCATGGGCTTCTCGACTGGCGCGGGATTGCACCTTGGGCGCCGAATCAGTGCAAGGCGTGCTCTTTGTGGCATGCGGGCGCGGCAAAAAGGAGGGAATTCTTGATCCGGCGGGAGCGGCTCCCGCTATCCACATGCGCTAAGATTTTCGTAAGTAAAAGGCTAGACAAGGCGCGCTCTTGGGAGTGAACCCGCCGCTTACACGGAATCTCGGGGGGCGAGACCGATGTCTGTGTCCACAACACCGTGTTTGGTGCCAACGACAGGGGATACCGGGTCATCATCGCGACCGACGCTCTTTGCAGCTCTTCGGACGAAACGCATGATGCGCTCACAGTCTACGAGAACCGTTACCGTCAGCAGGTCGAAACGGTCACGACCGACGTCATCTTGAAGAATTGGCCGTAGCATTTTTCCTATGCCGCCACCATGGCCAAGCCTGCCACAGGCCAAGAAGAGTAGCGGCCGTCGTGAGGGCCAACGCACTGGCGATGGCTTCGCTTTCGATGATCTTGGATACGACGACGTCGATGTCGGCACTCAATCCGAGCGCTAGGAATACCGTCGCGGCAAGCAGAAAGCGGCTCGCGACTCTGTAGAAATCGGGAGCGAGGGCACCGCCATAAACGATGCGATGATAGGCCGCGGGCGTCATCAACAAAATCATCGCAAGCGCGACGAGCCCGAGCGCGACGCCATGGAGCGCTTTCGCTGAGGGGGGAAGCTCGGCGAAGCCGCTTGTCAAGACGATGGCGAGCTGGAAGCCGAGAAGGGCTTGGACTCCGGGCAGCACCACCCGTGCTTCAATCAGCACGTAGTCGATCTTCGTAGCGGTCGACGTTGTTTCACTTGTATTGGGCATGGACGCACCTCGCTCCTTGTACTTGATCACGAACGGCCCATACCAGAATCCAATCGCGACAAGCCCGCCCACGACACCAGCCGCGGCGCCGGTCCGAGGGCCGGCCACCCGCGTGCCGGCGATGACGAGATCGAGCGCAAGCGCAATCGCGAAGGGAAATAACGTGGCGAGGGACATGCGGCTAACGAATTGATTGATGTCCGCGGTCGCGTCACCCCGTCCAACGATGCGATGGCGCGCGCTCGGGGCAATGAGAAGGCCGAGGACAAGCGCCATGAGACAAAGCACCGCGACCTCGATCGTTTTTTCATGCGGTGTCAGACTCGTAAACGCATTCTGGAACGGCGCTTGTAGCTGAAAGCCCAACAGAACCTGGGCGCCGAGCGTCAGCGTGCGGGATTCGTCGAGCGCCGTCTTGGTCTTTTCCACCAGCGACATGCTCTATTGTGTCCTTTCGCCGCTGGGTTGCATTTATCGGCTTGAGCGTGGCGGGTACCGCTTCGGGACGCGGTCAATGGGGCAGCACTGACACCCGCCTCCAGTAACAATGCTTGTCGCGCCGAGCTCATTCGTGTTTCGATTTACGCCGGGCTGCGTCAAGGAGCTTCGCGGCTGATTTCGGCCCACACCGATTGAGAACGCGAAATTCCTTGCCTTCCAGCCGGTTGTAGTGCGCAAAGAAAGCCTCGATTTCATCGAGAATGTGAGAATCGAGGTCCTTCAGGGACTTCACGTTAGCGTGTTCGTGGGCATGCGTCGCGACGCCAACGAGGCGATCGTTGCGGACCCAGGCCTCACCTTTCTCCTTTTGCTCGGCCTCAATCGCCCCGATGAGCCGGACACTGACCGTGCACCCCACAGGAACCGGATCCTCGAGCAGAACGAGAAGGTCGAGCGGGTCGCCATCGTCCGCCTTTGTCGAGGGGATGAATCCGAAGTCGAACGGGAACACGCTGCCCTGCGGCAGCACCTTTTCAAGCCGGAACGCGCCCAAATCCACATCAAACCCATATTTATTCCGGCTTCCCTTGGGGGTCTCGATCACCGCGAGAACGTCGCCCGTCTTCGGATCCTCGATCGGCAGTTTCGAGAAATTTTCACCCGCCGATTTCAACATTGCGCGCTGCTCCTCTGATCCGGTTTGAACGCGAATGAGGGTTAGGAGGTTGCGCGCACGGCCCGCGATATGATGCCGTGGGCGCTATTTTTGGAGTTACAGAGCTTGGCTGAACTTGCGCTCGTCAGTTTTTTCGCGGCTATCATGGAATATAGACGCGCGCCTCTGTTCCGCGCGCGTACCGGAACAAATGTAAGGGCCGGGAATTCAAGGTGTCAAAATTCGGAGAGATTACGTGGCGGACCGGGATCTCGGCAATAGGTGGGCAACCGCCATCGCAGCGCTAGTCGTGCTCGCAATTGGGCGGTACACCCGAATTCGCCAGCAAGCCGCTCAGCCGAACGAAGGCCTTTATCGTTCGGCACGGATAGGTAACGATCGCGACGAATATGCTCGACATTCCGAAGGCGGAAGCGTGAATAGCCCTGAGCGGCGCCGCAATTTCGTCCTCGTCATCATCAAACGAGTCTCGCGCGATAACTTGACCTTAGTCGCGGCCGGGGTTGCTTTCTACGCCCTGCTTGCCTTGTTCCCGGCGCTCGGCGTGACGGTATCGCTGTTTGGCTTGATTGCCGATCCGGGCCAAATAGCGCGTCAGATAGAAGGATTCGGCGGCCTCTTACCTCCGGAAGCGTTAAAACTTTTGACCGATTCGTTGCAATCGATCGCACAAGCGGGAACCAGTAAACATGACATCGCACTGATCACGAGCCTGGTGGTCTCGCTGTGGAGCGCGAAAGCTGCGCTTTCTTCCATTATGACAGGTCTGACCATTGCGTATGAAAAAACGGACGAGCGATCCTTTATCATGCAAAACGTTATTGCCCTCGGCCTGACGTTAGGGGGAATAGTTTTCGCCATCGTCGCGCTCGCCGCCTTGGCAGGCGTACCGGCGCTGCTGGCATTGATGCCAATGAATGATGGCTTGCGGACTTTGCTCGCGCTGGGCCGGTGGCCCGTTTTGGCAATGCTTGCGCTATTCGCGACAGCGGTGCTCTATCGTTTCGCTCCGTACCGGACTGAGGCTAAATGGCGGTGGATAAGTTGGGGCTCCGCTTTCACTGCATTGGCATGGCTCGCGGCATCGGCATTGTTCTCGTTTTATGTAACGAATTTCGGCTCGTATGACGCCACCTACGGCTCGCTCGGCGCGGTCGTCATCCTCCTGCTCTGGTTCTGGGTGGGGACGCTCGTGCTGCTCGCGGGCGCTGAAATAGATGCCGAACTCGGGGTTAGGGACAAAGCCAACCTGGAGCCCGCAAAATTGCTTCGATGACGACGCGCGCGGCCGCGCCGGCGCCAAAGTCTTCGCCGGGGTTCGAAACCATCGATAGGCGACAACGGCATTGACGGTCGAAACCCAGTGTGCGACCACCCGTCGCCACATGAAGGTGCGATCGCGGGCGGTTAGCTCAGTTGGCAGAGCATCTCGTTTACACCGAGAGGGCCGGCGGTTCGAGTCCGTCACCGCCCACCAGCAAAATCAAGTACTTGGTCTAACATAGCGGCTAAGCTTATCTTCCACCGGGCAACACTTGGGGCAACAAAACGCCGGCGTTCATCCCGCCTCGGGAACACCGGCCGGCCGTACTGCCCCGGATAACGCTCGAAACCGCCGTTGCGCTCGTCGTGCTCGACGCGGCGGCCGTGGCTGTCCGTAGCCGCGAAATAGCCGCCGCTGGCCTCTTCGCGACGAGCGTCAGCGCGTAATCCAGTAGAGCTCGGCCGCGAAAATCCCGAAGACGGTTAGAAGGATTGCGAGCGGGATCATGGGGGACTGCCGTGCTGCGAACTCATGATTATTTCGGGCCTGGCTTTAAAAACCAAAGATGCGCGCCTTTTCGAGCGGCCTGCTTCTGGCGTGATTTCCTCTTTCTTCGTTTGCCGAGCGAGCCCTGCATAGCGGTCAAACGCGGCGCAAAATTCAGTGGCGCTCTGCCACAACCATTCGTCTGTCTCGCAGTCGGGACGCGGATAACGTGGGGGGAGTTCAGGGTGAGCGTCGGCAATCATCGCCAACACTTCGGCAATTGCTTTCGTCGTGCGATCACGGCGCGATGAATGGATCATTGCCTTGCCTCGTTGGTTTAATACCTCTCAATGTTTAACAAATAGCTGGTGTGAGGCTGGTGTCGCCCCCTGAATAGGGGGTGAGCGGCAGGGAACCGCTTAGGGCGGCCAATGCTTGCCAGCGGGACGATTGGGTTTTGGTTATGCCAAGATCTTTTAGTTGAGTAGCACGTTGCGACCCAACTATTGGCCCACGGCCGCCCTTGTCACGCTCTCCGCTTCGCGCCATTTCCGCTAGGAGCTCGCCGCCGCGGATCTCCGCCCTATGCGAAGATCGATTGCAGGCGCCCCCTATCCTTGCGTGTTAAGGCCGGGTCCATTTCCATGCTTTGTCAATCCGGTAGTGGCGGCCTGCAGATGGCTGTTTCGGCCGGCTTGGTCGGCCAGCAATATCCATGACTGCGCCATCGCAACCAGTTTTTCTTTCTCACGGGGATCGGAGAGAATCTTGGCCGCCTCGTAGCACTCAGAGGCGGCCTGCCGATATTTCGCGGACTCGTTCATCGGGCAAATACTCTGTAAATTGCCAAGGCGCCCAGCGTGAGCGGAAGTCCTTGCCCAATTATGAAAATCTGCTGTTGTCCAATTCGACACTAGACACTGGCTTACGTTTTGAGCCGAGCGTTGCTATTATGTGACGCTCCAAATTAAGACACCAACTATTAACCAATGCCGAATCAGATAATGCTGCCCGTCAGCTCTACCTATGGTGAATTAGCATGTTCGACGACGCTGTAATCGGATTTCGATGCCCGCGGTGTGCGCATAAGACTAGGAAGACGATCGCTTGGATCAAGGCAAATGATACACTGTCTTGCGAGGGTTGTGGAGGTGTCATCCCCCTTGAACGCGACATCCTGAGTGGACTCCACGAAGACGATAAGTCCATTGATCATCTCAAGAGGGTACTCGCGGACCTTTGGCAAGTCGGCTAAGACTTTAAGCTCTGCATGCTGGCACCCAGGAGTGCGAAATCCACCTTCTTGGCTGGCAGCTTGACGGGGCCTCCCCGCACCGTTGCTGAGCTTATCCGCCGCGCAGCCGGGCCGTCGAAGGCATAAGGGCAGTTCTCGCTCGTTCCAGGGGCCCCGGTCAATTGTGGCCGGTGAGGGAAATGGCTTCGCCGGTTGCAAATCGCGCATCGAAATTGCGTTTGAAGACCGCTGCTGCCGCGGCACTCTCGATCACAATCAAATCATTTGCCTGGCGCTTGAGGCCGGACGCTGAAAAATTCGCTGGCCACCATCGAGATAGATGCGGACCGTGATGCCGCGATCGGCGCGGCACGGCGGCGGGCATAGGGCGAGAAGAGCGGCGGCCAGAAATAGACGGCTTCATGATCGCCGCCGCTGCCACAACGAGCTGTCCCCGCGGAGCAACATGGCTATTCCGAAACTTTTACTTTAACCGCAAATTTAATGGCCGAAGAGGCACGCGGATCGCAATTGGGCCCGGCGATTCTGTTCTATAGAGGGAAATAAATAAGGCTGTCTGGATGTCGCGCGAGCGCGCGCTTTGGTTCATACGATGGCGAGTAGGGAGTCAAGGTAATGCGAGTTCTGAAATCGTGCGTGTTTTTTGGGTTTCATAACTTGCTTGGCAATTACTTTGACCCGCCGCCGTTCTCCGCGGTGAAATCGACCATAAGGATTTCCCCAAATCCGGGGAGATGTTTAAGCAAGCGGCAATGGGTTTTTCGCAAATGCGCGAAAGTTTCGGAACCTATTGATGTCGCTGGTGGGCGCGGCAGGGCTCGAACCTGCGACCGGCCGCTTCGAAGGCGGCGACTCTATCCAACTGAGCTACGCGCCCAATTCTGATTTCCTTTTCGTTTTCGGCTTCGTCAGTCTAGGGCCGCCGTCGTTTGGGTCGATGAACTCGACGCCAGCCGCTTCGAATGAGAAGTTATGGCGTCCAGACCGTCAAGAGGAGAACAGGGTTATTTTCTCCACTTATTGATAATGTAGCCCACAAGGATTAGGAGACCGCCCGCCGCTATTGCGACAATCGCGCTCGACACTTCTAAGGGTATAGTGTCCATTTCTTCCTCCGCTCCGCGGCGATCATTTCGATTTCCTTTGCGCTTTCGGCTTCGCGAGCCGGACACCGGGCTGAGCATCGTTTGTAAACTCAACGCCAGCCGTCAATAAGGCGGTTTGGATCGCCGCGAGATTGGCTCGCCATGATTCCATGCCTTTATCGGGGCATGGCCATGCGCCACAGGTCCGAGGTATTCATAGCCTCTCATGGGCACTGCTTCGATAGGTTGCCGTTCGCTCACTTCGCTCTCCTGTCGCTCACTTCGCTCTCCTGTCGCTCACGCCGGCGACGACTCCGCGCGGCCTTGAGCGCCAAATGATATTGTCCCGTATCGCAAGATGAATGCGCGCAAGGATATCACAAGTGATCGCCTCGTGGCGCTTCGAGTCATCGCCGGCAACCGTTTGCTTGGCGGCATCGAAGATCCTCTTTGGAATTCTGCTCGAAATGACGAACCTCGCTCCCCCACGGGACGCGAAGCGCCGGCCGCTCCCGCGCAACGAGCGCCGCTTGGCTCGCTGCCGGGCCTTGACCATCGGGGAGCGCATGGAAGTCCGCCGCACGAGCCCGCGAGAAAAAGGTTGAACGCCCGGTGTTTGCGGTTATGTAGCGGCATCGCCAGGCCAAAATAGAAGGCGCGATCGGGCACTTGGCGGCGGCGAGTGCGCTCGCCTTGCCGCCAGGGCCAACCATCGGGGAAAACGGAAACCGCCATGACAATCGATCCGCGTCAGCTGCTGTTGAACATGTTTGAGGCGGCGGTCGGCGCGGCCTTGCCTTCGAAGTGCTTGGCCCAGCATCTTCCTCCCCGGCCGCCAGGCCGCGTCATCGTCATCGGCGCCGGCAAGGCCGCCGGCGCGATGGCCAAGGCGGTCGAGGATCATTGGCGAGGTCCGCTCGAAGGCTTGGTGGTCACCCGCTACGGCCACGGCGCACCCTGCCAACGCATCGAAGCGGTCGAAGCCAGTCACCCGGTCCCCGACGCGGCGGGGCAAGACGCGGCAAGACGAATTCTCGCCTTGGTCAAGGGTCTGACCCCCGATGACCTGGTGCTTTGCCTGATTTCCGGCGGCGGCTCGGCGCTTCTCGCCCTGCCCGCCGATGGCGTGACGCTCAATGACAAACAGGCCATCAACAAAGCGCTCTTAAAAAGCGGCGCGACCATCTCAGAAATGAACTGCGTGCGCCGGCATTTGTCGGCGATCAAGGGCGGCAGGCTCGCCGCCGCCGCCGCGCCCGCGCGGGTGGTGACACTCATGATCTCGGACGTGCCTGGCGACGATCCTGCCGTGATCGCCTCTGGGCCAACTGTCGCCGATCCAACGACGTCGGCCGACGCGTTGGCGATCCTCCGAAAATACGCCATCGCCATGCCCGATAACGTACGGGCGCATCTCAGTTCGGCCGCCGCCGAAACCTTGAAACCCGGCGATAAGCGCCTCGCGGGCGTTGCCAATGTGATGATCGCGACCCCGCAAATGTCGCTTGAAGCCGCGGCGGGAGTCGCGCGCGGGGCCGGCATCGCCCCCCTTATTCTGGCCAACGCCATCGAGGGCGAGGCGCGCGACGTGGCTTTAGTGCACGCCGCGATCGCGCGGCAGGTTCAATCTTTCGGCCAGCCCTCGGCCCCCCCCTGCGTCCTCATCTCGGGTGGCGAGACCACGGTGACCCTGCTCGGAACCGGCCTCGGCGGCCCCAACACCGAATTCTTGCTCGCGCTGGCGATCGCCTTGGATGGCCACCCAGGCATTTATGCTTTGGCCGCGGATACCGACGGGATTGATGGAAGCGAAGATAATGCAGGGGCAGTCATCACTCCCGATAGCCTTGCTCGAGCGGAAAATCTTGGCGCCTCGGCGAAAGCCATGCTCGCCAACAACGACCCCTACAGTTTCTTTTCGGCAATCGGAGACCTGGTGGTGACCGGGCCAACCCTCACCAATGTGAACGATTTCCGCGCCATCCTGGTTCTTGGCTAACTCGGGTTTCTTTATGGGCGGTCCAGGGTCCGGTCAAATTGGCGCGGTCCTGCTTTTCATGCCGCATTTCCGCATGATCCTAGCGCGAAAGCGGTTTCCAATTTTGAAGATCATGGTCTAGAGAAGGAAACCTTGCGCGCAACCGGTTGCGCTTGAGCCAATGGTTTTGTTAAGAGTGTAAGTCGGCAACCAACTGGAGGATCTATCATGGCGGGCCGCCACTTTCTTTTCGTCCCAGGGCCGACCAATGTCCCTGACCGTGTCACGCGCGCCATGATGGTGGCGATGGAAGACCATAGGTCTTCGAAATTTCCCGAACTCACGCTGCCCTTGTTTCAGGATTTGAAGAAAGTCTTTAAGTCGACCGAAGGGCAAGCATTTATTTTCCCATCGTCCGGCACCGGCGCCTGGGAGGCCTCGCTTTGCAACACGCTTTCTCCCGGCGACAAGGTTTTGGCCTCGCGGTTCGGCCAGTTTAGCCATTTGTGGATCGATTTGGCGCAGCGGATCGGCCTCGACGTCCAGGTTCTGGAAGAAGTATGGGGGACGGGCGTCATGCCGGACAAGATCGAATCCATCCTTCGCGCCGACAAGACCCATCAGATCAAGGCCGTGCTGGCGGTCCAAAACGAGACCGCGACCGGGGTGACGAGCGATATCGGAGCGGTCCGAAAGGCGATCGACGCCGCCGGTCATCCGGCGATGCTCTATGTCGATGGCGTGAGCTCGATCGGCAGCATCGATTTCCGCATGGACGAGTGGCGGGTCGATCTCGCGGTCGCGGGCTCGCAAAAAGGTCTGATGCTGCCGGCCGGGCTTGGCATCGTCTGCGCGAGCCCGCGCGCCCTCGCGGCCTATAAGAGCGCCGGCCTCAAGCGGGTGTATTTCGATTTCGGCGACATGATCAAGGCCAATGCGACGGGCTACTTCCCGTACACGCCGTCACTGCCAATGCTGTATGGCCTGCGCGAATCGCTCAAGATACTGTTCGAGGAGAAACTCGAACGGGTGTTCGAACGCCACAATGTTCTGGCGAGCGGCGTGCGCGCCGCGGTCAAGGCCTGGGGCCTGCAACCCTGCGCCAAGGAACCGAAATGGTATTCCGATACGGTGACCGCGGTCGTCGTCCCGCCGGGATTCAACGGCGCCGATGTGGTCGACGCCGCGTTCCGCCGCTATAATTTGGCGCTCGGCGCTGGTTTGTCGCAGGTCGCGGGCAAGGTGTTCCGGATCGGCCATCTCGGCGATCTCAACGACCTCATGGTTCTTGGCGCCCTTTCCGGGGTGGAAATGGCGATGCGCGATATCGGCGTCGACATCAAGCTCGGCAGCGGCGTCGGCGCCGCCCAAGACTATTTCCGTTCGACCATCATGGCCAAGGAAAAGAGACCGACGGAGCAAGAACATTTCGCCGCATTGCACCCGGAAGGCGTCCTCAACGACTGAGGCCTTGCGCCGCGTCTCGCGGGTCCGCAAAAAAAGCTTCTCCCGTTCGCCAAATTCGGTTACGTCGATTGTGCTGTTGCATCATCCGAAATTCCAAGTAGGAGATTCTCCGTCATGAAAATCCGAACCCTACTCATAGGTCTCATTCCAGCCGCCATGATTCCAATGATAGCTTACTCTCAGACCACGGGCACTCAGACCACGGGTACTCAGACCATTGTCCTGAAAGCGCCCGAAATCGACGCATGCAGAGCGAGCGGACTTATTGCCTTGAAGGAACGATCACCAGCCGTAAAAGACGTCAATTTGGATCTAGACAGTGTGCGCGTTGTAAAAATGAGTGCAAAAATTGCAAATGTGGAGATCAAAGCTATTGTGCTCGGAGAGGTTGATGTCGAAAAGAAAAAATCTAGTAAACCGCAGGATTTTATCTGCATACTAGGTGAGAAGGGAAAGGTCTTGCTTACAATATTCAGCAATAAGACTGAGGCTGATTAAAGCGCCATGCCGGGCTGTCGCACTCGCGTACAGCGCCCCCCGCAGCGTGGAGGGGCCGACGCCGCCGATCATGCGGGCGACGAGGGCCCGGCCCTTCCCTTCGGCAAGCAGGCGAACCGCCAGTTCGAACTTTTCAGCCGTGAGCGCCGAAGGCCGTCCGACATGCTTTCCGCGTCGCTGCGCCGCCGCCAGGCCTCTAGCGGTTACGGGAGAACTCCACCATGCGAATTTCTCACCAATTTCGTGTAGGTCTCGTCGCCCTCATCGGCATCGTTGGCGCGAGTGTTCCGTCCGCGGCCTATGCCGACAGCGGGCGCATCCAGTTTACGATTTTTAAGGCGGGTTGGTTCATCGGGGGCTCTGGCGGCAGCGGTACGCTAACGTTTCGAGGTCGGCGATATCCGTTGTCGATCGGAGGCCTTAGCGCGGGTCTTGTGTTCGGCGCCTCGGAGACGCATTTGGTTGGTCGTGTCAGCAACATCCGCAGCGCATCGGATGTCGCTGGGGTCTATGGGGCCGCCGGTGCTGGTGTCGCGGTTGGGCCGGGAGTTGGCGCGATCGTGCTGTCTAACGAAAAGGGCGCCGTTTTGTCGTTGAGCGGGCGGCAGGTCGGATTGATTGCCAATGTCGACCTGAGTGGGCTGGCAATTTCGCTTCGCTGAACCCGGACACCAGGACGAAGGCGCTGGTTTTTGCAACAGAGCCTTCCTCGCCCGATCGCGGCGTTGCAACCGCCAGCGGAATTGCTTTGCTAGAGCGATTCCTGACCGCTTGGAATGCTGCAGGTAAACCGGGACAAATCGAATCTAAAGAAAGATCACCCCGTGCAACACTCGATCGTCTTTCTCGACCGCTCGACTCTCGAGGCCAATCTGCGGACACCGAATTTTCCGCATAGCTATACGGAATATGCGGTGACCTCGGCGAGCGAGATCGTCGATCGCCTCGGGGATGCGACAATCGCCATCATCAACAAGGTGCCCATGCACGAAGCGACGCTGGCGCGGCTTCCCAACCTTAAATTGATCGCGGTCGCCGCCACCGGCACGGATGTCGTGGACAAAGCCTACTGCAAGACACGCGGCATTATCGTATCGAACATCCGCAATTATGCCTTCAACGCGGTGCCGGAGCACGTCTTCGCGCTGGCCTTCGCGCTTCGCCGTAATCTCCTAGCTTACCGCGACGACGTGCGCGCCGGGCGCTGGCAGGAATGCGACCAATTCTGTTTCTTCGACCATCCGATTCGCGACATTCGCGGTTCGACGCTGGGCATCGTTGGCTATGGCGCGATCGGCAAGTCGCTGGGCCGGATCGCCGAGGCCTTTGGCCAAAAGGTGCTGGCCTATGACATCGTTCCGCAGCCGGGTCTGACCGATTTCGGAATTTTGCTGCGCGAGAGCGACATCGTTACCCTGCATTTGCCGTTGACGCCCGAAACCAAAAACATGATCGGCGCGCGTGAATTGCGGCTGATGAAGAATGACGCGCTTCTTATCAACACCGGTCGCGGCGGGCTCGTCGACGAGGAAGCCTTGGCCGATGCGCTGACCGACAAAATCATTGGCGGCGCGGGCTTCGACGTTTTGACTGTCGAGCCGCCGAAGCAGGGCAATATTCTGCTCGATTTGCGGCTGCCGAATTTCATCGTCACCCCGCATGTCGCCTGGGCGAGCCGCGAGGCCATGCAGATTCTCGCCGACCAGCTCATCGACAACGTCGACGCATTCGCGGCGGGCAAGCCGCAAAACGTGGTGGAAGCCTAAGCCCGGCTTCGAGAGGAGGGACCATGCCGGCGGACATCGAAATCGCGCAACAAGCGCCACTGCGCCGCATCAGCGAAATCGCGCTCGAAAAGCTCGGCATAAATGCTGAGCACCTAGAGCCCTTCGGCTATTACAAGGCCAAGATATCGTTGGATTATATTGATAGCCTCAAGGGCCGGCCGGACGGCAAGCTCATTCTTGTGACGGCGATCAGCCCGACGCCGGCTGGAGAAGGCAAGACGACCACCACGGTTGGCCTTGGCGATGCGCTGAACCGGATCGGCAAAAAGGCCGCTATTTGTTTGCGCGAGCCCTCGCTCGGGCCGGTTTTCGGGATGAAGGGCGGCGCCGCCGGGGGCGGTTACGCGCAGGTTGTGCCGATGGAGGACATTAACCTCCATTTCACCGGCGATTTTGGTGCGATCGGTCTTGCCCACAATCTTCTCTCGGCCATGATCGACAATCATATTCATCACGGCAATGAACTGAATTTCGATGTGCGGCGCATCGCATGGAAGCGGGTCGTCGATATGAACGACCGCGCCCTGCGGCAGATCACCGTGGCTTTGGGTGGGGTTGGGAACGGATTTCCGCGCGAGGACGGATTCGACATCGTGGTCGCCTCCGAGATCATGGCGATCTTTTGTCTCGCCACCTCGATCAAGGATTTGAAGGACCGGCTGGGAAGGATCGTGATTGGCTATACGCGAGACCAAAAGCCGCTTCATGCCGACGATTTAAACGCGCATGGCGCGATGGCGGTGCTTTTGAAAGGCGCGCTCAAGCCGAACCTTGTGCAAACGCTCGAAAACAACCCGGCGTTCATTCACGGCGGCCCTTTCGCCAATATCGCGCATGGCTGCAATTCCGTTCTCGCCACGAAGACCGCGCTAAAGCTTTCCGACTATGTGGTGACCGAGGCGGGCTTTGGCGCCGATCTCGGCGCCGAAAAATTCATCGACATCAAATGCCGCAAATCGGGCCTTCGCCCGCGGGCGGTGGTGATCGTCGCGACCATCCGCGCCCTCAAATATCACGGCGGCGCGGACCTCAAGGAACTCAATACGGAAAACCTCGACGCGTTGACCAAAGGCGTCGCCAATCTGGAGCGCCATGTCAATAACATCCGCAACCATTTCGGGCTTCCGTGCATCGTCGCGATCAACCATTTTACATTTGACACAGAAGCCGAGATCGAACTGTTGAAGAAGAAAATGGCGCATCGCGAAGCCCCGATCGTGGTGTGCCGTCATTGGGCGGAAGGCGGCAAGGGCGCCGTGGAGTTGGCGCGCGCGGTCGTCGATATGGCCGACAAGGCGCCAGTTGACTTCCGATTCGTTTATGAGGATGAGGCCCCTCTGTGGGACAAGGTGAAGGCGGTCGCCACCAAGCTTTATGGCGCGAGCGAGGTTACCGCCGATTCGAAAATTCGCGGGCAAATCAAAAAACTGCAAGACAGCGGCTACGGCCACTATCCGGTCTGTATCGCGAAAACCCAATATTCGTTCTCGACCGACGCAAAGCTGCGTGGCGCGCCGTCCAACCATGAGATCAATATCCGCGAGGTCCGCCTCGCCGCCGGCGCGGAGTTCGTCGTCATGGTGTGCGGCGAGGTTATGACGATGCCGGGCTTGCCAAAGGTGCCGGCGGCAACCAAGATCGATCTCGACGACAGCGGCAAGGTCACCGGATTGTTTTAGCGACCAAACCTTGACAACGGAAATTGTTATCTGGTTTCAATGGACCCGTTGACTAGGTGTTTCGTCCCACATTGTGCTGAAATGGATTGACCTTAAAGCGGTCCGGCTCTTTCGTCCCGATTTTGCAGCTGTATTCATAGGGGGTCAGACCTTGGAGGGTTTTGACGCGTTTGGCGAAGTTGTAGGCCATCAGGAACGTGTGCAAATGTCGTATAAGGTGGTCGTGTGACTGATAGTAATACCGCTTCACGGTTGCGTCCTTGATGGTGCGGTTCATGCGTTCGACTTGGCCATTCGTCCACGGATGATTGACCTTGGTTAGACGGTGCCCGATGCCAAGAGTCTGACAAAGACGATCAAAGGGAATGCTCCAATAGGCTTCCGTGCCTTCGCGCTTGGCGAACTGAATTCCGTTGTCCGTCAGGATGGTATGGATTTTGTACGGCACGGCCTTGGTCAAGTGATCGAGAAAGTCCTTGGCGTTCATACGCGTGGCGCTCTCGGCATAAGCAAACTTCGAAGTGCGATCCACGGCGACAAACATAAAAAGCTTGCCGTCTTCCGTTTGCACTTCGGCGATGTCGACATGGAAGTAGCCAATCGGGTATGTGGTGAACTTCTGTTTCTTTAGTTTGTCGCCCTCCACATCCGGCAACCGGCTGATGACATGCCGTTGCAGGCAGCGATGCAGGATGAGCGCGTCAAATGCGGAATGCTTGGCTGCAAGGCATAAAGGCAATCATCCAGCGGCAGCAGCGTGTATTTACGGAAAGCGACAATGGCGGCCTCTTCTGCCGGCGTCAAAACCGTCGAGCGCACGTCCTTCGGCCCCACAGGGGCATCGTGGCAAAGCTGCGTTGCTTCCACTTGGCGACAGTTTTCGGGTTGATCCCATGCCGTTCAGCCAGCGCGTTCAGACTCTTTTGACTATGCTGTATCGCTCGGCGCACTGCCTCTGTCGTGCGGGCGCAGCCGTCGAGTAACTGTCCCATAAATCCCTCCGTTGTAGCTTGGCGCAATCCATTCCAGCACAACGCGGGACTGTACACCTAGGTGCACGTGGAGGGATGGTGGAAATCCGGCGCGATGCGGCGGCCGAACCCGCTCCTGTTGCATTTCTCGGGTGGAGTTAAAAGAGTGTTGCGCGGGCGCAAGAATGGACAGCGAGACTCGTTTATTGGCATGAACTGGATCACGAAAAAAAATGGCCTGAAGCGGCGGGCTCGCTCGGCGGCACAGGATGTGCGCGCGGACGGCGGTGCCGCAAGAAGCCACGAATTACTCGGTTACGGAACCCGCGCCCAATAACCGCGGCTGACGAATGGATCGAATGAACCCGCGACATCAACTCCGCGCGCTCTTCGATCGTCAAGCCCCGCCACCGGCTTTGCCGGGAATATTGCTTGCCAAAGGGATTACCGCGCAGACGTGAACCCGCCAAGCAAGAGACGTTTCGCCGCCACGGTAGCGCTATGCTTGTGGACGCGGAATTCAGCGTCGCGGAAGATCAAATCTATCCTCGTTGCGAACTATTTTCCGCAGTCGCGCGATAGCGGACGAGCGGTCCAGTCGCGCCCGCAAGCAGCGCGAACGGCATCACATAAAAACCCGTTTCCCGCTCGATTCGGCCGCCGGATTCGCGCAGTGCCGCTTGACCGGGACCAAGAATTGAATTTATAAAGGTCTAAGCGGAAAAACTGGAAATGATCTAGGGCTAACCTAGGGTGTGGACTCAATTGATCCAGAAGCAGAGGGCGGTGACGAGGCAGACGGCGGCGAGGAAGTTGCGGGCGAGCTTATCATAGCGGGTTGCGATCGCTCGGAAATCTTTGATGCGGCAGAAGCTT
>JBOHJV010000049.1:0-19590 GCA_050728695.1 Methylocella sp. | reverse complement strand
CGCGGCGGCATGATCGACAATCGCTCCCATCGGGGCGCCGGCGCGTCACCTCAGACAAAATCTCGCACGGGAACCGAGCAAAGCCAATCAGTCATCCTACAGAGCTCGTTGATAGAAGCGTCCACCTCGCATGCCCATTGGCTAAAATACCGGGTCGCCTGTGAAAATTACCGATCGGCGATGTGATAGGTTGGTTATGAGCGGCTTTGCGCTGTCACAGCGCACCCAAATCGCAGAAAACAAAAGCCTGAACCAAGGGAGCCTCACTCACATCCACCTCGCTTGCTGGGTCTCTCTCACGAGGTGAACTGGGATTTCCACTGATTAATTTGAGGCAGGGGCACTGCAATCTCGCCAAAGTCTAACTTTCCGCGAAGCCATTCTCTGATACCATCCAAATCGTCTCTGGCGACCGCAGGTAATCTAATATCCTTGTGGATTTCCATGGCGCGATTATCGACGCACACGATTAAAGCGTCTCCTCCAAGCTGAAGAAATCTAATCCCCCCGTGCAACCGGGTCCCGACGTAAACAACGTGCGGGTCTCGAGCGAAGTTATTGAATTCACTGATATTTCTATGCATTACAATTATTCGCTCTCGATTGTTTTGAAATTCTTTTAATGACTCTATATACTCTACATCTTTACTACCTTGTGGAAAAAACATCAGCTTTCCCGTTGAGTGCTCCAGAAGGACCCTAACCAAATTGTTGTCTTGGCCCTCCGATTGCCTATAGTCGGTAAGCGTGAAAACGATATCGCCAGACGTTGGCAGTCGCCGACGTGTGCGGCGTCCATTAAGGCACCAGGCGGTAGGACACGATGTATTGATAGCGTTTCTAATTCCGGATTCTGTGACTCTCTTATAAGTATACTGATCACGTACCGCGTGATAGACTTTCCTATCTAAAATACGATTATAGAATAATTTTGTTCGTACCGTAGTTTGCTCTTGATATACGCGCCAGCCGACGCCCATACCGATTACGCCATCAAACTTCGGGTACGCTATCCCGACGAACGACGCATCCATTTTCCATTGATTGTACGCCTTGAGATCCCCGTTCAAAATATTTGTTCCGCCAAGAAACACTTGAGTGCAGCTTCTTATTGTGTTCAGCTCTTTTCCGCTCAATGTTCGTTTTGTGGGAAATGAGACGATTTCATGGGCCGGAAAGAGTTCCGCGAGAATTCGCTTGTTCGCATCCGCGATAATTACGTCACCTAAATTATCGGAGTCGGTTTCGTTTTCGGCTGGCAAGGACGGATCAAGTAGCGCAATCATGGGCATCGCACCTGAGGCCCCTTTCTGGTCAGGGGATCAAGCAACGAAACGAAAAATCGTGTTCTTCGTGTCTGGCAAGAATGTTTCATCCGCCAATTTCATGTCATTCGCCACGAAAATAGATATCAATTCTTTCGGGCCGAAGCCGTTTTTCCAGCCCAGTGTTGCTCTCTGAGCTGGATCGTCAAAGTGTTCGATCGTGCAATACGATATCACACAGATTTTTGAATGGGCCGCTATTTTCTCGATAAACCAGAGGGGGTTTTCGAGATATTCCAAACATCCGCTCACGAACGCAACGTCGACTTGCACATCGGGAAATTCATACCGATTAAAGTCACAAACGATAGTCTCCGCGCTTCTTGCCTTGTAATCAACCGGGATATAGACGCACTCTTCGAGAAACTCGCGCAGGCACATTTCACCGCATCCCAAATCTAGAACCCGGCTTTTCGACGGGACGTAAGCGGCCATCTTGCGTACTCGGTTAATCCATGTTTGGTCGAAATACTCTATCTCTTTCCAGTTGATGGGGCGCTCGTTGAATGCTGGCCCAACCGTTCTTCTGGCAGACTTTTCGATCGGCGTGACCAATCGGGCCAAGCTACCCCAAAGCTTCCTTACAAACTCAGGTGCCGACGGTAGATGCTCATGCTGTAAAACCATTCTTTCTGAACTTCCTTTCTATTTGCCGTATTCATTTCATTGAAGGAGATTAGCTCTCATCCTACGTAGTGACTATAGTAGTAACCAAAGACTCCACGGTCAAGCCGTAGACAATTGGGGCGCAGACGCACGATCAGCACAAGGATACGTTCCCTCTACTATGCGCACAACGAATCGGGCGTGGAAGTTCTCCCTCCCCTTCCGATCCACAAGCGACCTTCTCCGTTTCTCTGCCCGCGGACAAATTCGGGCAGCACAACGGAAAAAGAATTATTGCATAAACTTATTGTGCGCGAAGGCCGTGAGCCCCCGAAAAAGGCGCGGCGCAGCCGACCAATGATTGTGGCCGGTTCGAATTGCTTGCATAGAACACAATGCGGACTCGTGCGTCTGACTTGCATCTCGGGGTGCCTCGCACAAAACTCGTCGGAAGCCTTCCTGCACCCTGGCCAATCATTATAGTCATCAAGAATGATCATGCCTCCAGGCGATAAACGAGGTGTGACATATTCCAAGCAAAGCATTATGGGCTCATACCAGTCGCAATCGATATGGGCGAACGCGATCGTCATCTCGGGTAGCCCAGGAAGAATTGCTTCATACAAACCCGGCACCAACTCGATTTTATGTCCGTCGATCGTGAACCCGAAATCCTCGAAATTCTTGACAACAAGCTGGTGGAGATCGTTGACATAGCCGTAGTACCGATCCCCACCTAGCCCGACAGAACGACCGGTTCGAATGGTCTCGTATCGTTCGTTCGGACCGGGACCATCCTTCTCGCCGGGGGGCGGGATCATTCCGAAGACGTCAAAGCCGATGAAGCGGCGATCATCATCGAGCTCGCTCGCGATGCAAATGGCGGAACCGCCCAATGCAATTCCAAACTCTAAGAATTCTCCTGGAACACTGTTCCGCTTTATAGAATCAATACAAGATTTCATGCTTTCTAGTCTGTCAATATTCAGGTAGGTCAGATTTTTTTTTCTTACCTTCGAAGCAATTTCCATGAACATGATGGGCCGCCGATAAAATACGCAGCATCAAACTCGTGACAGGCTTCGACATCATAGCAGACCGGGCGTAGCAAACGCAACGGCGCCGCCGGCAGCATGACCCTTCAGTTCTCCGCCGTCCGATGATCGAAGGAACGGCGGCGAACAGAAGCAAGTTCAGCTTCGCTTTTGCCCCGCGAGAAAGATCCACGCCATCATTAAAGCGAGCGTTGGAAATGCGGGATGGCGCCAAACTCCGCCGCGATGGATTGACCGGCACTTCGAAGCAAACATGCGGTATCGCAATTTCCGCCGCGCCAAGGCATCGGAGACGGTCTTGGCAAGCCTATAACTCTCCCAGGCCCTGGTCGCCAACCCGCTTTCGAGAAGAATGAGTTCCATTGAGGCTTTCTCACGCATTCGCACTGTGATAGCACTGAGCTGTTCGACAAAAGCTCGTGAAATCGCTAGGAAGTATTCGAAGCGAAATGCGGCAAGCCCGAAACAATCCAAGCGGAGCTGAATGTGTTCTTGGAACAAAAACGTATTCTGGTCACCGGCGGCGCTGGCTTTCTCGGAACTCATCTTTGTCGTCTTCTGCTTGACCAGGGCCACGAGGTTCTCTGCGTCGATAACTTCTCCACCGGAACCCGCCGCAACATCGGCGATCTTCTCGGCAACGCGCGCTTTGAAGTTCTCCGCCACAACGTCACGTTTCCGCTGTTTGTCGAAGTGGACGAGATTTATAACCTTGCTTGCCCGGCCTCTCCGGTCCATTACCAGTTCGACCCCGTTCAAACGACGAAGACAAGCGTCTCCGGCGCGATCAATATGCTCGGCCTCGCCAAGCGCCTCAAGGTCCGCATCTTCCAGGCCTCCACATCGGAAGTTTACGGCGATCCTGCCGTCCATCCGCAGACCGAGGATTACTGGGGTAACGTCAATCCGATCGGCAGCAGATCCTGCTACGACGAGGGCAAGCGGTGTGCCGAAACTCTGTTTTTCGACTATCGCCGTCAGCATGGAATGAGCATTAAGGTCGCGCGAATTTTCAACACTTATGGCCCCAATATGCGGCCCGACGACGGCCGCGTCGTGTCGAACTTCATCTGCCAGGCCTTGCTTGGAAAAGACATCACCATCTTCGGCGAAGGTCTGCAGACGCGATCTTTCTGTTACGTAACCGATTTGATCGACGGATTGGACCGCCTCATGAATTCGCCGGAAGAGATCACCGGACCCGTCAACATCGGAAATCCCAACGAATTCACGATTCGCGAATTGGCGGAAAAGATCCTCGCGATCACCGGCTCGAAATCTGAGATCGTCGCGAGGCCCTTGCCCGAAGACGATCCACGACAGCGTCGGCCCGATATCGCGCTTGCCGAAAAGCTGCTCCGTTGGCGCCCCACAGTCGAACTGGACGAGGGTTTGCGATACACAATCGCCTACTTCGAGATACTTCTGCGCGAGCATGGCAAGAGCCCTGCCAGCAGCATGAAACTGCAGCGCTCCGCCGCCAGTTGATCGACGGAACGGCGCCCTTGATCGGACGCACCGGGACACGACGAAACTCCCGGGGTTGAGCGCCCGCTTCCCTTGATCATGCACCGCATTCTTCCGCGCAACGGGAAAGCGGGCATCAGGCCCGTGCCATGGCGCGCGATGGTCGCTTGAATGATCGGCGGGTCGCCGCTCTCCCCGTGCGCGGCCCGCGTGATCGGAGTGGATCGGCATCGCGCCGGCGAAATGGATCCCGGCTTTCTCCTTCCCCCCAAGGCCTTGATTCTTAGGTATTCTGTGGCGCGCCAGAGACTCAATTGCATTTGATGGCGCGGTGCGAAAGTGTCTCGCGGGGCAAAGCCGCGCCAAAAACACCTCGCCGCATTGGCAGCCACGGCGCCGCTAACGCACTTTCGCTTCTTCGACGTGCAAGGCGCTGTCCTGCCGCCTGGCCCTCCTTTGCGGGATTGCCACGCGAATCTGAACCGCCCTAGTAAGCAAGGATATGTACGCGACTCGCCGCTAGTTCTTGGATCAGCTTATGCTAAACTTTTGTACCGAATAGCATGTCGGTGAAGATGAAAACCGTGCCAAAATTCCTAGTCGGATGTTGGTGATGCAGCAAGTGATGTTTAAGCCAAATGTTGTAGAGCGGAAATTTGGTAACCCAGTTCTCGGAAATGCCATGGTAGGATTCATGTAACGATGACCAAAGTGCGGCGTAGAGGATGCAGGCAACCAGAACGAAAACGACCCAAGGCAAGCCGAGAAAAACGGTGAATACCAACATGGGGCTTGTCGCGCCCGCGACGGCCAAAGCGTTGATGTCAATGTTCACATCATTGCGGCTCTTGCCATGATGCTCGACGGCATGTTCCCTCCACCAAGAACCCTTTCCCATCCCCGGAACGTGCATAACCCAGCGATGCGCCGCATACTCAGCGAGCGGGGTGTAAAGAAGAAGACAGAGTATCGCGATAGTCCAAACCATTGACTGCCCCTTGAGCAAATGTTGGCCGGCACTTCAGGTTAGCCCGCCCCGGCCGGGTGATCTATTTTCACAGATGCCCCCGGGTGGCCAGCTTGTCGCCGCTGAAATTGCCACGTTCGACGAATTTTGGCAATGCCAAACCCTGCACCCAAGGGGGCTCCGACGCGCCAAAGCCCGTGTCATCGGCTCGCCTAGCGCCAGAAACGCGGATTTTGCTGTCACCCGGAGGCACCACTTTCGTGCTTTGACCGGACAGCGTCACAATTCGTGAAACGAGCGAAGGTCAAGCCCCGTGCACCAATATTTTGAACGTAAGCGGCGGGATGCTGCGCAACGACTCGCCGACGAGCAGCGGCCGCAACGGTGATTATCACACCAGCGCCGCCGGTCGCCCACGACCTCGACCGCCAGCGCTCTGACACGGATAACATGGCGGGCGGGTAGATGTTCGCGCAAGGCGAAGAAAGGAGCGTTCCCCGCGAGCGCCGGCTCGGAGGCAAACGTCGGCTTCTTCAAGTTCGGGAAAATGGTTGCGCGCCTCTTGCAAAATGGCGCGGATGCGGTCGATCGGACTTTCGCCGAGAACGGGCTCCGTGCGGCCGCGGCTTGCCCCTAGGGCAACGCGCTTCGGCGCCTCGCGCCGTCGCCGAGGAACGGCCGTTCAAATCGGTCAAGATAAAATCAGCACGAAGGTATTGCCTTGCAAGGCTTATTCCCGCTACCATGCTCCCTTAACCAGATGGTTCTGAAGTCCTCGGTCAACTGGGGAATACCGGTGGAATGAATTTCGGACTGATGATAAAATGTGACATGACCCGCAAGTCTAAGACTAGCGGATCGCGAGTTGGGCCGAAATGTATAGATCGCGCGGTTCGGGTTTCTTGGTCCGACGGGCCTCCCGGATAGGAGAAGGCTCAAAATTCTTTCCGCCCCCGAACTTACGGATGCCGCGATGTAACGTACAAGAAACGTGATCCACGCCGTTGAAATCACGCTCGGTTTTGGAAACAATTTGGAGAATGTTGATGAGCAAGCCGCTCGCTTTTGAAGATCTCGTTCCGTCGGCGCCGCAAGGGCGTTTCGCTTCTCTCCGCCGTCCCTATAGCCCGGCGGATGTCGCGCGACTTCGCGGCTCGTTTCCGATTTCCCATACGCTCGCCGAACGCGGCGCCAACAAGCTCTGGAAATTGCTGCACGAGCGGCCTTATGTGCACGCCCTTGGCGCCATCACCGGCAACCAGGCGATGCAGATGGTTCGCGCCGGGCTCGAGGCGATTTATCTTTCCGGCTGGCAGGTCGCGGCCGACGCCAACGTGGCTGGCGCCATGTATCCGGACCAATCGCTCTATCCGGCAAATTCCGGGCCGGAGCTCGCCCGCAAGATCAATCGCGCCTTTAAGCGCGCCGACGAGATCGAGCATGCCGAAGGCGGCGTCTCGCGCGATTGGTTCGCGCCGATCGTGGCCGACGCCGAGGCTGGATTTGGCGGGCCCCTGAACGCTTTCGAGATCATGAAGGCCTATATCGAGGCGGGCGTGGCTGGCGTCCATTTCGAGGACCAGCTCGCATCCGAAAAGAAGTGCGGCCATCTCGGCGGCAAGGTTTTGATCCCGACCTCGCAGCATGAGCGCAGTCTCGCCGCGGCGCGCCTGGCGGCCGACATCATGGGCGTGCCGACGATCGTCGTCGCCCGCACCGACGCCGAGTCCGCGCGCCTCATCACCAGCGACGTCGACGAGCGCGACCGGCCGTTCATCGAGCCGGACAGCCGCACGCCGGAAGGCTTTTTCCGGCTAAAGGAGGGCGCCGGGCTTAAGCATTGCATCGCCCGCGGCCTATCCTTCGCCGAATCCGCCGATCTCTTGTGGTGGGAGACCTCGCACCCCGATCTCGACGACGCCCGCGCCTTCGCCGAAGGCGTCCAGAAAAAATATCCCGGCAAGATGATGGGGTATAATTGCTCGCCCTCGTTCAATTGGAAAGCAAAACTCGACGCGGCGACGATCGCCAAGTTCCAGCGCGAACTCGGCGCCATGGGCTATAAGTTCCAGTTCGTGACCTTGGCCGGCTTCCATGCGCTCAACCACGGGATGTTCGATCTCGCCCAAGGCTACCGCGACCGCGGCATGGCTGCTTACTCCGAACTCCAGCAGCGGGAGTTCGCCTCGGAGGCGCAGGGCTACACGGCGACGCGGCATCAGCGCGAGGTCGGCACCGGCTATTTCGACGCGGTGGCTGTCGCCGTCTCCGGCGGCGCCGCTTCGACGACCGCGATGGGCGCGTCGACCGAGGCCGCGCAGTTTAAAAAGCCGGCCGCCGAAGCCGCCGAATAAGCCTTACGGTTTTCCGCATTGAAGAACACGGCCCTTCACCGGGCGGTTGTTTTTGGGCGCCCAAACTGGTCGCGGCGGACGTGTCATGGCCCCGTTCCAGTGGGAATGAGTGTATTTGAATTTCGGCTTACAACCCAACTCGGACGCCGCAGGCAGCGTGGCGGCGCCGTGCCTCAAGCATGCCAAGGTGGGGTGCGACAATGCCTGGGAGCCAGCCGCCCGCACAGTTCCCGCGGTGGCTATTGTTCGATGCTCGTGGCCGCGTTCAAGCCGCGGATCAAGCACTGCGGCCAGATTCGTCGAGGAGTCGCTAACCGAATGGTCGTGGTTTGTACTCGGACGAGGACGTGCAACCGGCCGAATTTCTGATGCAACCTTCAGCGCCCCCGAGAGGTACCCTCTCCTCCGTCAATTTGCTGGCCAACAATCGCGATGGCCTGCTGATAGACCGGAGCAGCATTCCAGGCCTGGATAGCTCCGAAATTTGCTTCGCCGGGCTGGTATCCCGCACCCGCGCTCCAGCCATGGGCTCTGAGGAAATTTGCCGTCGAGGACAGCGCGCCGGCCGCGGTGTCGAGACTTCCGCCGGTGCCGTACTCAAGGATGGTCTTGGGCAAGAACTGGGTCTGGCCGATCTCACCGTGCATGGAGCCGCGCGTGCTTGCCGAGAGAACCCCGCGATCGATCAGTGTCAGAGCTGCGTAGAGCTGGTCGGTGAAATAGGCCGACCGACGGCAGTCATAGGCGAGGGTCGCGACAGCCGACAGCGTGTTCTGATTGCCGTGCTCCCTCCCGAAGCCCGTCTCCATTCCCCAAATGGCTATGAGCGGCCCCGGCGGAACGCCGTAGCGTGCCTGGATGGACGCGAAGAGTGCGGCATTGGATTGCTTGAGCGCGCGCCCGCGCGACGCGATGACCGAGCCGCCACGCTTGGCGAGAAACTGACCAAGCGACAAATGGAAGCTCCTCTGGCCCCGGTCAGCTCCGATGGTCGCCGTCGCGTAGTTCGTCGCCAAGAGGGCTGCGACCGCGGAGGCGCCCACGCCCCTTCCCCTCGCTTCATCGGCGAACTGCCTCTTCCACGTCTCGAAGCCGGCCGCCGTGTTGCCGCACTGCGCGGCGTCCGCTTTGCCGGCCATCCACACGAGCGCCGCCAAGGCTGCGATGATGACTGCCTTGAACTTCTCACCTTTAGTCATTCAGAACTCCTTTCACGCCCTTTTGCATCAGACGAAACGCTGGCTCGCCATCCCTGCCATGATGAAGCGTGATCGCGGTCTCTCCCGCCCTTAAAGATCCGTGCCCTTCATGTCAAAATGTAGCCGCGGTGTCCAGTAAGGCCACCAGGGCGCGGATGTAGAGACCATTCATCGGATTAAAGGGTCGCAATCGTTAACCCTCCCTATCCCTGCGTAACGGCAATTTTTGGTGCCGAGCGGTTGTGCCGCAAGACTAGCTTGGCGTCCAAAACGCGGCAAGCCAAAATTCAAACTGACCCACGGCTGTCTCAGCACACGCTCTGCGGCATCCCGCCTCCCATCCGTCCAGCAAAGCACAAAAAAAAACGGTCGCCCTTGTGCTACAATGCCGCGCGAGCCCGCCGTTCCAGAATGCCGTTCTTTGCTCCGGGTGTTTGATGACGCAACGCATTCGCAAGGCTGTTTTTCCCGTCGCGGGGCTAGGAACAAGATTTCTCCCGGCCGCCAAATCGATTCCGAAGGAGATGTTGACCGTCGTCGATCGCCCGGCCCTGCAGCATGTCGTGGACGAAGCGCGCGAGGCCGGAATCGAGCATTTTATCTTCGTGACCGGGCGAAACAAAGCTGTGATCGAAGATCATTTCGACATCGCCTACGAGCTTGAGGAGACGCTGCAAAAGCGCGGCAAGCTAAAGGAACTGCGGGCCTTGAAGGCGGAGCTTCCGGCCCCCGGCACGACAAGTTTCACACGCCAGCAAGTTCCGCTCGGCCTCGGCCACGCGGTCTGGTGCGCGCGCGAAATCGTCGGCAATGAGCCTTTCGCGGTGCTGCTGCCCGATATGCTGACCTTGGCGGGGACGCAAGGCCGCTGCCTCGCCCAATGCGTCGCGGCCCATGAGAAGCATGGCGGCAATATTATCGCCGTCGAGGAAGTACCGAGCGACGAAACCCACAACTATGGGGTCGTCTCCATCGGCAAGGATTTTGGCTCGACGTTCGAGATCACCGGAATGGTCGAGAAGCCGCCGCGCGGAACGGCGCCCTCAAATCTCATCATCTCGGGGCGCTATGTGCTTGGTCCGGAAATTTTTTCCATTCTGGAGTCCGGCGAGAAGGGGGCGGGGGGCGAAATTCAGCTGACCGACGGCATGAGCGCGCTCGCCAGGAGCCAAGCGTTTCACGGCGTGCGCTTCGATGGCAAAACCTACGATTGCGGCGGAAAGCTTGGCTTTCTCGCCGCCAATGTGGCCTTCGCCCTTGCCGATCCCGAGTTAGCCCATTTGCTCAAAACGGACTTGAAAAAGATTCTTGGGACTCCCTAAATTGGCGGAGGCGTCGGTCAAGCACCGCTCGCATGCGCCGCACGGAACCTGTCGATTTGTTGGCTTAGCTATTCGCGAAAGAGCGGATCCCGATCGTGGTGGCGGAGAGCCCGGGCGCGCTGGGGCGGCGGGCTGCCACGGCGTTCATCGCAAATGAATTCGCCTCGGCCATCGGTGCGGCGTGGTGGCGCTGTCGCTGATTCGGGCCAAGGCCGGCGATCAGGTGAAGAAAAACCGGCGTGATGCAACCACCTCGCGCGCCTTCACTGGGCGGAGAGTTGAAACCCGCCTTTGGCCCGACGCCGGTCATGACGCCATGCGTGACCTGGTCTGACGGCGCGGCGCCGCCTTGCAACCGTGGCGCGAGCGCGGCAACGCGGACGACGCGAGCGCGAAGAGAAGCGTCGCCGCAAGAGCTTCAGGCACGAGGTCGATTTACCCGGCGACAGGCGCCGCGAGCAAGGCCGCCCGCGGCGGGTCGGGCGTCGCGCCGGAGATGATACTCCCCGGCGCGGACGGCTCGTTATTGCGTGGTGATGGGAGTTAGAGCGCCCATGATGTCAGTCGTGTTGCCATTGATGTTGTTGTCGCCGTAGGTATCTATGGTGCCGCCGGTCGCGAACACCCCTGTCACGTTCCCCGTGACCACCGACTGCGCGACCCGAATAGTGGAACCCGAGGCCCCAAGCCCCGTAGTGTTATTGCTGGCAACGACATGGCGCAGGAGGACGGCAGTGGCTGGGGAGCTTGCCCCGACGCCGATAATGGAGTTGTTGGAAGCCACGCTGTCGGCAATGGTGACATTGAGCGCTGGCCCGCTGCCCGCCACATTGATTCCGGTGCCATTATTGTTGGCCGTGACGTTGCTGAGGACGCCGCTGACGACCGCCGGTCCGGTGGGCGCGACTAAGATCCCTATAACCCCGCTGTTATTGGAAGCAATCGTATTCGACACCGAGAAGGTGCTCGACGTGCTGGGCGCGATAACGAGTCCGGCAGAGGTAAAATTCCAGATGACGCAGTTTTCGATCGCGAGGTTTCCGCCGGAGATGAACTGGATGCCGTTCGTTCCGGTACCAAGTCCCGTGAGAGTCAGACCGCGCAAATGAACGCTGTCGCTCGTGCCGGCATTGATGGTGATGGCATTGCCCGATCCGGCCGTGATGCCGGCCGTGCCGACGCCATCGTTGACGATGCTGATCGCGTGGATAATGGTCACCGAGCCATAGCCGGCGGGATCGAGCACGTCGATCTCGCCGCCCACGGCTGTCATGCTGAACGCGAAGGCAAAAGTCCGGCACGGGGCGGTGCGGATGCAGGTGCCACCATCGGTTCCTGTTCCCGAAACAAAGGTCCGGTTTGCTGCCGCCTGCGCTGGCGCGGCGGCAAGACCGCAGGCGAGAACCGCTGCGGCGATGGCTTGTAGCGATGTGAACTTTGTCATGGAATGCCTTGTCCTCCTGTTGCCTGGCAACGCGGGCGAAGCGATCGCGGTACGCGATCACGAAGGGAAGCGTTGCTAGAATTCGTTATTGCGTGGCGATCTTGGTAAGTGTGCCGAAATTGTCGACCGTATTGCCATTGCTGTTGTTGTCGCCATAGGTGAATATGACGCCGCTGCCGGTTGTCTCAGCCGCAGTACCATTCCCCGTGATCACCGAATGGCCGACCCGAAGAGTGGAATTCGCGTCCGCGCCAAGGCCGATAGCGTTGTTTCTGGCGACGATATTGCGGATCAAGACGGAGGCTAGCGCGGCGCCGGACACCGAGCCCACTTCGACGCCGGTGCCCATGGCGTTGTTGGAAGTCTCGCTATCGGCGATGACGACATTGAGCGATGCTCCAGTCGTGAACTTGCCCTCCACGGAAATTCCGCTGTCATTATCGTCCGCGATGACATTGCTGAGCACGCCGGTGACGACCGCCGAACCGTTGGGTTCGATCCCGATCCCGCCACCGTTATTGGAAGCAATCGTATTCGACACCGAGAAGCTGCTCGACGTGCTCGCCAGGATGACAATTCCGCCCTGAAAATTCCGGATGACGCAATTCTCGATTTCGAGGTTCCCGCCGGTGTTGAACGCGATGCCGTTTGTGCCGCTGATTCCGGGTCCAACGATGGTCAGGCCGCGCAGGTGAACGCTGTCGCTCGCGCCTGCATTGATTGTGACGCCATTGCCTGATCCGGTCGTGATGCCGGCCGTTCCGACGCCATCGTTGACGATGCTGATCGCCTTGTTGATGGTCACCGAGCCATAGCCGGCCGTGTCGAGCACGTCGATCTCGCCGCCGGCGGCGGTCTGGGTGAGCGCAAAGGCAAAAGTCCGGCACGGCGCGGTGCGCGTACAGGTGCCACTATCGGTGCCCCTTCCCGAAACAAAAGTCCGGTTTGGTCCCGCCTGCGCCGGCGCGGCGGAAAGACCGCAGGCGAGAAGCGCGCCCGCGATCGCCTGTGACGATGTGATGTTTATCATTAAATGCCCTCCAAGCTCGACCAGGCGATCACCCAAGCGATCGCGAAGGGTAACGTTGCCGCATCAGCATACGCGGCCCGGTTGCGTTTTGCACTAGGGCGCAATCAAAATGTGCCCGAATTGGATAGTCAGTTAACGATAATGGCAAATCCGCACGCAAAGGTCAAGTCACCGGCGGGCGCAGGTGCGCGGAATTCCTCGGTCCATTGCTTCATATGCCCGAACCGGTTAGTCTCGCCAATGCTGGGGGCGCCGTCATGAATTTGTGCGTAAATCCTGCCCAAAACGTGTCGGCCCGCGCGGCCAGGATATCGCGGCGCGCCCGCGCTTTTGTCGTGCTCGCCCTCCTTGGCGCCGGCGTTTCAGGTTGCGGCTACAACACGATCCCCACGCTCGAGGAGCAGGCTAAGGCCAAATGGGGCGACGTCCAGAACCAATATCAACGGCGGGCCGACCTCATTCCGAATCTCGTCGCGACCGTGCAAGGCTATGCCAAGCAGGAAAAGGACGTGCTGACGGCCGTGGTCGAGGCGCGGGCCAAGGCGACGTCGGTCAAGATCGACGCATCGCAATTAACCGATCCCGAAAAGGTCAAGCAATTCCAGGAGGCCCAGACGCAATTGTCCGGGGCGCTCGGCCGCCTCCTCGCGGTCAGCGAGAATTATCCCGATTTGAAATCTAATCAGAACTTCCTTGCATTGCAGTCGCAGCTCGAAGGCACCGAGAACCGCATCTCCGTCGCCCGGCGCGATTATATCGAGGCCGTCCGGGCCTATAACACCAGCTTGAAGACGCTCCCTAGCCTCATTTGGGCATCGACGGCATTTCGCGCCAATAAGCCGATGGCCGAGTTCGCCGCCAATGAGTCGGCGCAGACGCCGCCGCAAGTGAAATTTTGACAGCAGAACTTTGGGTCCACGCGCCCGGCAGGGATGATGCCGTTGGCTAGAGTTTGGCGCCGCGACCGGGACTTTCGAGGCCGCGCGGCAAAATCCGCCGTCGCCGGGCTTTGTCTTGCGGCAGTGCTGCTCGCGGCCTTCGCCTTCGTCAATTTGGCGTTGGCCTACGCGTTTCCGCCGCTGACCGGGCGCATCGTCGATTCCGCCAATATCATTCCGCCAGCGGTGTCTAGCAGCATCGCCCCTAAACTTACCTCGCTCGAAGCAAAGTCCGGCATTCAGCTTGTCGTGGCGACCGTCAAATCGCTCGAAGGCGACGACATCGAGCCTTATGCCAACGCACTGTTTCGCGCCTGGAAGCTCGGCGAGAAGCAAAACAACAATGGCGTACTGCTTCTTGTCGCTCCGAACGAGCGCAAGGCGCGGATCGAGGTTGGCTATGGCCTCGAAGGCACGCTCACCGACGCGTTATCAAAAATCATCATCACCAATGCGATGGCGCCACGCTTCAAGGCGGCCGATTTCGGCGGCGGCATCGAGCGCGGCGTCGACGACATCATCACCGTTTTGACGACGGATTCCTCCGATTGGGAGAAGCGCCCGCGGCTGCGCATCGAGCGCCAGGATACGACGCTCGACGCCCTCGGTCCCTGGATTGCCCTTGGACTTTTCGTGTTCATCTACTTTTGGCTGACGCCGCGAAGCCAGCGCGGCAATCTTCTTTCCTTTCTGCTCGGCATGCTGATGAGTTCCGGCCGGGGCGGGGGATATCGCGGCGGCTGGGGCGGCGGTTCCGGCGGCGGACGGTCCGGCGGCGGCTTTTCCGGCGGCGGATGGTCCGGCGGCGGCTATTCCGGCGGCGGCGGATCGTCGGGCGGCGGCGGCGCCTCGGGGAGCTGGTGATGGCGCATCTTACAGCGGAAGAGCAGCGCCGGGTTAGTGCCGCGATCATGGCGGCGGAAGCAACGACGGCCGGCGAAATCGTCTGCGTTCTCGCGCGGGCTTCTTCCGACTATAGGAGCTACGCGACCGCCTGGTCCGCGCTTGTTGCCCTGGTCGCGCCCTGGTTTCTGATCGCGGTGACCAACCTTTCCGTGCACGAGATTTTCTTGGCGCAGATCGTACTTTTCGTGGCGCTGTTTTTAGTTATTTCCGAGTCTCCACTGAGCCGTTTCCTCGTCCCGCGCAGGGTCCGCCGTGCGGAGGCGCATCGCGCCGCGATGGAGCAATTCATGATCCGGGGCATGGCGCGGAAAAAAAACCGCGCTGGAGTTTTGATCTTCGTCTCGCTCACCGAGCATTATGCCCGCATCATCGCCGATGACGGGATCGCTTCTAAGGTTCGTCAAGCGGTGTGGCAGGACGCGATCGATGCTTTGCTCGATCACATGCGGGGCGGCAGGATTGTCGACGGTTTTGTGATCGCGGTCGAGAAATGCGGAAAGGTTTTGGCCGAGCATTTTCCGCCCGAAAGCGACGATAAGGACGAGCTGCCGGACCGGATTTATTTGATTTGAAGTCTCGCGTCGCTGGAGTGACTTCATTTCGACGGACCTAAATGCCATGCTGCGCCGCGCCCATGTTCCAAAAGCTTATTTACAGGGGCCGATCCCCCAAGACGCCCTTGGCGCTCGGTTGAACTCCCCGCAGTGTTCGGGCCCAACTCGATCCCATCGGCTTGGCCTTGTTGGACGAACCAAACAGAAGTATAGGCAGGTTGAGACGGGCGGTCTGGAAAATGCCGGGATAATTGAGGGGAGACGTTTTATGTATTTCAATAATAGTAATCGCAGCCGCGCCGCATGGGCGCGGGGATTTGTAGGCCTATGGACGGTGCTGGCGATGGGGCTGGACTTGCTGGCCACGCCGGCAGAGGCGGCGCCCTTCGCCTATGTCGCGAACAATGGTTCCGCCACTGTCTCGGTGATCGACACGGCCACCAATAAGGTCGTGGCCACGGTCACGGTGGGGGATGTTCCCGTCGGGATAGCCGTCACCCCGGATGGGACACGCGCCTATGTGACGAAAGAAAACGGCGACAACATTTTGTCTGTGATTGATACGGCCACCAACAAAGTGGTGGCCACGATCACGGTGGCGGGTAGCCCATTTGGGGTCGCCGTCGCCCCGGACGGGAAACACGTCTATGTCGCGAATAGCAGCAACCCCGGCATTGTCTCGGTAATCGACACGGCCACAAATACTGTGGTGGCCGCGGTCTCGGTGGGGAGTTTCTCCGAAGGGGTGGCCGTCACCCCGGACGGGAAACACATCTATGTCGCGAATAGCACCAGCCCCGGCACTGTTTCGGTGATCGACACGGCCACAAACACTATGGTGGCCACGGTCACGGTAGGGACTTTCCCCGCGGGGGTCACCATCACCCCGGACGGGAAACGCGTCTATGTGACGAATGTTGCGGATGCCACCGTCTCGGTGATCGCCACGGCCACAAACACCGTGGTGGCCACGGTCACGGTGGGGAGTGCTCCCGCTGGGATAGCCGTCACCCCGGACGGGACACACGTATACGTGGCGAATCAGATTTCCAATAGTGTCTGGGTGATCGACACCGCCACCAACACGGTGGTGGCCGGGGTCGCGGTAGGGCTTCAGCCCTTTGCGGTCGGCGTCACCCCGGACGGGACAGAGGCCTATGTCACGAACGCACTCTCCGACACCGTCTCGGTGCTCGACACGGCCACCAACGAGGTGGTGGCCACAATCCTGGTCGGAGTTGTCCCCGCGGGGATCGGCATTATTCCGCCGCCGCCGCCGGCCTACGTGACCAATACTACTTCCAACACTGTCTCGGTGCTCGCCACGGCCAGCAAAACGGTGGTGGCCACCGTCCCAGTAGGGATTAAGCCCGAGGGAGTGGCCGTCACCCCGGACGGGCAACAAGCCTATGTTACGAACGTGAGCGACGGCACTGTCTCGGTGATCGCCAAGGCCACCAACACGGTGGCGGCAACGGTCCCGGTGGGGCATAAGCCCAAGGGAGTAGCCGTCGCGCCGAACGGGAAACACGCTTATGTGACGAATAGCGGCGACGGCACTGTCTCGGTGATTAAAACATCCACCAACACCGTTAAGGCCACGATCAAGGTGGGGAGCCTCCCCTTAGGGGTGGCCTTTACCCCGGATGGGACCCACGCCTACGCCGTGAACAAGGGCTCCAGCAATGTCTCGGTGATCGACACGGCGACAAAGACGGTGGCGACAACGGTCACGGTGGGACTTAAACCCGTTGACGTAGCTATTACCCCGGATGGGACACAGGCCTACGTCGTGAATAGTGGCTCCAACAATGTCTCAGTCATCGCCACTGCGACCAACACGGTGGCGGCCATGGTCACGGTGGGGCTTAAGCCCAGCGGGATCGCCGTAACCCCGGATGGGACCGAGGCCTATGTCGCGAATAGCAGCGACGGTACTGTCTCGGTGATCGATACATCCACCAACACCGTGGTGGGGACCCCGATCCCGGTCGGGACTTTGCCCCTTGGGGTCGCCTTCGGCCTGGATGGGAAACATGTCTATGTCGCGAATGGCGGCTCCGGCGATGTTTCGGTGATCCGCACGGCCAAGAAAAAGGTGGTGGCCACGGTCGCGGTGGGGACCATGCCTTTTGGGGTCGGCATTATGCCATGAAACTGGCGCGGGCTGCCCATCGGTGCGAGGCGATAGGCGTTGGTCGCGACGATGGAAACCGCCCGTCCACCCCCTCACCTTTGCCGCGATGTCTTCCCCGCGTAGGGATTTTCGCTGGTTCTCTTCGAGATGCGGATGGGGACGCCCGGCAGATCGAAGGCGTTCCGCAGGCCATTGGCGAGAAAGCGCTCGTAGCTCGCGGGCAGAGCGTCGAGCTGATTGCCGAAGAGGATGAAATAGGGCGGCCGCGCGCGGAGCTGCGTCATGTAGCGGATTTTGATGCGCCGTCCCGCGACCGCGGGCGGCGGCGTTTGTTCGAGTGTGGCTGCAAGCCAGCGATTGAGCCGCGCCGTCGAAATCCGTTTGTTCCAGATTGCATGGACACGGAAAATCGCGTCCATCAATTTCTCGACGCCTTCCCCCGTCGCGCCGGAAACCGGCATGACCGGCGCGCCCTTCACCTGCGGTAAAAGCCTTCCCGCCTCTGCCCGCGATTCCGGAAGCGTGGCGCCTTTGGTCTTGATCAGATCCCATTTATTGAGGCCAATGACGAGCGCCCTGCCCTCGCGTTCGGCGAGATCGGCGAGCGCGAGATCCTGCTTCTCGAAAGGGACCGCCGCGTCGACCAGCAGCACCACGACCTCGGCGAATTTCGCCGCGCGCAAGGCATCGGCCCTGGCAAGCTTTTCCAAATCGGCGGTGACGCTTGCGCGCTTGCGCAAGCCGGCCGTGTCGAACATTTTGACTGGACGGTTTTGCCAGTCGAAATCGATGCCGATCGTATCGCGGGTGAGGCCTGGCTCGGGCCCGGTCAGCAGCCGGTCCTGACCAAGAATCCGGTTGAGGAGCGTCGACTTGCCGGCATTGGGACGGCCAATGATCGCGATCCGCAGCGGCTTCGTGAGATCGAGCTCGGAGCCGTCTTGATCCTCCCCCGGCGGCGCGTGCGTGGTGTCGTCGTCCGCCTCGGGCGGCCAAGCGGTCGCGTCGGGAAGCGCCTCGCGCAAGGCGGCATAGAGCTCGGCCAATCCTTCCCCATGTTCGGCCGAAAGCGGCACCGGCTCGCCAAGTCCCAAATCAAAGCCTTCGAGCGCGCCCGCAGCGCCGGCGCGCCCCTCGGCCTTGTTGGCGACGAGGATGAGCGGCTTATTCGCGCGGCGAACGAGATTGGCGAAGAAGCAATCGGCCGGCGTCAAACCCGCGCGCGAGTCGAATACGAAGCATATCGCATCGGCGAGATCGAGCGCCGCTCCGGTCTGCGCGCGCATCCGGCCCGGCAAGGAGGCGTTGTCGCCCTCCTCCAGTCCGGCGGTGTCGACGATCTTGAAGACGAGGTCGCCTAGTCTCGCCTCGCCCTCGCGCCGGTCGCGGGTCACCCCTGGGCGGTCGTTTACGAGCGCGAGCTTCTTCCCCGCGAGCCGGTTGAACAGCGTCGATTTGCCAACGTTCGGCCGGCCGATGATCGCGACGGTAAACATTGTTTGTGAGTGTTACTTGGCCGGCGCGTTTCGGGGTGGCGGGCTACCAGCTTGCGGATTGGCCGGCGGTACCGCCGACGATTGAACCAGACCGAGAAGAGCCTGGGCGCGCATATGGGCCCCGGCTGGGGCTCGCGGGTCGGAGACGATCCCATCGAACCAGTTCCCGGCGGTGTCGAAAGCGTTCCGCTTCAAGGCGGCAAGGCCAAGCAGCTCGCGGATCTGATGATGATAGGGAAAAGAGTCCGAGGCGAGCGGAGCGAATCTTCGTTCGAAGTCCAGCGGATCGTCGCTGTCGACACGCAGCATGGCCGCGCGGACCTTGGCGAAATCCCTAAAGGACGGATCGAAGCCGGGATCCGCCGCCAACGCCTCATAGGCCTTGATCGCCACTTGCGGATCGCTGGCCGCGCGCTCATCCGCCGCGCGCAGACGGGCGAGGATCGCATAACCCTTTGGCGCGGTTTTGCTCAAGTCATCGAAAGCGGCCGCGGCGTCTGTGGACTTGCCGTCGCGCGACAGTTGCGCGGCGGCTTCGTACTTCGCGCTGGCCGCCTGCGCCGCCTCGTCGCGGTAATGGCGGTAGAGGCGCAAGCCTCCCGTCCCGGCCACGACGAGAACAGCCAAGGCAATCAGAAAATACCGGTATTTGGTCCACAGCCAGATGACGCGGTCGCGGCGGACATCTTCGTCGACTTCGCGGAAAAAATCGGTCATCTGCTTCTCATGCGCTGATCGACCCCTTGGCATTCGTGCCTGTCAGCTAGCATGCGCGGGCTAGAAACGCCAC
>JBOHJV010000048.1:0-20334 GCA_050728695.1 Methylocella sp. | reverse complement strand
GGCAAGTTCCTTCGCCATTTCTAGTTCCGCAATCCCGTTGCTCTTGTCGCCTGCTAAGGCCAGCACAGGCATACGAAGTTTCTTCGCCATGAACTGCTTGAATCGACGCTCGTCTTCGGGAAAGGCTCGATAGAGTTCAAACCCCGCGCGAAGACCTCCGGGAGCAGCATAGGCCCGCGCATAGACCGCGATATCTTCATCGGCCACCGGGACTCGAATTAAGCCTCTTGCTCGGTCAGCCTCAGCCAATCCTCCTCGCTCACCGCCTCGATGCCAAGTTCGGCCGCCTTCGCGAGTTTTGAACCAGCGCCGGGCCCAGCCACGACGAGATCGGTTTTTTTGGAGACGGACGCCGCGACCTTCGCGCCGAGCCGCTCGGCCATCGCCTTGGCTTCGTCGCGGGTCATCCGTTCGAGCGAGCCGGTAAAGACAATCGTCTTGCCCGCGACCGTGCTTTTCGAGGCGACGGCTTCCATCGGCACCACCGTCACTTGCTTGAGCAAGGCGTCGAGAACGTCCTCATTGTGCTGCTCGGAAAAAAAATCGGCGATGGCTTCCGCCACCACTTCGCCGATCCCCTCGATATTGTTGATTTCCGCGCGGGCGTCCGAGCCTTCGGAAGCCGCCCGCGCAACGGCGCGAAGCGATTCGAATGTTTCAAAGTGGCGGGTGAGGCGCCGCGCGTTGGTCTCGCCGACATGCCGGATTCCGAGCGCATATATAAAACGGTTGAGCGGCAGCATGCGGCGCGCCTCGATCGCGTTGAAAAGATTCCTCACCGAAAGCTCGCCAAAGCCTGCCCGCTCTTTCAAATTAATCAGGCCGCGCCGCTCGCGATCCGGAAGCGTGAAAATATCGGGGGCCGTCTTAATCAGGCCATCGCGGAAAAATTGCTCGATCCGCTCGTCGCCGAGGCCCTCGATATCGAACGCATTGCGCGAGGCGAAATGCTTTAAGCGCTCGACGGCCTGCGCCGAGCAGACGAGGCTGCCGGTGCAGCGGCGCACGACGTCGGCGGCGCCGGTTTTTGGATCGATCTCGCGCACAGCGACCGAGCCGCAGACCGGGCATTTTTGGGGAAACTCGTAGCGGGCCGCGTTGTTCGGCCTCAGTTCTAGGATTGGCCCGAGAACCTGTGGAATGACGTCGCCCGCCCGCTGGACCGTCACGGTGTCGCCGATCATTATCTTCTTGCGGGCGATCTCGTCCTCGTTATGCAGGGTCGCATTGGAGACGACCACGCCGCCGACGGTCACCGGATCGAGCTTTGCCAGCGGCGTCAGGGCGCCCGTGCGGCCGACGTTGATCTCGATCGCGCGCAGCACGGTCGTAGCCTTTTCGGCGGGAAACTTATGCGCCACCGCAAAGCGCGGCGAGCGCGACACATAGCCCAGGCGGTTTTGCAGGGCGAGGCTATCGACCTTATAGACCACGCCGTCGATGTCGTAGCCGAGCCGCGCGCGCATCGACTCAATCCGCCGGTAATGCGCGATAAGCTCCTCCGCCGAATGGCACAGCACCGTAAGCGGATTGACGGGAATTCCGAAATCCTTGAACGCCGCGATCATCCCCATTTGCGTCTTGGCGGGCAAGGCACTCGCCTCGCCCCAGGCGTACGCGAAGAAATGCAGGGGCCGCCCGGCGGTGATCGCGGGATCGAGCTGGCGCAGCGAGCCCGCCGCCGCATTGCGCGGATTGGCGAAGAGCGACCTACCCGCTGCCGCCTGCCGCGCGTTCAACGCGGCAAAATCTTTGTGCGTCATATAGACTTCGCCGCGCACCTCGAGAATTTCCGGGGCCGCGCCAGCGAGAGCCTTTGGAATCTCACCGATGGTGCGCACGTTTTCGGTAACGTCCTCGCCCTCGAAGCCATCGCCACGGGTGGCCGATTCCACGAGTTCGCCTTTGCCATAGCGCAGCGAGCACGAGAGTCCGTCGATCTTTGGTTCCGCCGTGATGGCGAGCGGCGCTTCCGGGCCAAGCCCGAGAAACCGGCGCACGCGCGCGACAAAATCCGCGACTTCGTCGTCGGCGAAAATATTGCCGAGCGACAGCATCGGCACGCGATGGCGTAGCTTCGCGAATCTTTCCGACGGCGCGCCGCCGATTTTCCTGGTCAGGGATTCGGGCGAGGCGAGCTCCGGAAAGGCGGCCTCGATCGCTTCATAGCGCCGGCGCAGCGCGTCGTAATCGGCATCCGAAACCGTTGGCGCATCGTCGGTGTAATAGCGCCGGTCATGCGCGCCGATTTCTTCCCCGAGGCGGGCGTGTTCGCGGCGCGCCTGTGCTTCGCCGAGACTCTCGATAGGGGCTGGCTTCTTCATTATCGGGTCAACATTAGCATGAGCCTCAAAAGGCGAAAAGTTCGCACCAATTCATCCGGCCACAAGTATTTCGCATGTTTAGCGACGGCGGCGGGGCGCGAGCGTTGTCGATTGTCACGCAAGACGCCATTTGCGCTTATGATTAGGCGGCTTTAATCCCATCATCGATCCGAGATACTGGAACATTCCACGGCGGCAAGCGAGCCTTTATGGCGGCACCGCGCGTTTTCGCCGGCGGCGGATTGCCGGTCACGCGGCCTTCGCGCGGATACGGTCCAGCTTGCGTAATTCTTTATGATTGCGTCGCTCTCCTTCAGCTTTCCCTTACGTAAAGCACTTGGCGCCAAAATTCAGCGGCCCTTCACGCGAGATATAGTACATTCGGGTCAAGAGATCGGTCGCCGAATCGGTTATCATCAAGCTACGGAGTTCGATGCCTCCGCGCCTTGCCGGTGGCGGTCCCGCGCCTGTCTAGCCCTAAGAAGGCGGGCGGAACTGCTGTCCGGACCGGCCGCCCTTGCCCCCCCAAGGGCGGCCGGATTTTGTATTTACCAATCTTTCGTTTTGGCCTTGATCGGGAGCGCTCAAGGTGATGTTCTTAAAGAATAGATTAACGGCAATGCAAGGTTCCTAGCGTATAAGAACGTGCTGAAGTGGACGGCATTTATGATCTAACCATATATGAGCTAACCATAAGAGCCAACGCAAATGAAATTGCTTCAGTGCGGCATTCTAATGTCGCTCGTCGATAGTTTTTGCCCCACATTCAATTGCGGCGCAGACGATTACTGCCGCAACTGCTGCTCCCGGTGTCACTCCGGCTAATGTTACGACTGATGTAAAATTCAGCGCAAGGTAACGCGTCATCCGACACTCGTTGAGCTAACCAACCTGAATGGCCCCGAAGGTCATCCTATCGTAGTGGGGCAGCTTCGAAAATGCCGCGACCGCGACGATGATCGTGATCAAGCGGATGGCGACCGGGATCGCGGTTGCCATAGGCATGATGGTTATACTCTTTCTAATTCTAAGCTCTTTAACTTCCCGGCGGTGCAGGCCTAGTTTCAGATTTCGGCGACCGGTTCGCAGGGACAGGTCTTGTCGCCTGTGATTCCTGTGCTTTCTATAGGAACTCCACCAGGATTTGCAGTTAATAGAGGTTCCACCAAGGTTGGCGGACCGCTTAGCTTCAATAATTTCAACAATAAATTTATATCTGTAGGATTTCTTCCAACAAATTGAGCGGTTATTACTATAACCTATAAGCCACTTTCGCCACCTCCACTCGGTAATATTATCGATATTGAGCTAAATGGCGCGGATATAAAAACGAGAACATCCGTTAACGTATCGGGGGTTACATGTACACGGATATTTTATACAGAGGGTGGTTTCTCGCCTGTTTGGAAGGTAGTAGCTATATACTGCCCGTCCGGAAAGCAATTATACAAATTTTTTCTCGATTATACCACGGGCGGTCCAAACGAAAATCAGTACCTATCGAGCTTTCAGCAGGTGGTTGCCAATGCCCAAATCGCACCGTAGGCAGCCATTATCGGCTGTACGGTTTTGCATGAACCGCCGCTGGGATCGCGCCCTGATTTTCCATGAAATCCGCGACAGCCGGCCGGATCATGCTAGCGACGAGCGCTGGTCCGCGCATGGGAGTTTTGCTTGCTAGCCATCCGCCTTGCCAAGATTTTCTGTACCGCCGCGATCGCGTTCAATGTGGCGCTGGTCGCCTTCGGCAATCTATCGGACTATTGGACGAATTTTGCCTTTGTCACGGAGGTGCTCGACATGGACGCGGTCCCCGCGGCGTCCGGCATCCGTTGGCGCGCGCTAACCTCGCCCGTCCTCCACCATGCCGGCTATATCCTGATCATCGTCACGGAAATCGTCACCGCGGCGCTTTGCGCGCAGGGGGCGATAGCGATGGCGCGGCAGGTTCGAGCCAAGGCGCAACCGTTCCAGGCCGCCAAGAGCAAGGCGATCGCTGGGCTAACGCTCGGGTTCCTGCTCTTTGAGGGCGGCTTCATGGCCGTTGGCGGCGAATGGTTCGGCATGTGGCAGGCCCGCGATTTAGATGCCATGCAAAGCGCCTTCCGCGTTCTTATGACGATGCTCGGCGTGCTAATTTTCGTCTCGCTCAAAGACGAGGATGTGGCGTGAGGCGGGACTGAATGGGGACTTTATGAGCGCGCGCCGCCGCGGTCTGAACCAAGTACTCGGCAATGACCGGCGCCAGGCGCTTGCGCTGTTGCTGGGCGGGAGCCTTGCCGGTGCCTCCCTCGGCGTGCCGCGCCAGGCCTTTGCGGGCGTGGCGCAGACGGCGGCTCTTCCCGGCGACGAGCATTTCATGCGGATCGCCATAGCCGAGGCAGCAAAGGCGGACTTTCCATTCGGCGCGGTCATCGTCCGCGACGGCGTTGTGCTGGCGACTGGCCGCAACTTGGGCAGAACCACCAACGATCCGACGGCGCATGGCGAAATGGTGGCGATTCGCCGCTTCGTCGCGGTGCAGTCCGCCGATGAGCTCAAAGGCACGACCCTCTACACCTCTGGCGAACCCTGCCCCATGTGCATGAGCGCTATTCTGTGGTGTGGCATCGGCCGGGTGGTGTTTGCCGCCTCGATCGACGAACTCGCGACGAAAATCGGCCAGATCATGCTGACCAGCCGGCAGGTCGCGGACGCCGCCTCCTTTGCCGCGGTCGCCATTACGGGCGGGGTGCTTGCCGCCGAAGCGCTGGCGCTGTTTCAGAAGTGATCTAATGCGGCAATCTGGTTAGCCTTTAGAGCCTGGACAGTGCCGCTTACAATTGTCCTCGAACTTATCGCAACCCGCCTTGCACTCTCCCCCACCACAATTAACGATGCACTGTTCCTGTTCCTCGGGATCCGCGCATTGCGCCCTACAATTATCCGCGTTCGTCTTGCAGCTCGTCCGGCAGGCATCGGCTTGACTTAGCTCATACCCTCCCACCCCGGAGAGACTGGTCGCCGCGGGTGGAACGACACTCGCCGCGATCAGCGCTCCGGACACGCAAAGTGCGACCAGCAGTCTTTTCATGGCAACCTTTTAGCGCAAGATTCCGGAAGTCTGCAAGTTTTTGGGATCATGATCTCGCTAGGCTCCGGCATTTGCTTGCCTCACGCCTAGCGCCACGCCAATCACGTGCTTGTTTGCCGCAAGGCAAGAGCCGCAGCAAAAGGCGCGCCGGCGATCGCGATAAGGGTCAGCGCGCAAAGGATCAGAAAGGGGGCCGCGAAAGGGACCATCGAACCCGGCCCCGCTCCGGCCGCCGCGACGCCGAAGATCAGGACCGGCACGCAAAGCGGCAAAATCAACACCGCGAGCAAAAGCCCGCCGCGCCGCAGGCTGACCGTCAACGCCGCGCCGATCGCCCCGATCAGGGTCAAAGCGGGGGTGCCCGCAAGCAGCGAAAGTGTGACGCTCCAAAGCTGGGCGGTTGGCAGGTCCAGCATGAGGCCAAAAAAGGGCGCGGCGGCGGCAAGCGGCAGACCGGTCAGGATCCAGTGTGCGAGACATTTCACGAGAACGATCAATACCAGCGGCGTGCCGCTGGTCAAAAGGAGATCGAGCGAACCATCCTCGTGATCGGCCTGAAACAGCCTGTCGAGCCCAAGCAAGGTCGCGAGCAGGCCGGAGATCCAGAGAATTGCGGGCGCAATCTTGCCGAGAAGCGCGAGATCGGGACCGATCGCGAACGCGCTCAAAGTGACAAGGATAAGAAAAAAAACCAGGCCGAGGCTGGTGCCGCCGCCGATCCGCCGCGCGGCCCTCATATCGCGAACGAAGAGCGCATAAAGACTCGATCGCAGCGTCGGGTTTGCCTGCGCATCCTGTCCATTTTTCATGCACGCGCACCAAGCCGCAGTTCCTGGCCCGGGAGACCGAGCTTGGCGTGGGTGGCGGCGACAATTATCCCGCCTTGCGCCAAATGCGCCGCCATGATTTTTGCCATCCGTGCCTGGGAGTCGACGTCGAGGGCGGCCGAGGGTTCGTCTAGAAGCCATACTGGACGCTTCACGACAAGGAGCCTGGCGAGCGTGGCGCGACGTTTCTGGCCGGCCGAGAGATAGGCCACCGGAAGATCGGCGGCATGCGAAAGGCCAAACTCGGCGAGCGCGGTTACGGTCGGCGTGCCGCCATGTCCGGCGTCGAGCATCGCGGTTAAGAACTCCAAATTCTCGGCGACGGTGAGAACGCCCTTGAAGGCATCTGCGTGGCCGATGTAATGCGCATGTTCGGCGAGGGTCCCGCCGGACAAGGGCGAGCACGAGATCGTGCCCCCGGCCAGCGGCAACAATCCGGCGAGAGCCCGCAGAAGAGTCGATTTTCCGGCGCCGTTAGGGCCGGTGACGGTCAGGCTCCCGCCCGCGTCGAGCGAAAACGACAGATTTGAAAAGACGATCCGGCCGCCGCGTTCGACGGTTAGCCTTGAGGCGGATAGTCGCATGATGACCGAACCGCTTGCGGGCCAAGTCGCCGAAATAGCGCTTTCACCTATCATCCGTGTAGCTCGCGTCGGAAAAATTATTTATAAGCGGACGAGCCTCCCATTTTTCAAATCAGCTTTCTTGGGAAAATTCAAATGACCTCGCTCGACAGTTTCAAATGCCGCAAGAAGCTCGACGTCGGTGGCAAGACCTATCATTATTTCTCGCTCAAGGCGGCGGAGAAACATGGGCTTCCCTGCGTGTCGGAACTGCCGGTTTCGATGAAGATATTGCTCGAGAACCTGCTCCGCTTCGAGGACGGCCATTCGGTCACGAGACAAGACATCGAGGGCATCGCCTCCTGGTTGAGCAATAAGGGCACGATCGAGCGCGAGATCGCGTTTCGTCCGGCGCGGGTTCTGATGCAGGATTTTACCGGCGTCCCCGCCGTCGTCGATTTGGCGGCAATGCGCGACGCCATGACACGACTTGGCGGCGATCCGCAAAAGATCAACCCGCTCGTCCCGGTCGATCTCGTCATCGATCATTCCGTTATCGTGGATGCGTTCGGCACCAGCAAGTCCTTTAGGACCAATGTCGAACTCGAATATGGCCGCAATGGCGAGCGCTATCGTTTTTTGAAATGGGGCCAGGGCGCGTTCGACAATTTCCGGGTCGTGCCGCCGGGGACCGGGATTTGCCATCAGGTCAATCTCGAATTTCTCGCCCAAACAATATGGACGGCCAAGGAGAAATACGCGGCCCCGCGCGGCAAAACTTCGAACGTCGAGATTGCCTTCCCCGATACGCTCGTTGGCACCGATTCGCATACAACCATGGTGAATGGGCTCTCCGTGTTGGGTTGGGGCGTCGGCGGCATCGAGGCCGAAGCGTGCATGCTCGGTCAGCCGCTTTCCATGCTGTTGCCGGAGGTGATCGGCTTCCGGTTGACCGGCGCGCTTGGCCCAGGCGTGACCGCCACCGATCTTGTTCTCACCGTCACGCAGATGCTGCGCCGGAAGGGCGTGGTTGGAAAATTCGTTGAATTTTGCGGCCCCGGCCTCACTCATCTTTCGCTCGCCGATCGCGCGACAATCGCCAATATGGCGCCCGAATGTGGCGCGACCTGCAATTTCTTCCCGATCGATTCGGAGACGCTTTCCTATCTAGCGACTTCGGCGCGTACCCAAGCGCGCGTCGTTCTCGTCGAGGCTTACGCCAAGGCGCAAGGTTTGTTCCGCGCCAAGACAACCCCCGATCCTGTCTTCACCGACACGCTGGAACTCGATCTCGCCACGGTCGCGCCCTCCATGGCCGGACCGAAACGTCCCGAGGGGCGCGTCGCGCTCGGCTCGGTTGGATCGAGCTTCAAAGCCGCACTCGACGCCGAATATGGAAAGGCTGGCGAGGCCGGACAACGCTATCCCGTGGACGGCAAAAATTTCGATCTCGGACACGGCGATGTGGTGATCGCGGCGATTACCTCCTGCACCAATACCTCGAACCCGAACGTGCTGATTGGCGCCGGATTGCTTGCCCGCAACGCCGTCGCCAAAGGCATTGGCGTGAAGCCGTGGGTCAAAACCTCGCTCGCGCCGGGGAGCCAGGTGGTCGCCGAATATCTTGCCGCCTCGGGGCTGCAAAAATCGCTCGACAAGCTCGGCTTCAATCTCGTCGGCTTCGGCTGCACGACCTGTATTGGCAATTCCGGTCCCTTGGCGCCGGAAATCTCGAAAACCATCAATGACAATGGCATTGTTGCCGCGGCGGTCCTCTCCGGCAACCGGAATTTCGAGGGCCGCATCAACGTCGATGTGCAGGCGAGCTACCTCGCCTCGCCGCCCCTCGTCGTCGCCCATGCGCTCGCAGGTACAGTCACCCGCAACCTTGCGACGGACCCCATCGGCCACGACAAGAAAGGCCATCCGGTGTTTCTCAAGGACATCTGGCCATCGCAGGACGAGATCGCCGAAATTATCGATGAATTCGTGACCAGAAAGGTGTTCAAGGCGCGGTACTCTGACGTGTTCAAGGGCGATGCGCATTGGCGCAAGGTGAAGGTGCCAGCTGGCGAAACCTACGCCTGGGACATGGGCTCGACCTATGTTCAAAATCCGCCCTATTTCGATGCGCTAAAAATGCAGCCGGAGCCAGTGCACGACATTGAGGACGCGCGCATTCTGGCGCTCTTCGGCGACAAGATCACGACCGACCATATTTCGCCCGCGGGCGCGATCAAGGAGGCGTCGCCCGCCGGGAAATATCTTGTCGAGCGGCAAGTTTCGAAGGCCGATTTCAATCAATATGGCACGCGCCGGGGCAACCATGAGATCATGATGCGCGGCACATTCGCCAATATCAGGATCAAGAATTTCATCCTGCAAAAAGAAGGTGGCGCCGTGCCGGAGGGCGGCCTAACCAAGCATTGGCCGGACGGCGAAGAAATGACGATTTTCGACGCGGCGATGAAATATCAGGCCGAGGGCGTCCCGCTGGTCGTCTTCGCCGGCGCCGAATACGGCAATGGCTCGTCGCGCGACTGGGCGGCCAAGGGCACCAAATTGCTTGGGGTCCGCGCGGTCATCGCCGAGTCCTTCGAGCGCATTCACCGTTCGAACCTTGTCGGCATGGGCGTCCTGCCGCTCACCTTCGAGCCCGGCACGAATTGGCAAACCCTCGGCCTCAAAGGGGACGAAGAGGTGACCATCCATGGACTTGGCGGCACGCTAAAACCTCGCCAGACGATGGAGGCCGGCATCAAATTTTCCGGCGGCAGAGTGGAGACGGTGCCGCTCACCTGCCGCATCGTGACGCTTGATGAACTCGAATATTTCAACAACGGCGGCATACTTCCCTTCGTGCTGCGCCAGCTCGCCGCCGCCTAGATTTCCAGCGGCTTTGTCGCGCGGCGGGTGACTTTCGTGGCTCCTCCTTGCTCGTTCGTCGTTCGCGGACAATACACATGCCTCGCTACAATCTCTTTGTCCTTCCAGGCGATGGCATCGGCCCGGAGGTCATGACCGAAGCCGAGAAAATCGCGGCTTGGCTGAGGCGGGCAGGTATCGTGCATTTCGAGGTCGAGAAAGGTCTTGTCGGCGGCGCGGCTTATGACGCGCATAAAACCGCGATCAGCGATGCCGACATGGCGCGCGCGCAGGCCGCGGACGCCGTGCTTCTGGCCGCGGTTGGCGGGCCGAAATGGGATGGTGTTCCGTACGAAGTCCGCCCGGAGGCGGGTCTACTGCGGCTGCGCAAGGATATGAATCTCTTCGCCAATCTGCGTCCCGCGATCTGCTATCCGGCGCTCGCCGATGCGTCCTCGCTGAAGCGCGAGCTCGTCGACGGTCTTGATCTCATGATCGTTCGCGAACTGACCGGCGGCGTCTATTTTGGCGAACCGAAACAAATCATCGACCTTGGCAACGGTCAGAAGCGCGGCATCGATACGCAGGTCTACGACACCTACGAGATCGAGCGGATCGGCCGCATCGCCTTCGAACTCGCGCGAAAACGCCGCAACAAGGTGACCTCCTCCGACAAGCGCAATGTGATGAAATCCGGCGTCCTCTGGGACGAGGTCATCACGAGCCTGCACGCCCGCGAATATCCAGATGTCGAGCTTGAACACCAGCTTGCCGACGCGCTCGGCATGCAGTTGGTCCGGCGCCCAAAGCAATTCGATGTCGTCGTCACCGATAATCTTTTTGGCGACATGCTTTCCGACGTTGCCGCGATGCTGACCGGCTCGCTCGGGATGCTGCCTTCGGCATCGCTCGGCGAAAAGAGCGTGAAGGGCGAGACCCGCAAGGCCCTTTATGAGCCGGTGCATGGCTCCGCCCCTGACATCGCGGGCAAGGGCATTGCCAATCCGATCGCCATGATTGGGTCTTTCGGCATGGCCTTGCGTTACTCATTCAATCTTGGCGAGCTTGCGGATCGCATCGAAAGGGCGATTTCGGATGTGCTCGAAAAGGGGCTGCGCACCGCAGATATCGCGGGCGGCGCGAAGACGATTCTTTCCACATCCCAGATGGGCGACGCGATTCTCGCCGAGTTGCAGGCAGTGGCTTGAAGGTATTTTCGCCTCGCGGGGTTGGCCAACTAGCCGCGCCTCATGCCCCGGCTCGATCTGTCGCGTTTTACGCCTTTTCCTCGCGAGCGCCTGGATGCACGCCCGCCCGTTGCGGGAGGACGAAGACGAGAGCGACAATGATCGCCGCGAGAATGCCTGTGGCGACATAGCGGCTGATCTCCAGCCCGCCGTGAGCGTGCGGTTTGTCCATCAGGTCCCCGAGCGTTGCCCCAAGCGGTCGCGTTAGAATGAACGCCGCCCAGAAGAGGACGGTGTGGGAGATTTTCGTAGAAAAATATGCGGCGGCGACAACCGCCAGACCGGCGGCGAAGACTACCGCGCCGCCCTCGTAGCCGAGCCCGTTCGTGTCGGCCATCCAGTCGCCCAGCGCCGTGCCGAGCGTCTGCGAGAACAGAATCGCGACCCAATAGAACATCTCGACCCGGGGCGTAGCGACGGTATTGACAGCAATGGAGCCTTCCGACCAGCGCCACACGGCGAGGGAGGCAATCAGCCCCGTGAACAGAATCGACGATCCGCCGAAATAGCCGATGCCGAGCGAGCGATCGGCGAAATCCGCCATCGTTGTGCCCAAGGTTGTCGTCGCGACGATCGTCACCCAATACAGGAAGGGATGGAATGCCTTCGCCAAAATTTGCGCGACGACGGCGGCGGCGAAAATGCCGATAAAGATGAAGCTGCCAATCGCATAGCCCAGCTGCATCGACATTGTTACGGAATCGCCGCCGGTCTCTCCCAATGTCGTCGCAAGCACCTTGATGACCCAAAACCCGAGCGTGACTTCGGGTACTTTGCTCATCGTGCCAGCCGGCAGATCCGGCATGCGGAAATCCATCGTCGCGGAAGTGGAAGTTGGCCCGCGGAACAGAGCCGATTCCTCTTATCGAATTCCCTAATCGGGATTCTTACCCTCTTTGGCGTTCTCCAGCACGCGTCCCGTTCGAGCGTCAACGCCAACCTCCTGCGTGGAACTTCGACTTTTGATGTCGAACGAATAACGTAAGCCGGTTCCTCCGGCTTCACGTTCCAATTCCTCGTCCGTGACCTTGCCCGGATGCGCTTTCAGAGCAATGGCGCGCGCCTCGGCAATGCTAACCTTCGCGTCCTTGGCGAGCTTTTCGCCCTTGTAAGCCAAGGCAGGACAGGCAAAGAGCAAAGCGAGAGCCAATGCTCCGTATCTTATGCCGCAATCGCGCGGGACATTCATATTCACATATTTCATGGATACGCTCCTGATTCCCCCACTAACGGCAAGTCTCGTCTGGGTATCAGGAACGTCAATCCTACCGAAAAGGTTTCGCGCGAAACATTTGGGGAGAGTCGCGCCGAAAGCGGATGGACCGCACGAAAACTTGCCGTAAGGGCGCGGCGGCGCGTCAAATATGGATCGCCCTTTTATCCACCGCGAGCGCTGCTTCGCGCACCGCTTCCGACAGCGTCGGATGCGCGTGGCAGGTTCTGGCCAAATCCTCCGCGGAGCCGCCGAATTCCATCAGCACGCAGGCTTCCGCGATGAGTTCGGCCGCCCCCGCGCCGATGATGTGAACACCCAACACGCGATCGGACGAAGCGTCGGCCAGGATCTTCACAAAACCTTCCGTTCGCCGCATCGCCCGCGCGCGGCCGTTCGCGGCGAACGGGAATTTTCCGGTTCTGTAGGCAACACCCTTGGCTTGAAGCTCTTCCTCGGTTACGCCAACGGAAGCAATTTCTGGCATGGTGTAGACGACGGAGGCAATCGCCTCGTAATTCACATGACCATGTTGGCCCGCGACAATCTCGGCGACCGCGATCCCTTCATCCTCCGCCTTATGCGCGAGCATGGGGCCGCGCACGACATCGCCGATCGCATAGATCCCTGTGACATTAGTCGCAAAACGATCGTCGATCACGACCCGGCCACGATTCAGCGCGACGCCGAGAGCGTCCAAGCCGAGCCCTTCGACGACGGGACGCCTGCCGACCGCGACCAGCACGGCATCGGCGGCGAGCTTGGAAGCTTCGCCCCCGCCCGAAGGCTCGATGCTAATTTGCAAGCCCGATTTCGCTTTATCGATCCTTGTCACCTTATGGCCGAGATGGAAACCAAAGCCTTGTTTCTCCAGCATCCGCCGAAATTGTCTTCCAACTTCGGCGTCGAACCCTGGCAGAATGCGGTCCAAATATTCGACGACGGTCACTGCCGCGCCAAGGCGGCCCCAGACCGAGCCCATTTCGAGCCCGATGATGCCCGCCCCGACAATAAGAAGGTTTTGCGGCACCGTTTCGAGCGAAAGCGCTCCGGTCGAGGAGACAATCGTCTTCTCGTCGATCTCGATGCCCGGAAGCCGCGCGGCATCCGAGCCGGTGGCGATGACGATGTTTTTGGTTTCGAGCTTTTGGGTTGAGCCGTCGTTTGCCTTCACGTCGATCGCGCCCGGCGCCGCGATCGTGCCGAGCCCGAAAAAAGCGTCGATCTTGTGCTTCTTCAACAGAAAGCCGACGCCGGTGACATTGGCGGCGACCGTCTCGTCCTTATGTTTCATCATCGCCGCGAGATCGAGTTTTGGCTTGCCGGTGATCACCCCGAAGGCGGCAAGCTCATGCGCGGCTTCGGCGAATTTGTCCGAGGCATGGAGCAACGCCTTCGAGGGTATGCAGCCGATGTTGAGGCAAGTGCCGCCATGCGTCTTGCGCTTTTCGACGACCGCGACCTTGAGGCCGAGCTGCGCCGCCCGGATCGCGCAGACATAGCCGCCGGGTCCGGTGCCGATGACGACGAGATCGTAGGTCATGGGAGCTTTCAGCCGTTAGCTGGCGAGACGGAGGATTTCAGCTTGGCGTTCGGCACGGCGGCGCAGGGAGCCCGATCCGAAATCGATATCGTCTCCAACATCGTCGAGCCAATAGATCGCGTGCCCGAACTCGGCGAGTTGCACCGCGCGAAAGCGATCGGGCTGACTGCGAAGAAATGCAAACGGGTCTCCTTCGGCGAGGACCGGACGCAGATCGACCACGGCTTCATACCCGTCGAGCCAAATGATCTTGGCGACGCCATTGAGGACAGGCTCAACGGAGGTCATCCATATGAACTCGCTCATTCACAAATCCAGCACCAGCCGCGCGGGGTCCTCAAGCGCCTCCTTGACCCGGAGCAAAAAAGTCACAGCCTCCTTGCCGTCGACGATGCGGTGATCGTAGGTGAGCGCGAGATACATCATCGGGCGAATCTCGATCTTGCCCGCGACCGCCACCGGCCGCTCTTGAATTTTGTGCATCCCCAAAATACCCGACTGCGGCACATTGAGGATCGGCGTCGACATCAACGAGCCGTATACGCCGCCGTTGGTGATGGTAAAGGTGCCCCCCTGCATCTCCTCGATCCTGAGCTGGCCCGCGCGGGCGCGCTTGCCCAGATCAGCGATCGTCTTCTCGATCTCAGCGAAGCTCAATCTGTCGCAATCGCGCACGACCGGCACGACGAGGCCCCTGTCCGTGCCGATCGCGACGCCGAAGTGATAGTAATTTTTGTAGACGATATCGGCGCCGTCGATCTCGGCGTTGACGGAGGGCACCTCCTTTAGCGCGCCGGCGCAAGCCTTCACGAAAAACCCCATGAATCCGAGCTTTACGCCGTGCTTCTGTTCGAACGAGTCTTTGTGGCGGGCGCGCAGGGCCATGACTTGCGTCATGTCGGCCTCGTTGAAGGTCGTCAGCATGGCGGCGGTATTTTGGGCGTCCTTGAGGCGCCGCGCGATCGTCTGGCGCAGCCGCGTCATCGGCACCCGCTCCTCGCGACTCACCTCCGGGGCGGGCGCCGAAGCCGGCGGCGGCGCAGGGGGGGCGGAGGCCGGGGGCTTTGCAACATAATCGAGAACGTCGCCCTTAAGGACCTGGCCGCGCTTGCCGGATCCATTCACGACGGCGGGATCTAAGCCATGATCGGCGGCGATTTTTGCCGCGGAGGGAGAGGCAGGCATTGCTAGCGGGGAAGGCGTGGCTTGGGCGGGCGTTAGGGCGGGCGCCGGATCTACAGGCGCCGCCGATGGCGGTACCGGCTTGGCTTCGTCCTTGGCGGGCGCGGCCGACGCGGCGTCCCCGATCTGGCCGAGAACAGCCCCGGCGCTAACCGTCTCGCCATCCCTAACGGCGATTGCAGCCAGGACGCCGGACGCCGGCGCGTTGATTTCGAGCGTTACCTTGTCCGTTTCAAGCTCGACGATTGGTTCGTCCGCCTTGACCGGCTCGCCTGCCTTCTTGAACCAGCGTCCGACTGTTGCCTCAGTCACCGATTCGCCCAAAGCCGGCACAAGGATTTCAGTTGCCATATGTCCCGCCCAAAGCTATCCGGCTTTCTTTCGAGTTCATCAAATCGGAAACCGGCGCCCTGCCGATCAAGCCGCAAAAACATGATCCATGAAAGTTTTGAGCTGGGCCAAATGTTGCGACATCAACCCGGTCGCGGTCGAGGCCGACGCGGGCCTGCCGGCATAAAGCGGCCGCTTGGTTTTGCCGCCCGCCTGGCCGAGCACCCATTCGAGGTAAGGATCGACAAAATTCCAGGCGCCCATGTTTTTTGGCTCCTCCTGGCACCAGAAAACTTCGGCCCCTTTGAATCGCGACAATGCCGCGACAAGGGCTTTGAGCGGGAAGGGATAAAGCTGCTCGACACGCAGGAGGTAGACGTCGTTCATGCCCCGCTTTTCGCGCTCTTCGAGAAGATCATAATAGACTTTCCCGGAACACAACACCACCCGGCGCATCCTGGCGTCTTCCACGAGGGCGATTGTCCCGCCCGGTGATTGTTCGGCGTCATCGAGCAAAAGCCGATGAAAGTAGGTGCCGATAGTAAACTCATCGAGCTTTGAGATAGCGCGCTTGTGGCGCAGCAGCGATTTCGGCGTCATCAGGATGAGCGGCTTGCGGATGTCGCGCCACAACTGACGCCGTAAAATATGGAAATAATTCGCGGGCGTCGTGCAATTCGCCACCTGCATATTGTCCTCGGCGCACAATTGCAGATAGCGTTCAAGCCGCGCCGAGGAATGTTCCGGCCCCTGGCCTTCGTAGCCATGCGGCAGGAGGCAGATGAGACCCGACATCCGCAGCCATTTGCGTTCGCCGGCCGAAATGAATTGATCGAACAATACCTGCGCGCCATTGGCGAAATCGCCGAACTGAGCTTCCCAAACGGTCAAGGCATTGGGTTCGGATGACGAATAGCCATATTCGAACCCAAGCACCGCTTCTTCCGACAACATCGAATTGAGGACTTCAAAACGCGCCTGCTCGTCGCGGATATTGTTCAAGGGGACGTAGCGCGCTTCCGTTTCCTGGTCGATCAGGGCGGCGTGGCGTTGCGAAAAAGTGCCGCGCTCGGTGTCCTGGCCGGAAAGGCGCACCGGATAGCCTTCATCGACAAGAGTCGCGAAAGCGAGCGCCTCGCCCATGGCCCAGTCAATGCCCTCGCCGGTCTCGACCATCTTGCGGCGATTGTCGAGCAAGCGCCGGATGGTGCGGTGGACGTTGAATCCTTCCGGGACCGAAGTAAAGCGAAGACCGATTTCGGTGAGCCGCACGCGGTCGACGCCGGTGCGGCCGCGGCGATCGTCCTCGGCCCCCGTCTCCGCCGGCTTGAGACCCACCCAGCGGCCATCGAGCCAATCGGCCTTGCTCGGCCTAAAGGATTGGCTGGCTTCAAACGCGGTTTCGAGGTGATGGCGCCAATTCGCTTGCAGCTTCGCGACCTGGCCATCGGTCAAAACGCCCTCAGCGACGAGCTTTTCGGTATAGATTTGGAGCGTCGTCTTGTGCGAGCGGATTTTTTTGTACATCACCGGCTGGGTGAACGCGGGCTCGTCGCCTTCGTTGTGGCCGAACCGGCGATAGCAGAACATGTCGATGACCACCGGCTTATGGAATCTTTGCCGGAATTCGATCGCGATCTTCGCGCCATAGACGACGGCTTCCGGATCGTCGCCGTTGACGTGAATGATCGGCGCCTCGATCATTTTGGCCGTATCCGATGGATAGGGCGAGGACCGCGAATGGCGCGGCGCGGTGGTGAAGCCAATCTGATTGTTAATGATAAAGTGAATCGACCCTCCGGTCCGGTATCCCTTGAGCCCGGAAAGCCCGAAACATTCGGCGATCACGCCCTGACCCGCGAACGACGCGTCGCCATGAATGAGGAGAGGCAATACTTTCGTGCGCTCGACGACATCGTGCAGTTGATCTTGCTTGGCGCGCACCTTGCCGAGGACGACGGGATCGACGATCTCGAGATGCGACGGGTTCGCGGTCAGCGAAAGATGGACCCTATTGTTATCGAAGGCGCGGTCGGATGAGGCGCCGAGATGATATTTGACGTCGCCCGAACCCGCGACGTCGTCTGGCGTCAAGGAGCCGCCCTTGAATTCATTGAAAATCGCCTTGTGCGGCTTCCCCATGACCTGGGAAAGGACATTGAGGCGGCCACGGTGCGCCATGCCGATGACGATGTCCTGGACCCCCAAGGCGCCGCCGCGCTTGATAATTTGCTCCAGCGCCGGGATCATGGCTTCGCCGCCGTCGAGACCGAAGCGCTTCGTGCCCGTGTATTTGATGGCGAGAAAATGCTCGAACCCCTCCGATTCGACGAGCTTGTTGAGAATTGCGCGCTTGCCTTCGTTGGTAAACGTTATTTCCTTGTCCGGGCCTTCGATCCGCCGCTGCAGCCAACTCTTTTCGGCGGGATCTGAAATATGCATGAATTCGAATCCGATAGTGCCGCAATAGGTGCGGCGCAGGATCTTCAACATTTCAGGAATGGGCGCGAATTTGAGCCCAAGCACGCCATCAATGAAAATTTTCCGGGTGTAGTCGGACTCCGTGAACCCGTAGGCGGAAGGATGCAGCTCTTCGTGATCTTTCGGGGGCTCGATGCCAAGCGGATCGAGATTGGCGTGGAGATGGCCGCGCATGCGATAGGCGCGGATCATCATCAACGCCCGCACCGAATCGCGGGTCGCGCGTTGGAGCTCGCCGGGGGACAGAGAAGCGTCCTCGCCTGCTTTCGCCTCAAGCTTGGCGCCGATCCGCACCTCGGCTTGCGTCCAATTGCCGTCGAGCGCCGAAATCAGTTCACCGTCGGCGGCCGGCCGGCCGGGCCGCTTCCAGCGCGGCGCTTGCCCTCCCTTCGCGATCGTGGCGCTGTCGTCTTTCATCTGCGTGAAGAATTCGCGCCACGAGGGGTCGACAGAAGCCGGATCGCGCAGAAAGCTATCCTGGAGTTGTTCGACGTACGCGGCGTTCGCCCCATCAAGAAACGACGTCCGCGCGAAGGCGGAATTGGCGGCCGAGCGGCTGCCCGGGCCGCCGGCAGAACCATTGGCATTTCCATTCGTATCCTGGCGCGCCATCGTCATCTCCTTCGAGCCGAAATCTTCAAAACCCGCCAATTCATTCAAACCCGCATTTCATTCAAAATTCATCCACGTGCGCATTGTTGGGCGAACGAAAATATGCGTGGTTCCAAAACAAAGCGAGCGCCGGCGGTGCGTTCGTTTCCGCCAAAAACCCAAGCCTGGGCTGGCCGGCCCGGTTGCCCGCACCTTGTCCATAACATGCGGACGCCCCGTGCAATTCTCAAGGCCTGGCTCATCCGCGCAGCATCTCGGCAAGGGTTTTGCCGAGCCTTGCGGGGGACGGCGACACGCGAATGCCGGCGGCTTCCATCGCCGCGATTTTGTCTTCGGCGCCGCCCTTGCCGCCGGCGATGATCGCGCCGGCATGACCCATGCGCCGGCCGGGCGGCGCGGTGCGCCCCGCGATAAAGCCAACGACCGGTTTCTTGCGGCCGCGCTTCGCCTCGCCGGCGATGAATTGCGCGGCTTCTTCCTCGGACGAGCCGCCAATCTCGCCGATCATGACGATGGATTTGGTGGCGTCATCGGCCAGGAATAATTCCAAGATTTCGATGAAGTCGGCGCCCTTGACCGGATCGCCGCCGATGCCGACCGCGGTCGTCTGGCCGAGCCCTTCCTGCGTCGATTGATACACAGCCTCGTAAGTCAAGGTCCCCGAGCGAGAGACAATTCCAACCGAGCCGCGCTTAAAAATATTGCCCGGCATGATGCCGATCTTGCATTCTCCGGCGGTCATTACACCGGGGCAGTTCGGCCCGATCAGCTTCGATTTCGAGCCACAAAGGGCACGTTTGACCTTGATCATGTCAGACACCGGAATCCCTTCGGTGATGCAGACGATCAGCGGCATTTCGGCGTCAATCGCCTCGCAGATCGCGTCGGCCGCGGCAGGTGGTGGAACATAGACGACGCTCGCCCCCGCGCCGGTCGCCGCGCGCGCCTTGGCGACGGTATCATACACCGGCAGGCCAAGATGGGTCGCGCCGCCCTTGCCAGGCGAGACGCCGCCGACCATTCTGGTGCCATAGGCGATCGCCTGTTCGGAATGGAAGGTGCCATTCTTGCCGGTAAAGCCCTGGCAAATGACCTTAGTATCCTTGTTGACGAGGATCGGCATCGGCTCACGCCTTTCCGGTGGCCGCGACAATTTTTTTCGCGGCATCGTCGAGGTCGTCGGCCGGGATGACGTTGAGGCCAGAGCGCGCGATGATGTTCTTGCCGGCATCGGCCTTCGTGCCTTCGAGCCGCACGACGAGTGGCACTTTGAGGCCCACCTCTTCCACCGCGGCGATGACGCCCTCGGCGATGATGTCGCATTTCATGATCCCCCCGAAAATATTCACCAGAATCCCTCTGACTCTTGAGTCGGCGGTGATGATCTTGAACGCTGCCGCCACCTTGTCCTTGGTGGCGCCGCCGCCGACATCGAGGAAATTCGCCGGCTCGCCGCCGTAAAGCTTGATGATGTCCATTGTCGCCATGGCAAGACCGGCGCCATTGACCATGCAGCCGATCGCGCCGGAGAGCGCGATATAATTTAAGTCATGTTTCGCCGCCTCGATTTCCTTGGCGTCCTCCTCGGTTTCGTCGCGCAGGGCGGCGACCTCCGGATGCCGGTAAAGCGCGTTGTCGTCGAACGAGATTTTGGCGTCGAGGCATTTGAGCTCGCCCGCCGCCGAGACGATCAGCGGGTTGATTTCAAGCATCGCCATATCCTTGGCGACGAAGGCCGCGTAAAGCTGCGAGGTCAGCTTTTCCGCCTGTTGGGCGAGGCCACCGGAAAGGCCGAGGAAATTGGCTACCGCCCGGCCGTGGTGCGGCATGATCCCGGTTGCCGGATCGACCGTGAAACTGGCGATCTTTTCCGGCGTATCGCGCCCCACTTCCTCGATGTCCGTGCCGCCTTCGGTCGAGACAACGAAAGCGACGCGGCTCACGGATCGATGGATGAGGAGGGAAAGATAGAACTCCTTGCCGATATTGGCGCCTTCCTCGAGATAAATCCGGTTGACCTGCTTGCCGGCGGGGCCGGTCTGTGCCGTCACGAGGGTTCGGCCAAGCATTTCGC
>JBOHJV010000047.1:0-20345 GCA_050728695.1 Methylocella sp. | reverse complement strand
TTCGCCCGCGATCTCAAGGCCTGCGCCGCCGCCGCGGGGATCGCAGGAGCGCGGATAAGTCCGCATGTGCTGCGGCATGCCTTCGCCAGCCATCTTTTGCAAAACGGCGCGGATTTGCGTGTCGTGCAGGAATTGCTCGGCCACGCCGATATTTCGACGACGCAAATCTATACCCATGTGCTCGACGAGCGGATGAAAGCCATGGTCCGCGATTTGCACCCGCTGACCGGCGGATGACATCCCGGCGGTCAAACGAGTGATTTTTCCGTCGAGGGAGTGGCTACCGTGACCATGGCCACGGGAATGCACAAGCCGAGCCAGGGAAGTTCTGCGACGGTGCCTTTGGCCCGCAGCGGCGTCACCGTTACACGCAGTGATCGGCGCGGGCCGACGCGAATCGAAATTCCTCCGCCGGGACCGTGTCGTGCGTGGGCCTTACGCTTGCAGGAGACGATCAATCCTTGCAGAAGAGCGTCCGAACCGTTGGTGCTGCGAAGGCAGCCAGCCTCGAGAGCGAGGCCGCCGGCCGAATTGAGCAGCGCCCGGGCCGCCGCATTGGCAAAAACCACCCTCGAGGCGCCATCCACCAGCATCACGCCCCGGGGCAAGCGCTCAAGCCGGTCAGGCGCCGTATCACGGTCGAGATCGCGCAACCGAAGCTCACGATGGATGCGAACGGCGCGGTCGATATGCCGTAGCGCGGCTTTGAAGATAAGTGTCTGCTCGCCAGTTATTTCATCATTTCCGGGCGCATTGGCAACGGAGAACATTGTCGAAATCTCTTTCCCGACGTGCAAATTGGCACCCATCGACGCAATTGAGAACTCGGCCGGGCGCATCCACTCGTTGAAGAAGGGGGTAGCGACGAAGTCCTTTCGCGGAATCAGGCTATCGAGCAGGAATACCTCGCCGGCCGGCCACGAGATCGTGCGGGGCCAAAGCGGATTATGGAAGGCCCAATATTTCTTGAAGATCGCGTCCATGACCGGATCGGTACGCGGCGCAATAGAATCATAGGTACGGGCGCGACGGTCCAAGCTGAGCAAGCCAATCTGCGCCGTCCCCATAGCATTGGCAATCCTTGTCAACGCGATTGGCCAGAGAGTGTCGTCGAGCACGGCCTCGTAGATCAAATCTATCGCGGCCCGAAGTTCATCTTCCTTGGTCATGGCAAAGGTCTCGACCGCATAGTTGTAAGCGAAGTGGGTATCGTTTTGCACTAACAATACATCTTCGATCGAGGAAAGCTACCCCCGCGTTCACATTTACGGCAGTCCCCAAACGTTCAACTTGGGAAAATGTTCCATGCAAATCCGCGCGCGTGATAACTGCGGCGACCTTTGCATCTCGTTGCGACGAGCCGAAGCGCCCGTATTGCCTGAAGCGCTTATGTTTCCATACCCCTCGCATCGGCGGCGTCGAGCAGAAAACGGACGAGTTCGGCCTGCCGGTGCGTTCCGGTCTTCCCGAAAATGTGCGCGAGGTGAGTTTTCGCCGTTGCATCCGAAATACCGCACCGGCGCGCGGCCGCTTTGCGGCCATCGCCCCTCAGAATCTCGGCAGCGAGCGCAGCCTCCGTAGAGGTCAGGTCAAAACGACGGCGCAAATTAATCTGCCGCCGCCGCCGGTCGAGATCTCGGTCGGTCACCGTGACAATGGCGACCGGACTGCCAAATCCGAGCCAAGGAATCTCCGGGAGCCGCGCTTCGGATCGAAGCGGCGCGATCGTCACATGGAGCGGCGATCGGGAGAGATCGCGCGGCACTTTGAGTTCCCCGCCAGGACCGCCAATCCCCGCGGACCTTCGCGCGCATGAGGCCACCAGCTTTTGCAATGCATCGGGGCTGCCTGCAACGGCAAGACGCCCATCGCACAGAAATATTCCGTCGCGGGCGTCAAGCATCGCTTTCGCCGCGGCATTCGCGAGTACCACTCTTCCCGACGCGTCGGCCAGCAAAGCACCGTCTGGCAGCATCTCGATTCTCTCGGTAACGGCGAGATTCGCGAGCTCCAGCTTCCAAAGCTGGCGATTTATGCGGACAGCCCTGCCGAGATGCTGCGCAATGGTTTCGAAGTGACGTAACTGCTTGTCGGTCAGGGAATCCTTGCCAGGGGCGTTGGAAACGCAGACCAGGGCTGAAAACTGATCTCCGGCCACCAAATTGGTGCCTGCCGTCGCGAGACTATACTGGGCCGGCCGCCACCACTCGTTAAAAACCGGCGTGGCGGCGAACTCCTCCCGCGGCATGAGGCTATCGAGAGTATAGATTTCCCCCACCGGGCGGAGTATGGCTCGCCCGAAGAGCGGATCGTGGAACGCCCAATATTCTTTGTACAAGGCGATCAAATCGGGATCGTCGCACGGCGCAATGGTGGCGAATATTTTGGCACGCCGGTCCAAGGTCGGCATCGCGGCATGCGCCGCGCCAACGGCGTCGGCAAGCTTTCTCAGCACGCTCGGCCAGAGATCATTGTCGAGCACGGCCTCGTAGATCAAGTCGATCAAGGCGTTAAGCTCTTTGTCGCCGCTCACGGCACCGCTCCCGGGGTTCCATGTGCTTAATAACTTAATAACAAAGCGAAACTCCTGGGCTGGCATTAACCCAGGGCTAGAACACAGAAAGCTTGAATCTCTAGCGATGCATCGTCAATCTTCACCGTTTGTCATATATCGTCAACCTTCATCAGTTTATCAAGCGGCGGTGCCGTGTCAATCGGAGACCGGTCCGTTCAACAACTTAAAGCGTGAAATGTCCCCTCGAAGCGGAACCCGGCGCGCCATTTGGTCCGCGATTTGCGCCCGCTGACCGGCGGGTGACGAGGAGCGACCTCGCACGCCTCCCAAAGCTCGCAAGCGGCCGCGCCTGGGCGAGGGCAGCAATCTCGATTGATGTTGCGAGGAGCGTAGTCCGCATCACCATTGCGAACGTCATTGGTCCGACCCCGCCGGGCACGGGAGTGATCCCGCGACCCTACGCGCCGATCTTGGTTCTGACCGTCCGATAAACGGATTCAGTCGCCGCCGCCGCCTGCGCGAGCAGCGCATCGACTTCGGCGACCCGCTTCTCGGCGAAATCGCGATCCTTGATCGCCTTGGCGTTGATGAACACGTTTAGCGCCGCGCTCCGCAGACCGGCGTTCGCGCAAAGCACGGCGACCCCGGCGTCGCTGATCACATTAAAATTGCCTTTTTCCGCCGCGACGGCGGAAACGCGAATGACCTCGAAACAGGCTTTGACGGCGCGCAAGGGTGCCTGCGTCGCTTCCTTCAAGGCGGCTTGAATCGCGGCGGTGCGCCGGGCTTTCTCTTCGTCGGTCGCGCGCGGAAGCCCATAGGCGCCCATCACGGCATTGAACGCCACGACGTCCTCTTCGATCGCGCCGGTCAGCTCGGCACGCAGCGCTGTCGCCTTGGCGTTCACGGCCTCGATCTCTTCCGAGACCGCTTCGTAGTTCTTCTTGCCGATGGTGAGATTGGCAACCATGGAGACGAGCGCCGCGCCGATGGCGCCAGACAGCGCCGCCGCGCCGCCGCCGCCGGGCGTCGGACGTTCGCTGGCGAGATCGTCGAGAAAGGACGCGATGGAACTATTCGTGGTCATGGTAGCGGCGGTCCGCAAAAGTCACGCCAGGGCCTTGGCTTGCGCGTAGATATTTTCGGCATCGAGCACCTGATCGGAGCTTTCGAACAGCTGACCGATGCAAGCGCGGTGCAGTTTCAGTTTTAGGCCGCCTAGTCCCAGCGCGCCGAACACGATTTTTCCGTGCCGCTCTCTTGCCTTGTCCGTCGCCTCGATGGCGCCGATGCCGAGCTGAGGCTGCGCGTTGCAATCGGCGATCAGTTCGATCGTCGGGTCATTCCGCCAGTCTTTTTCGTCGAGCAATGGGACGCCGATGGCGCCCGCGGCGAACACGACTTGCGCACCCTTGACCGCCGCCGCGCGGGCTTCAATGTCGAAAGCCTCGATCGGCGCCGGCGCAAAGCCGAAACGTTCGTTGATGGCCTTGGCCGCGGCATCCGCACGCTGTTTCGAGCGCGAGGTGATCGCGACTGCGGCGCCTTCGATATGCAGCATCGCCGCGGCGCGCATGCCGACCGGACCCGTGCCGGCGAGCACGATCGCTTTCTTGCCGGCAAGCGGCTTAGCTTTGGCGAGAAGCGCGACGCCGGCGGCCGCCGTGGTGTTGGAGCCATTGCTGTCCAACATCACCGACACCCGGAAATTCGCAAAAAAGCGCTGCTTGACCGCCTCGAACACCGCCTCGCCGGCGATCATGCCGCCGCCGCCGACGAAAATCGCGGTAGATTGCTTTTCCTTGGGGCCACGCGTGTAGATCGTTCCATCGACGAGCGCGGCGGCGCTTTCCGGCGTCACGCCGCCATAGCCGATAACGTGATCGGCGCCGCCGTCGTAGCCGACGACCGTGTCAAAGACGCTCGGCGCCGGATCGGTGTCCAACAGGAACAAAAGTTTCTTGGTCATGACGCTCTCGTTGATTTGAAACCGTTCCGGGCAGCGTTGACGGATCTATTTGTCAGAGTTCGTCTGTCCTGCCAATCCCGCTCCGCCCATGCCAGCACGTCATCGGGCGAATGCGGGATTGAGGAGCGCTCCAGCATTGCATCCTTGAGCAAAATACCCTATATCTGGATCCTTGAGCATAATACCTGTATCGTCATCGTAGGAGGTTACCATGACCCGACTGATTTGTTTTATCTGATGTTCCGAGCAGAACCTGGCGCGAGAGGCGAGGTGCAACTCGCGCAGTGCCAATGTGTTTGTGCAACCTTCAGGGCTCAATCCACCATAATTGGCGAAGAGGGGGCGCTGATCGCGCGATGATTTCCAGATTACAGGCTATCGAGAGACGCGCATCTCGCTCGTGGTCGTCTGTCATACACTTCGGTAGGTCGGCGCGAAATTGCATTGCCCACGTGCAATAAATGTCTTTCCGCACATGTGGAGGCTAAAGGGCGAGCCGTAGGTACATGGAAATTCCGTCACTAGCATTTTTCCCTTCGGCCATTGCAAACTCAATCGATTTTCGGATGAACTCAATAAGGCCAATGCGCCCTTCCGGAGAAATAGTTTCATAGGCTTTGTATTCTATTGACCCTACGTCAGTTTTTATAGTATCAAGTCTCCCATAAAATTGAATGATTGTTTTTATTAATAGGTAGTCCAAGTCCCTAAGTACGTCGGGGCTTGAGCTAAATACAATGGTGCTATACGTCGTGGTTAAAAGAGGGCGATTGTGCAGCTTCTCTGGTAATCCCTTCGCTATGAAGTCTTCAATAACGGAGCGGGGTGGCATAGAATCAAAAGTCTTTTTTAATACATCAACGTTAGTGTCAATTTCTTGAACTAAAGCAACAAGATATTTTTTTCTAAGTTTCTTCGAATTGTTTCTTTCTATTAACTTTGCAAGCACGTATCCTAGGATAAACAAGAGTATTGCGATAACCGTACTTATGTTTACGTTTCGTTCAATGCAAAAATATCCCAAAAATGGATATGTGTTAGGGTCGCAATTCATGCCGTCCCTTTCTAACCGACGTTCCCCGGATAGCTACTGCTGCGAGCCCAACCTTGCCACCATTCTTTTCCTTGCACAAGGCGGAGCCGTTGCCCTTGCCGCACGGCGAGGCCAGAAAGTCGCTACAGTGCGCGGACCTCCGGCGACAAACGCGTCGATGGAAAGTGGACGCCGTTTCTTGCGGGTGTTGTCCCCGTCTGCGCTACGGCCATGGCGTCCCTTTGAAGCCGGAGGAAGCGTGAGGAAGCCAGAGAATGAACCGCCAAGGCCCTATTTGTCAGAGTTCGGCTGCCCTGCCAAGCCCGCGTCGCCCGCTCTCAACGGAGGCCAGAGCATGGTCGATGGCAGTCAAAACGATACCGAGGCAAAAAAAGACGGCCAGCAATAGGGTTCCGTTCACCCAGGCCCGGACAACCCCGAGCTGGCTAGCGTCGATGAAAGGATAAAGATAGGTGCCGTCGGTCGCGCCGCGCAGCATGCTATAGAGGAAATACAGGACCGGGTAGACGACCCACCAGGCGGGAGCGCTCCATCGCAACCTGCCCTTGGGCAATAACACCAGCCAATACATGGGATAGAGGACTGGCATCGCATCGTGCAGCACGAAGTTGGTCAAAATCTGCAACCCATGCGGATGCCATAAATTCCGCAACAGCACCGCGTAGACTCCGCCGACAACTATAATATAAACGGCAAGCGCCGACTGGACGCTTGGCCTAGTCAGAAATTGCTCCGCTTGCGGCCGGGTGCAAAAAATCGTGAGCGCGAGGGTGATAAGGAGAACGGTCTCGGTCGTGAAATAGCTGAAGAAATTGATAAGAATGACCGGGATCGACAGGTTCTTGACGACCGCCCCGTGAACGTCGAAGTAGAGCGACACGCACAAAGCAAACCATCCAAGGCCAGCGATGATCGCCGCGCAGCGGCGCCGCCGAAAGAGCGGGCAAGGCAAATTGCCGGACATTTTCGCCTCGCCAACACCATGCATTTTCCAACCTCCACCCATCTGATTCCAGCACTCTCATCGAATATGGCCAATTCTTGGGATTTTGCAAAACAGGCCGACGCAGCGGCGGACTCGGCCGCGCGAACCAGGGACGCGGCGCGTTTGGCCCGGCTCCGGCGGCACGGCGGGAGGGACTCAACGATACACCGCGAAGGCGGACCTGAACGGCCCCACAGGACGGTTGAATCGATCATGAACTTTAATTTATTTGTTTTACGGTGAGATATTGGCGAAAAATCTTTAGAGAGAGGCGCCATGGGGCGTCATCCGCGACTCGTGGTTTTTAAGACGGCGAAGCGCGGAACGGGCGTTCGCAATCGAATGGGTGCGGCGGGCAAGGAACCAGGGGAGCCGATGACCGGACCGGGCGAAACCAAGTTTCCGCCGAAATATCCGGCTTGGCGGCGGATCGTCGTCAAGCTCTCAGGCGAAGCCTTGATGGGCGCGCGAAGTCATGGTCTTGACCAAGATACGCTCGCCCGGATTGCGACGGACCTGAAGGAGGTCGCGACGCGCGAAGTCGAGGTCGTGGTGGTCGTCGGCGGCGGCAATTTTTTTCGCGGCATCGAAGGCGCCAACAAGGGCATCGAGCGGGCCCGCGCCGATTCGATCGGCATGTTGGCTACGGTGATGAACGCGCTTGCCCTCGAATATGCGATCGAGAAGCAAGGCCAGGCGGCGCGGACCCTGTCGGCTTTGCCAATGCCCGCGGTTTGCGAGGCGTATTCGCGCCAGGCGGCATTGCGTCATCTTGGCAAGAATCGCATCGTGGTTCTCGCTGGCGGCACCGGCAATCCATTCTTTACAACCGATACCGGCGCGGCCTTGCGCGGCGCCGAGCTTTCCTGCGATCTCATTATGAAGGCGACGCAGGTTGACGGAGTCTATTCGGCGGACCCCAAGCGCGATCCGGCCGCGACTCGCTACGATCGCTTGACTCATGACGAAGCCATCGCCAAGAACCTCGCGGTCATGGACACCGCCGCGTTCGCGCTTGCGCGCGAGAACGGAATTCCCATAATCGTCTTCTCTATAAGAGAGTCCGGCGCGATCCTCGCCGCCCTCGAGGGACGCGGCTACGCCACTCTGGTTACGCCTGGTTAAGTGCGCTACGATCCTCGCATTGCCCATGGATGGGCTGGGCGGAAACGGCCGTGGGTGCCAACATGAGCGCTGAATTCGATATTTCAGACCTTAGCCGGCGCATGCAGGGCGCGGTCGCGACATTGAAGCATGAATTGGGAGGTTTGCGCACTGGGCGCGCCTCGGCGAGTCTCGTCGAACCCGTGCATGTCGAGGCCTATGGGCAAACGATGGCGCTCAATCAGCTGGCGACAATCAGCGTGCCGGAGCCGCGGATGCTTTCGGTGCACGTCTGGGACAAAGCAATGACTGGCGCCGTCGACAAGGCGATCCGCAATGCCAATTTAGGACTCTCTCCAACCGTCGAAGGTCAAGTCTTGCGGATAAGGATTCCGGAACTCAACGAGCAGCGGCGCAAGGAAATGGCGAAGGTCGCGCACAGATATGCCGAAGAGGCGCGCATTGCAGTCCGCCATGTACGCCGCGATGGACTAGATGTGCTCAAAAAGCTGCTCAAGGATAAGGCGATCGGCGAGGACGACGAAAAGCGCCACGAGAGCGAGGTCCAGAAACTAACGGATCAATTCGTCGGCGAGATCGATTCCGCGCTGAACGCGAAGGAATCAGAAATCATGCAAGTGTGAGCTATTCTGAACTGTTATAAGGGAGCCGCGCGTTTAGTTTCACAGGCTGCCTTTGTTGCGGAGCCGGCCGGATGACCCGGCGGCGCGGGCTTTTTGAGAGAGGCGCTGTATGGCGGAAGGGGCTGTCTTGCGTAGGGTAGAGGACGCCAAGGGACTATGCCACGGGCTGGCGGCCAGGACATGACAATGTCATCCATGGTTGTGGATGAGGCGGCGCTTCCCGCGCGCCGGCGCCGGACCGGCGTGCCCGCGCATGTCGGTGTGATCATGGATGGCAACGGACGCTGGGCGGCGCGGCGGGGACTGGCGCGGATCGAGGGGCACCGGCGCGGACTGGAAGCGCTTCGCGAAACCGTTCGCGTGGCGATCGACTTCGGGCTCGACTATCTGACGGTTTACAGCTTTTCGATGGAGAATTGGAACCGGCCCGTCCAGGAGGTCGCCGAGCTCATGGCCCTTCTGAAGCGCTTTGTCCGCAACGATCTTAATGAGTTGCACAGGTCCGGAGTCAGGGTCAAGGTGATTGGCGCCCGCGCCAATCTGCAACCCGATATCCGCGCCTTGCTGGACGAAGCTGAGGACCGGACAAAGGCCAACAGCGGTCTTACCTTGATCGTGGCCTTCAACTACGGAAGCCGGCAGGAGATTGCCGCCGCGGCGCGGGCTTTGGCGGAAGAGGTGGCGGCCGGCCGCATCAAGGCATCCGAAATTGACGAGGCCCTGCTCGCGCGCCATCTCGACACGGCGGGCATTCCCGATCCCGATCTCATCATCCGCACGTCCGGCGAACAGCGGCTGTCGAATTTTCTAATGTGGCAAGCGGCCTATTCCGAATTCGTTTTCCTGCCGGTGCATTGGCCGGACTTCGACCGGCAGGCTTTTTCGGCGGCCTTGGCGGAGTTCTCAGCCCGCGAACGCCGCTTCGGCGGCGTAACGGGGCAATACCGGAATGGTAAATTGCTGGCCGGCGCAGCAAAAACATGATCCTTATCCGCCCCGGGTCCTGGCTTGCTTGCCATGCAGAACAATGCCGCCGATTCGCCGCGCGAAAACCCTCCAGCGCCGAATTTTTCCGGGCGGCGGAGCTTGGCCGATCTCTTGCCGCGCGTTCTCTCGGCGATTGTCTTGATAGCCGCGGCGCTTGTCTCGGTCTGGAGGGGCGGCCTCGTTTTCGATCTGATCTGGCTCGGCGCCGCCTTGGCGGTCGGCTGCGAATGGCAAAATCTGATAGCGGCACCAAACCGCGGCCCCCGCGTTTTTTTTGTTGCCTTGGGGCTCATTGTTAGCGCCCACTTTGCCGGCAAGGCTTGGATTGGCACCGCCTGCTCTTGGCTTTTCGGTTGCGGGCTTGCCCTCGCTGTCGCCGCGGGCCGAGGGCGGAGAATTTGGGCATTTGGCGGGGTCGTCTATGCGGGACTGCTGCTTGTTGCTGCTATCGCGCTGCATGGCTCGGCGGAATATGGGACAAGAGCGATCGTCTGGCTATACGCGACGGTGTGGGGCACCGATGTTTTCGCCTATTTTGGCGGCCGGCTGATCGGCGGCGCCAAACTCTGGCCCAAGGTTTCGCCCTCGAAAACCTGGTCCGGCACGCTTATAGGCGTATTCATCGGAGCTCTTCTTGGCGCCGCCACCGGCGCTTATGGCCTTGGCGGTCCGTCGCGGGCGCTTCCCCTTTTCGCGCTTGGCATTGCCGCCGCCGCCGTCTCGCAAGCCGGCGACATTTTCGAATCTTGGGTCAAGCGGCGCTTTGGCGTAAAGGATTCGAGCGGCTTGATTCCCGGCCACGGCGGGTTCATGGACCGCCTCGATGGATTTATCGCCGCCGCCGCCTTCGCCGCCTTTCTTGGAGGTGCGCGGGGGAGTGCTTCGATCGCGGCTGGACTGTTCGATTGGTTTTGAGGTGGGCCATATGCGTCGCGGCGAGGTTCGCGATCGCCGCGGCTGACGCTTGACGGCCGTCTTAATCCGGGAAAGGGACGATGAGATCGGCGGGAATTGACCGTTCCGTCATGCCGGAGCACCAGCCGCTACGCGAACCAATCTTTCACACCTCAAGACCCATTATGTGTAAATGTCTGGATATGATCCATCGGTCAATGGCAGGTTTCGCCATTCAACTCACGGCGGATACCCCCGAGTCATAGCCCGAGGGTCGCCACCATGAGAGGAATGGATGGTTGCGGTTTCCCGCGACAGCGACTGAAATCTCAAATCCAATCTTTTACAAATCATGACCCTCGTTTTCTCGCCCCCTCTGGGGGCGACACATTGCTACATTGCCGCTATTCTTGGAGGGCATGGTACTGACCGTGATAATATTTCTGATGATGAAAGAAGGGGCAGAAGGTTTGTTTCTTTCGTCATGCAACCGCTTGATGGTTCTCGTCCGCGAATTCGAGCCGGATTTTTAAGGCCTTCTTGGCGTGACCTCTTGCTCCGCCTCCCGCGAACGTGCTTTTTGATCAAAGCGAACGATGCGGAATGGAGAAACTCATGCGATTGCGGCAAAGTCCCGTGGCCGACTGCGACGTCCGTAGCGTGGTCATCCTCGGCGCGACCGGATCGATCGGCAAATCGACGGCCGAGATCATTGCCGGCGCGGGCGGCGCTTTCCGGGTCGAGGCCGTCGCCGGCGGGCGGGATCCGCAAGCCTTGGCTCGGCTCGCCCGAGACCTCGGCGCGAAATTCGCGGCCCTCGCCGACCCATGCGGCTATGCCCAATTAAAGGAAGCCCTGGCCGGCACCGGGATCGAACCCGCGGCGGGCGAGGAGGCGGTCGTCGAAGCGGCGCTCCGCCCGTCAGACATTGTGATGGCAGCGATCGCGGGAACCGCCGGGGTCAAGCCGACCTTCGCGGCGCTTTCCGCCGGACGCACCGTCGCGCTCGCCAATAAGGAATGTCTGGTTTGCGCCGGCGCTCCCTTCATGCGCCAAGCCGCGGCCTCCGGCACCAGGCTGCTTCCAGTCGACAGCGAACATAACGCGATTTTTCAGGCCATGGGCGAAGCAAGCCTCGAGACGATCGAGATGATCACGCTGACCGCCTCTGGTGGACCATTTTGGAGATGGCCAAGCGAGGCCATTGCAAAGGCCACTCCCGAGCAGGCCTTGGCCCATCCGAATTGGTCGATGGGGCCAAAAGTCACCGTCGACTCCGCCGGGCTTATGAACAAGGGGTTGGAGGTGATCGAGGCGCATTATCTTTTCGGGATCGAGGCGGCGCGGCTCGACGTCATCGTGCACGCGCAGTCGGTGGTGCATGGTCTCGTCGCCTTCACCGACGGCTCGGTCACGGCCGGACTCGCCGCGCCCGACATGAAGGTTCCGATCGCCCATTGTCTCTCCTATCCGAAGCGAAGCGCGACCGCCGCCCGCCGGCTTGACTTGACAACCGTTGGCAAGCTAACCTTCGAACGTCCCGATTTCGACCGCTTTCCCGCCTTGCGCGTGGCGATCGGCGCCTTGCGCACGGGGCAGGGCCTGCCAACTGTCTTGAACGCCGCCAATGAAATCGCGGTCGAGGCTTTCTTGAAGCGGCTGATTTCGTTTCGCGAGATTGCCCAGATGGTGGAACAGGCTTGCACTTCGGCGCTCGCCGACGGAGTGGCGCATGAGCCGGAATCGGTTGCCGATGCGCTCGCGATGGACGAAGCCGTGCGCGAAAGATCGTGTTTTGTTGTCGCCCGGCAGGCTGCGGCGCATGCCGGGACGCAGTGAGCAAGGATCGGCGATCAGCCGCCAATTTTGGAAAAGGACCGCAGCGCATCGCCTGAACAGGGGCGCGGAGGAATCGGTTTCGTGACATGATTGGGGCGATGCACGCGACTTGGCCGGTCAGCCGCGAAGTGTCCATTATTGAACATGGACAAATAATTAGGAATGATATCATGCGAATCCGTCTTTGGCATACTAAATGCTTTGACAGAGCATGTTATGTTGGGTGGCGGATGGCGGCCAAGGGCGCCGTCTCGACTTACGTCTTTTTTTAACAACGAGGAGCAGAAATGCGAGAGCGGCGCCGGATTTGTCGTTGCTTGCGACCGTTGGACTTATCATCGTTGGTCTTATCAAGGTATCGTCTTGCCTAGGAAACAAGGATTGCCGTCGCCGACACCGCTTGGGTCAAGGTAATCGCGCAAGCGTGGTCCTTGATTCGCATACGATTTTGTGGCTATCGGGCTCGGCGAAACCGGGACTGCCGCAACGGAACGATCCGGTTCTCTGTATGTTTACCGGTACCGTGCATTTTTGGTGGTCGCATGACCGCGTCGCGAGAGCCGGGATGTCCTCGCGGTCATGCGAAAGGCATTGTTAGAAAGGGCTAGGAGTTCAAATGTCAATCCTCACAAGTATTTGGCCGTCGGCCGGGTATATAATTTTGGGCTTCCTTTTTGTCTTGAGCCTGGTGGTTTTTTTTCACGAGCTCGGCCATTTTCTGATTGGCCGTTGGTGTGGGGTTAAGGTCGATACCTTCTCGCTTGGCTTCGGACCGGAACTTTTCGGCTTTGACGACCGCTATGGAACCCACTGGCGGGTTGCGGCCTTCCCGCTTGGCGGCTATGTCAGATTCCACGGCGACGCCAATGGCGCCTCGATGACGGATGCGGATCTTGTCGCGGCCATGCCGCAGGCCGAGCGGGCGGTGAGCTTCGTTGCGCAGAACGTCTGGAAGCGGGCGGCGATCGTCGCCGCGGGCCCGCTCGCCAATTTCCTCCTGGCGATCGTCATTTTCACCGGCATCTTTTATGTCAACGGGCGCGCCATCCTCTTGCCCATGGTGGACGGCGTTACCGCTGGAAGCGCCGCCGAGGCGGCGGGCTTTCAGCCAGGCGATCGGATCGTTTCGATCGACGGGACCAAGATCGATAGCTTCGAGGACATGCAGCGCATCGTGCAAACCGCTGGCGACACGCGACTGGTTTTCAGCGTCGATCGCGGCGGCAAACTGGTGGAACTCGTCGCGACGCCGCGCCGGCGCGACGTGGCTACTCCTTTTGGCACCACGCGTGTCGGGGTCCTTGGCGTCCAATCCAAAAGCAAGCCGGAAAATTGGCATGTCCAGAACTATGGTCTTGTCGGCTCGGTCAGGCTCGCGGGATCCGAGACCTGGTATGTCGTCGAGCGCACCGGCGGCTACCTCAAAGGCTTGGTGGCCGGGCAGGAATCCACCGATCAACTTTCTGGACCAATCCGGATCGCCGAGATGTCCGGGGCGATGGCTAAGCTCGGTCCGTCGTACTTGCTCAACCTTGCCGCAATACTGTCGATCTCAGTCGGATTGTTGAACCTCTTTCCGATTCCTCTCCTCGATGGCGGTCATCTCCTCTATTACGCGGTGGAGGCGGTTCGGGGCAAGGCTTTGACCGACAAGATGCAACAGTTCGGCTTCAAGGTCGGCCTCACGCTGGTGACAAGCTTGATGGTCTTTGCCACCTACAACGATATTCTTCGCCTGACCCGCCAATGGATGCATTTGGGGTGATCGACCGCGGGCCGAAAGGCGAGGGGCATTTGCCGCGGACACTGTTTTTGTCGAAAAATAAGCAAATTGTTAACCCTGTTCCTTAAGGGATTGCTAACCTCGATGCGTGTCTTGCCTGCCACGCTCCGCCGAAATCGCTACAATGCGACGAAACTTGATTTGCGGGGCATGCCAAACCTTGTAAAAGCCACGCTTGGTGGCTACTGGAGGAGCCCTCGACCATTCTGGTGGAATAGCGTTGTATCAACAAACTAGTGCGTAGTAATGAGTCAAGCGTTCGCGGATCTGGGGACCGATCTTACAATGCGGTTTATGCGTATATTTCAAGGCCGGTTCGCCGTTGCAATCGTCGCGTTGGCTTGGCTCTGCGCCGGGAGTAGCGCTGCTTTTGCGGAAAACGTCTTGGTGCAAGGCAACAAGCGTATCGACAGCGAAACCATTTCCGCCTATTTTAGCGGCTCGGATCAGGCTTCGATCAACAAGGGAGTCAAGGAACTCTACGCCACCGGATTGTTTTCTAGTGTCAAGGTGAGCCGGGCCGGCGGCCGGGTTGTCATAAGCGTAACCGAGAACAATGTCATCAATCGCGTCTTCTTCGAGGGCAACAGCAAGGTCAAGACAGAAACCTTGACGGCCGAGGTCCAGTCGAAATCGCGCGGGCCATTTAGTCAGGCCATGGTCGACGCGGATATCGAGCGGATCAAGGATGTCTATCGGCGGTCCGGCCGCGCGGCGGCCAAGGTAACCGCGCGCACTGTCGATCTGCCAAACGGCCGGCAGGATGTCGTCTTCACCATAGACGAAGGCGAAAAGACGGGTGTGAAGACGATCAATTTCGTCGGCAACCAGGTCTATTCCTCCGGCAAGCTGCGCGATCTCATGCAGACGACGGAGATGAATTTCCTCTCTTTCTTCAAGACCTCGGACGTCTACGATCCCGACAGGATCGCCTCCGACCTCGAACTTATCCGCCGCTTCTATCTCAAGAACGGCTATGCCGATTTTCGCGTCGTCGGCTCCGACGCGCGGTTCGACCCGGAGCAAGGCGGCTATATCGTCACGATCACGGTAGAGGAGGGAGTGCAATATACCGTCGCCGCGGTCAATGTGGAATCGCATTTGCCGGACCTCGACGGAGCCTCGATGCTCCCGCTCGTGCGTCTCGCGGCTGGAGAAGTCTATAATGGCGACCTGGTCGAAAAGACCGTCGATGCGCTGACCAAGGAGGTCGGCAAGCACGGCTACCCGTTCACGCAGGTGCATCCCCGCGGCGACCGTGATCCGGCGACGCGTACGGTGACCATCGCCTTCGTCCTCGATGAGGGGCCGCGTGTTTATATCGAACGCATTGTCGTGCGCGGCAACACCAGAACGCGCGACTATGTGATCCGGCGCGAATTCGAAATCGGCGAAGGCGACGCCTATAATCGGGTGCTCATCGACCGCGCCGAACGCAGACTGAACAACCTCGGCTATTTCAAGAAGGTGAAGATCACCAACGAACAGGGTTCGACGCCCGACCGGGTGATCGTTGTGGTCGATGTCGAGGATCAGCCGACCGGCGCGCTGTCGCTTTCTGGCGGTTATTCGACTTCACAAGGCTTCATTGCCGAGGTCTCGGTGACCGAAACCAATTTCATGGGCCGCGGCCAATATGTGCGCCTCGCGGTCTCGGAAGGACAGTTCAGCCGGGGCGTCGAGTTCAATTTCACGGAACCTTATTTCCTCGGAGAACGGCTCGCGGCGGGCTTCGATGTCTACGCGAAGAAAACCGATGCCTTTCAGTTTTCCTTTTACAATGACTTCACGACGGGGGCGACCTTGCGCCTGGGCTTGCCCGTGACGGAGGAGATTACCTTCTCGCCGCGATATTCGATCTACCGCACGGACATCTCCATTCCCAACAATTCCGGGCGCCCGTTCGACGATTGTAACAATCCGCTTAACGGCGTGACGCCGGTCCTGTCGGGGGCGACGGGTGTAGGTCCGCCCACTTTCTTTTTCAACTGCCTGACGAACGGCGAAGCCTCTTTGGCGCTAAAGCAGGCGCAGGGCCCCTTCGTGACCTCGAGTGTCGGCTACACGCTTGGCTATAGTTCGCTTGACAACAACAGAAATCCGACCGGCGGCTTCTTCGCCGAATTGCGGCAAGACATCGCGGGCGCGGGCGGCGATGAACGCTACGTCCGCACCACCGGTGATATCCGTTATTATCACGAGCTATACGATCAGATCGTCGGGCTCGTGCATTTGCAAGGCGGCGATCTGGCGGCCTTTGGCGGAACCCGATTGCGCATCGTCGACAATTTCAACCTCGGGCCAAGCCTGGTGCGCGGGTTTGCTCCGTTTGGCATTGGCCCGCGCGACGTGGGGTCCGGCGATCCCCAGGGCAACCCGCTCGGCGGCACCAAATATTTCGGCGGCAGCCTTGAAGCGCAGTTCCCGCTCTTCGGTCTGCCGAGGGATCTGGGCCTGAAGGGAGCTATCTTCGCCGATGCCGGGACTTTGTACGGGTTTACGGGGCGGACCAATTTCACTCCAGGGGGTGGTCCGTGCGTCCCGACTAACGCATTTATTGGCCCGGGTAATTCTAACAACTTCACACAGGGCACTTGCATCAACGTCGCTGGCGACTCGACGAAGCTGCGGACCGCCGCCGGGGGATCGATCATCTGGTCGTCGCCGCTCGGACCTATCCGCTTCGACTTTGCCAAGGTCATCACCAAGAGCCAGTTCGATCAGACTCAGTTCTTCCGCTTCACCGGCGGAACCACTTTCTGATAAAGCGTCGGTCCGGCCCGATTTTTGCGGTGTTCGCCGCACTTGGCGGCCGCGCGCGTTCGCCAAATCCTATTCAAAGGGCGCGGAACGGCCGACGTGGAGACGCTCGCATGAGCGAACCAGTGTTTTTCCCACGCGCGGCCAGGACATCGCTCGGCGATATCGTTGTTTGCACCGGCGCGGCGGTCGTTGAAGGCGCCGATCTATCGGCGATTATTAGCGGGGTGGCGCCACTCGACGAAGCGAGGCCGGGCGAGCTCACCATTCTCGATTCTCCCGAAAACGCCATGCTTCTGGAGACGAGCCGCGCCACCGCCTGCTTCGTTGCGCCGGGCGACGCGCCGCTCGTGCCAAAGTCGACCTTGGCGCTCGTGATGGACGCGCCCTCGCGCGGCTTCGCGCTCGCCATGCGGCGGCTGTTTCCGCTAGCGGTTCGGCCAAAATCCTTGTTTGGCATGGCGGGAATCAATCCAGGCGCTTCAATTCATCCCGACGCACGTCTCGAACAAGACGTGATCGTCGATCCGGGGGTGGTCATCGGGCCCCGCGCGGAAATCGGCTCCGGTTCGATCATTAGCGCGAACAGCGTCATCGGTTCGGACGTCCGCATCGGCCGCGATTGTTGGATCGGGCCGCAGGCAACGATTACCCATGCGCTGATCGGCGACAGGGTTATCTTGCATCCGGGGGTGCGCATCGGTCAGCCAAGTGTCGATTTCGGCCACGCCGGCGTTGCCCTGGGCCCCCAGGGACTTCCCAGGGCTCCGAAGATTGGCCGGGTCATTATTCAGGACGGCGTCGAGATCGGCGCCAATGCGACGATCGATCGCGGCGGCGTGGGCAACACGGTCATCGGGGAAGAAGCAAGGATCGGCGGTCTCGTGCGCATCGCGGCCAACATCACGATTGGGCGGCATTGCGTCGTCGTCCCCTCGCCGGCGGACGTACCCGGCGCGCGGCGCGCCTGAGGGGGCCCCGCGGCGCCGCGGCACCCCGGCGCGGACGCGGGCCGCGGGGACGGCGGTCGCGCTGGCGCGTCAGCCCTTGGCGCATAGCCTGGCAAGACGCCGAGGGCCGGCCTCGCGCTAGGCTCGTGTTCAACCGGATTTGAAATTCCGCCGCGGTGCATTCGAGCGAAGTTCGGCGAGCGCCGTCTCGCCCGCAACCGCCTTCGATCCCTGCGTCACCAAGGGTATCGCTGCGCCGGGCATATAGACATCGACGCGCGAACCGAAGCGGATCAGGCCGAACCGGTCGCCGACGCCGATGACCTCGCCTTGGCGCACAAGGCAGACAATGCGCCGCGCGACAAATCCGGCGATCTGGACAACGCCGAAACGGCCGCCGCCACCCTCGATGACAAGGCCATTGCGCTCGTTGTTTTCGCTCGCCTTGTCGAGATCGGCATTAACGAAAAGGCCTGGCCGATAGGCGATCTTCGTCACCCGGCCGGCGACAGGCGCGCGGTTCACATGGCAGTCGAACACCGACATGAATATCGAAACCCGCTGCATCGGTTCGGGCCCAAGGCCGAGTTCCGGCGGCGGCGCGAAATAGCCAACCGAGGAGACAACGCCGTCGGCGGGCGAGATCACCAGATTTTCATCGAGCGGGGTGAGGCGGACCGGGTCGCGGAAGAAATAGGCGCACCAGGCGGTGGCGATCGCGCCAATCCAAAAGAGAGAGCCAATAAACGAGCCGAGGACAAGGGTTACGAGGGCAAATCCCGCGATAAAAATATAGCCCTCCGGATGGATGGGCGTGAGCTGCCTGCGGATCGAAGCGATCATCGCCATGGGGAAATCCCTATCTCGCCTCGAGTTTTAGCCCGGCGTTTGGCCATTTCAAAGCGGCTGCCGAGAAAGTGTCCCGAAATTCCGCAACGAGTTTAACTCACTTTTCCCCAATACCGCGTTATTTCGCGGCGTGGTTTCGGCGATGGGAGAGGTACGCCATGGTGCCAAGAAAATCAGCGTTGTCCGGCGCACGACGCGCCGATGTCGCTGGGCTCTGGCACGCTAGTCCCCATCTCGAGGGGTTGTCATTGCCACGCTCCGTTGAAAGCGGCAATCTCAGCTTCAACAAGGCCGTCATCCGGGGGATGTCGATACAAATGCGGCATATCGCTAGACTCAACGTTAAGCCAAGTGTGGTTGTCTGGCCCCGCGCGCAATCAGAACATCTGTTTTTCTGGCTGCCATAGGGCGGCCATGACAATCACCCGGAAATTGCTCTCATGGCCCCATCATACATCCAAGAAACGAACATTCAGGAAATACCCCTGGCCGAATTATTGAGCGCGCTCAGCCATGCGTTGGACATGGCCGGGGGCGAGCCGGCGGGGCACTGCGTCCGCTGCTGTTGGATCGGGGTTCGCATCGGTCAGGAGATCGGCCTTCGCGAAACCGAAATATCGGAACTCTTTTACACCTTACTCTTGAAGGATCTCGGATGCAGCAGCAATGCCGCGCGCATCCACCAACTCTATCTGACTGACGATCTGAGCTTCAGGCACGACTTTAAGATTATCGACGGCAGCCTCCCGCAGACGCTTCGCTTTGTACTGGCCCATACCGGGTTGAAGGCCGGGTTGGGGAGGCGGTTTCGCACTATCGTCGAAGTCTTCCAAAGTCGCAGCCAGATAGCCCTAGAACTGACCGAAGCACGCTGCCAGCGTGGCGCTGAAATCGCCCGGAAAATGCGCTTTCCGGAAGCCGTGGCGAAAGGGATCCAGAACCTCGATGAACATTGGGACGGCGCCGGCATGCCCGCGCGATTGCGGGGCGCCGCCATCCCCATTTATTCGCGGATCGCGCTGATGGCGCAGGTCATCGACGTGTTCCATGCCGGCAATGGCGCCGAGACCGCGCGGCGAGAGGTTCAACGCCGGTCTGGAACCTGGTTCGATCCGCAAGTAGCGGTGGCCTTCGAACGGATCGCTCCGGGACATGAGTTCTGGGATACACTGCGCTCAAACGACCTGCGGCAGGCAATCTACGCTCTCGAGCCCGCACAACAAGTCAAGACCGTCGACGAGGACTATCTCGACGACATCGCGGCGGCTTTCGCAAAAGTCATCGATGCCAAGAGCCCGTACACCGACGGGCGCTGTGAGCGCGTCACGCTATTCGCGGACATGATCGCGGAGAGGATGGGATTTTCGACCGAACGGCGTCGCTTTCTCAAACGCGCGGCCTTGTTGCACGACATCGGTAAGCTGGGAGTCAGCAACGGCATATTGGATAAGCCGGGCAAGCTTGATCCGGACGAATGGGCGGCGATGAAAATGCATGCGGCGCATTCAGAGACGATCCTGTCGCGCGTCGAAGCTTTTAGGGGTCTTGCTCCCATTGCAGCAGCGCATCATGAGCGTCTTGACGGCAAGGGTTATCCGCGCGGACTTAAAGGCGATCAAATCGGCCTCGAAACGCGGATCATCACGACGGCGGATATATTCGATGCGCTGACCGCCTATCGACCCTATCGGGCAAGCATGCCGATCTCCAAAGCCCTGGTGATCATCTCCGAGAGCGTCGGCACCGCGATCGACAAGGACTGCTTCAATGCGCTCCGGCATGCCATGGGTAGTCGTGACGTTAGCTTGGCGGCGTGATCGCCGCCTCATGCGGTCCGCGCCGAAGGGCAGGCGCGCGCCAGTTCGGCGACCAGCCGCCTCGCATGGCTGTCTGGGCTCAGATGGATATGAGACGGGAGCTTGAGAAAAAGGAAGGGGTCTCCGAAGCTGAGAGTTGCGAATCAACAACCTCAGGAGACCCCGTGCAGGTTTTCGGCCTGCCCTTTCAGATTA
>JBOHJV010000046.1:0-20560 GCA_050728695.1 Methylocella sp. | reverse complement strand
GCTCCACGGACTGCTCAGCCAGGATAGGCGCTGCCGCATCCATAAACGGTACCTCTTGCTCTGGGTCCGTTGGCCCCATGCCACGGGGTGGAATGGCTATTGGCGTTCGCGCAGCCGCCATCACCGCGAGCACGTAAGTCGCATGCGGCGACGTATCGCCGATCGCGGCAGGATCGGCTTCGAGGTCGTAGACTGCGCCGACCGCTTTGCCGGGCTGCTCGACTGGGTACTACTGCATAAGAGTGCCCGGATGGCGAATCAAGGGCTCGGGAACGACTGGCTGTTCACCGCGTCCTATCGGGAATTCCTGCGGATGGCCGGACGGCAGATACGAGGGCGATGCCGGTTTGTCATGTTCTTGCTAAGCCTCGATGGTGCGCCCGTCGCTGCGCAAATCAGTTGCATCGACGGCAAGCGGGTCGAGGCCTTGATCGTAACCTTCGACGATCGCTACGCCGCCGTCTCGCCGGGGCAGACTCTTTTCGCGGAGAGCATCCGATGGGCTCTGGAGCATGGCCTCGAGTTCGATTTCCGGCTCGGCGACGAGCCGTACAAAGAGAGCTGGGCTAATGAGCGAGGGCTCCTCGCTACCTTTGCTAGGCCGCTCACCGCTAAAGGTGCGGGGCTCGTGCTGCTGCTCATGGCGCGTTCGCGCCTACGCCACCTTGCCGGGCGTCTTGGCAGGCGCCTGCCTGCGCCCGTCCAAAGCCGGATAAAAACCGCGCTAACGAACCTGACTCAGAAATCAGGGGTATAAATCGAGGAGGCAAAACGTACCACTGACCCGGCTTGGCGCCGCGATGCGAGAGCGGCGGCAAAGTGTTGGCCACCCGGACGAAAGTCAAAAAACAGCCTCAGGCCGAGGTCTCCTCTGCGTGGTCGTTGTGGCGAAGCAAATGCGCGATTCTGGCCGCGTGGCGCGGATGGACATGCAAGAGATGGCGGTAGCAATGCGCGACGACGCCGGGATCATCCCAGGGGACATCGTGCAACACCCCGGATCCGGAAAGAAGCCAGGCGCTTTCTGGATCCCGCTCAATCTCATTCGGGAAAAGCGCAACGGCAGCTTCCTTTGGTAACTCCGCCGTCTCAGGCGTTTCTGCCTGCCAGCCCAAATGCCGCGCGAGCGCGCCGCACAAATCGTGTCCGAATAGCCGCCCGAGATGCAGGCTGGCGGTGGTGCGAGGATTCAACTCGACCACGAAGGCTCCGCCGCCATCCTCCGCGATGACGAAATCGAAGTGTGCGAACCCCGATAAACCGAGCGCCGCGACAAGCCGCGTTACCGTTGCCTCCATCTCTGGATGATCGATGAAACGCACAACCGTGCTCGGTCCGAACGGTTTCGGATTGATACAAGCCTTTAGAAAGCTCACCCCGGCCAGGACGCGGCCTTGCCACGCGGCCACAATGCGCATTGCCGGAACGCCGGGGATGAATTGCTGCAACTCAAAAATAGCTCCGGGGGTCATCCAAACGCCGGCCAGCCGCCTTAGGAACCGCCGCGCGGCCCGTTCGCTCCGCCGCAACAATCCGCCGCGCCCGAGGCCCGAGGCTTCGATGCAGGCCGCGAGTTGCGCAGGGTCGCGGGCAATCGCGACACCTTCACCCCCACTGGTTTGATTGCATTTGACCATGACAGGAAACCCCATGGCCGCGGCCGCCTTGAGCGCCCCGGCTCTGTCAACCGCGCGGCTCGCCGGAACGCGAACGCCAATCGTCGTTGCGAGTTCGAGGAAATGCGTGCGGCTGCAGGCTGCATCATAGCCCGAAGGCGAGCCAAGCGAGATTTCGAGCAGGTGCCTCAGTTCAACGCTCGCCCTTCGATCGGTGGCAAGCCCCCGCAACAGCCACGCCGAAGCATCGTCCAGGGGCACGATCAGATCAGGTTGCCAGTCGCGGTTGGCTTGTTCCAAGCGTAAGCGGGCGGCCAAAAGCCCCAACGCGAGACCACGATGGCGTGGCAGACGGAAGTTCGCGGCGGCGAAACGAGTCGTGGCGATGGCAAAGCCCGGCGGACTCATCGCAGCGCATTCACAGCCGAGCCTTGCGAACTCCGCCAGCAGCCGAGTGGGACCAGTCCAGTCGCCCAACGTCAGGAACAATATTTTCCGGCCAGCTGTCGCTTTCGTATTCAAAGGAAGTCTCCCCCAGGCTCGGAATTATTGTTGGCTCCGCAAGCTTAAGCTGATGACCCAAAATCGTACTGCCGCGCCTTTAGCCGCGCAGGCCGAACAGTGTTATCGTTCGACAATTGATCGTCGCTCTTCGCGCGAACTGCGGCACGCGCCCGGCAAGACCTAAATGTCCGACCCTCGCCATGCCCCAGCAAACGGCAATCGAATGAGCGGTTCGCCAGGCGTTCAACGTCTCGTATTTGTCAACCGTTTCTTCTACCCCGATTCTTCGGCAACGAGTCAAATCCTGTCCGGCCTGGCCTTCGGATTGGAGGAACGTGGCTTCGACATCCATGTCATCGCGAGCAGGCGCTTGCGAGTGGGTGACGAATTGGCACTGCCGGCGAAGGAAACTGTTCGCGGCGTATCTGTCCACCGGACCCCAATTCCCGATTTGGCGCAACTTGGGCTAGCCGGCCGGGCTATCGAATATGCCGCCTACTATCCCGGCGCCGCCATGGCTCTGCTCCACCATGTGCGTAGGGGCGACATCGTCGTGGCCAAGACCGATCCGCCGATGATCGCGGTCATCGCAGATTTGGTCGCGAGAATAAGAGGTGCCAAACTTGTCAACTGGTTGCAGGATCTCTACCCAGAAGTCGCCATCCGCCTCGGCGTGCCCCTGGTCCGTGGCCAGATCGGCGTCGTTCTTCTCAAAATGCGCGACGCGATCTTGAAGGATGCGGCCGCCAATGTTGCAATCGGTGAGCTTATGGCTGAAATTATTGCCGCTCGCGGAGTAGCGCGCGACAAGATCCACGTCATTCCCAATTGGACCGACGACGAGGCAATCGCTCCGATTCCGGCCGCGCAAAATCCTTTACGTGTCTGTTTGGGCCTCGAGGATGCGTTCATCGTCGGCTATTCTGGCAATCTCGGCCGCGTTCACGAGTTCGAAACCGTACTTGGCGCAGCCGCTTTGCTACGGCGCGAGAAGCATCTCGTGTTCGTCGTCATTGGCCGAGGCGTGCATGTCGATGCGTTGCGCGAACGCGTTCATGCACAAGGTCTCGATGATTGCTTTAGGTTTCTCCCGGTTCAATCGCGCGCAAGCCTCAAGTATTCTCTGTCGCTGCCGGACGTGCATTGGTTATCGCTGCGTCCGGACTTCGAGGGTCTCATTGTTCCAAGCAAATTTTATGGGATCGCAGCCGCGGGCCGTCCCGTGATTTCAATCACCGCGCGTGACGGCGAAATCGGCAGGCTTGTCACGAACGCGTATTGTGGATTCGTCATCGAGCCGGGCTTATCCTCTGAGCTCGCATCATCTATCATGCTGCTTCGTAACGATCGAACGACCCGCGAAGCGATGGGGAAAAACGCCCGCGCGCTGATCGACGCGCGCTTCTCGGCACGGCGGGCGTTGGCAACTTGGAGCGAGCTCCTCGAAAATTTATGATCCCGGATTCTTCTCGTCGTGCTGGCTGACGAGGATTACCGGGGGAAGCCATTATGCGTCTATGAGGCTTGCCGGGGAGTCTTCCTCCCATGCCTTGGCCTTACGCCTCGGCCGCGGCGCGTCTTATCCGGCGGCGCGGCGCATCGGCTTATGCGCGACGGGCTTGATCGCGAAGGTTGCTGGGGCATGTTCGGTTCCGACGCTCGCCGGGGCCGATCCGGGCGATATCGACAAAGGCCGCTCCGGCCTGCCGGCTAGCGTCGGCCAGGCCACCCTTCGCCAACTCCGCGCATCGCCTCAAAGCGCCGGCGCCAATTCGGCATCTTGGAACGGTTTCCCCGAATTCTTGCTCAGGCTGCGCTTTGTTGGATGACGGGAGTATTGCCGGGGACTACTCTTGGGCGTATGTTCAGAGCAAGGAGACAAAACATGATCGCTCTTCTCGCGCTTTGTTTTGGCGGTCTTTCCGTCGCGGCCATCTACTATACCGCCCCGGCCAGCGGTTTGAAGCCGGATTTTTACGGAATCGCGCTCTGGATCTTGTCGGGTTGTGCGCTTGTAACGTCGGCCACAATTCTCGTGGTCAGCCTGGTCGCGCCGCAAGTGATCCATCCAAAATGGTTGGACCCTTATCTTTCGCCGCCGCATTACTCCGTTTTGCGCAACTAAAAACCAGTTTCGGGCTGACTGGCCGCGCATGTCCAGCACGTCGCGTTATCCCGAATTTGGGCCGGGATGGCGGGGTTCGAACTCGCGGCCCGCGACAGGGAATGGGCCATTGCGTTCCGCCAGTGTTCAGGGCCCGGGGCGAAGGCTCAGCGCTGCAACGCCGCCGGCGAGATCGAGGCCGGTCTGCGCTTGAATCGATAAGGGCTGCAAGGTGAAGGTGCGGCCAGAGCCGCCGACGAGCGCGTTCGCGCCAACTCCGGCCCCGATGGTCGCCGACGCGGTGGCGCCTACATAGTCACCCGCGAGCGCCCCGCGCTTGGGTCCTGCGGATGGGGCAAAAACATCCCACGCCAAGATACCCCGATCGGTTGCGCCGATATCGAGGCCGAATTTGCGAATCGTGCCGTAATAATGCTCACGATGTCCGCGAGCCGAGGTAAAAAGGCAGCTCATTTCCTTGCTCGACGTGATGATGAGACCGAGGCGTCCAGAAACCTCGCAGCGCAATGCGCCGACTTTCACACCTTGTTGTGCGACCGCGGTTTGCGCGGCTGCGGTCAAAACGGCGAGCGAAGCCGCGCAGAGAATGGCGCGAATGTTCATGAGTTTTCCTTTTCGTTGAGGGTTGAACGCCAATTGGCCAGTGAGCCCAAGCCGATGGGGAACCTCAACCACCAAATGGATTAGTATGGGCGATGTCAAGTGCGGCGTTGCTGGAACGGCCAGCAATTCAACACGGAAAACGAACTGTCTTGAACGCGCGTCAGGAGCTTCGGGTCAGGCCGGAGATGGCGGCGAGCAGGATCAGGCCGAGTACCCAGCCCACGATGCCCATCACGGAAAAGATAAAACTCTGCCGACCGGTCAAGCAATGCGCGGGACCGGCCCGGGCGACGTGAAGACCTGCCGCCATCGCGACTCATGATGAAGACCCACTTTGCGCCGGGCGGGCAAATATGCAAGCTTTTGCACGTAGAGCCTGTTGCAAGGATTTGAACAAATCCCAAGCCCTCACCCTGAGGAGGGATCGAAGAGCCCGTCTCGAAGGGCGAGGGCGCGGCCCATGCTTCGAGACGGTCTTTCAGGCCTCCTCAGGATGAGTGAGATGCTTTTGAAACAGGCCCTCTGCCGCGCCTCGCGAAAGGGATGCCTCATGCCGCAAACAAAATTTTGGGCCGAGATGACGTGGACCGATTTTAGGGCCCGCGACATGGCGCGCGCCATCGCCGTCCTGCCGCTCGCCGCGACCGAGCAGCATGGCCCGCATCTGCCGCTTGGCACCGATACATTCATCATGGAAGGCTATATCGCAAAAGTCGCCGTGCGCGTGCCGCAAGAGCTGCCGGTTTTGTTCCTGCCCGTGCAAAATTGTGGGCTTTCGATCGAGCACGCGGATTTTCTCGGTACCCTCAGCCTTCCGGCTGAAACTCTCATCAGCGCCTGGACAAAACTTTGCGAATGCGTGCATCGCACCGGCTGCCGCAAGCTCGTTCTTTTGAACTCGCATGGTGGCAACACGGCGATCCTAAAGATTATCGCGCTTGATCTCCGCGCCAGACTTGGCATGCTGGCCGCGCTCGCATCCTGGCGCCGCTTTGGCGTGCCCGATGGACTTTTTTCCGCGCAGGAGCAAGCGCATGGCATTCATGCCGGCGAGATCGAGACATCGCTGATGCTAAACTTCCGGCCGGACCTTGTGCGCAAGGACGAGGCCGCCGACTTCGCGTCCCAGAGCGTCGCAATGGAACACGAGTTCAATTGGCTTCGCGCCGGCCCCCCGACTGGCTTTGGCTGGATGAGCCAGGATCTTTCCGCTTCCGGCGCCATGGGCAACGCGGCGGCCGCCACGGCGCGAAAAGGCGAGGCCTGCTCTGACCATGGCGCGGCGGCGTTCATCGAGCTGCTGCAAGACATCGATGGCTTCGATCTTACAAGACTGAAGGACGGGCCGCGGTCTTAAAGGCTCATGGCCGCGGCGTTTACTCGGCGCGCCAGGGAAAGGTCCAGGTTTCGGTGAGCGCCCGCGTGCCGGTCCGCAGGAAGGCGCGCAAGTCGGAGGATTGGCCGGGATCGAGCTGCACGTCGATGACCGCGCGTATCCCTTTGGTATGGACGTTCGGAACGACGAAGGACCGTGTGATCTTGCCTTGACTCGCCGACGGAACGGCCTCGACCAATTGCGGATCGGCGGCGTAATAGGCGAGGTCGCCGCCGGTGAAATCGATAATGAACCGGCGCGAACCCGGCACCGGCGGTTCGGTTGAACCGAGTGCCGTCGTCGTCGTCTGAAAGGTGTTCAGCGTTCGCCCATTGGGCGAGAGCTGGGTCAGATCGAGACCGGCGACGATTCGGTAGGCGTAGTTGAAGGGTTTTCTTGGTTCCAGCGTGTTCGCGGGCACGAACGAGGCGACGATATTGTCGTTGGTCTCGTGTCCGGTCGGAAGTTCGACGAGTTCGACCCGGCCTTCGCCCCAACTCTCCCGCGGCTCGACGAAATAGCTCGGCCGCGTCTCATAGGCGAGATCGAGGTCCTGATAATGGTCGAAGTCGCGGTCACGTTGCAACAGTCCAAAACCCCGTAGATCGCGGTCGAGAAAGGCGGAGACTGCCGGCTTCGCCGGGTTGCGCAAGGGGCGCCAGATCCATTCGCCGGTTCCCGAATGGATCAGAAGCCCATCTGAATCATGCAGCTCGGGACGAAAATCATCGTTGAAACGGTGGTCGTCCTCGCCAACGAAGAACATCGAAGTGAGGGGCGCGAGCCCAAACTTGACACTCGGCTTTCGCGGAAAAAGCGCCGCCGAGATTTCGATGGCGGCGTCGACTCCGGGATAGAGCTCGAAACGATAGGCGCCGGTCGCCGACGGGCTGTCGAGCAACGCATAGATCGTCGCTTGATCGACGTTTGGCTCGGACGTCTCGATCCAGAATTCGCGAAAGAAAGGAAATTCCTCTTTGTCCGTGCCGGCCTCGACCGCGAGCGCGCGCGCCGACATGCCATACCGCTGGCCGCGGCCGAGAAAGCGAAAATAGCTGGCGCCCAAAAAGGCGACGACCTCGTCGAAGACTTTGGGACTGTTCAAAGGGTAATGCAGACGAAAACCAGCAAAGCCGAGATTGACCGGCAAGGGCTTGTCGATCTTGGTGCGGCCATAATCGAAAAGATTGGCGGCATAGGGAATGGGAGTTGGAATACCGTCGCGGAGCGTGTTGATGGTCACCGGACGCCGGTAGAGATGTCCGAGGTGGAACAATTGCAGCCGGAACCGGCTCCCGTTGGTGGCGAGAAAAGCTTTGTCCGGGCGAAATCTGATGTCGCGCCAGGCGTCGAAGTCGAGTTTGTTAAGCGCGTCGGGAAGGGCCGGCGAGGCGGTGTCGAATTCCGCCGTGGCCAGGTCGCGGGCGCGGCGCACGACATCGTCGAAGTCGAATTTCGGCGGCGGTTGCGACGGTTTGCCGGGTTGGGCGAGGGCTGACCGAAAAGTTGATGGCAGAGCGCCCGAGAAAACGAGATATTTGACCAGGGTGCGGCGATTAAGATCGGTCATGGGCGTCCGGACGAGGAGGAGCGTGCGCCGTCAATTTGGCGGGGGAGCGCGGTTGACGGGGTAGCCACCTTTTTGGCCAGCGGCAAGCGGTAGGCTTCGCTTTTTTCGGGAACTGAATAAGAATAAGCGTCCGATAGGTGGGAATTTATCAGTGACGTCGGTGCCCATTGCCGACCCGGAGTTGGCGCGTCGATCGGTCGCAAGGCAATGGTCAAGCGCCCAAACCACTCCGCGGCCCGGGCGAATGGATCGCGTTAAACGCAGCCCGCGCGGGGCCGCGCCACCCAGCCGCCGATCCTACCCGCTTTAGGCCCAGTCCCGCTCCTCTCACGCCGCCCGATGTAGTGGCCTCGCGTACGCGGCACCCAGAATCGTTCGGAAATGCGTCACGTGAAGCATTTTGCCAAGAGCGCGAGACGCAGAACCGATTTTCCGCCGTGGGTTTCGTCTCGCCGGGCGTGAAAATTTCCGCGCCGCTTACAGCGCGACCGGCTCCGCGATGACCTCGGCACAAAGAGGCTCGGCTTCAATGGCGACGCGATCGGCATCCGCCGCGATAGACAACGTCATGTTTGCGGCCTTGGCGACAAGGCCCGCATAATATGCTTGAATGTCCTGCGGCCCGGCCGGAGGATAATCTGGCGTTCCGGCGAGGAGAAGTGGCAGATGGCCGGCAAGCTTTGCATTCGCGCCCTTGGCCGCGACCGTGATCCGCGCCGTTTTCTCGGCTCCGCTCAGCGTAACCTCGATGATGCCGCCGCGCGGGATTGCCGCGGCGGCGATCAGGCACAAATTGAGGATTAGCCTAACTTTGTTCTTTGGCATTCGAAGCGGAGGAACATTCCATACGAGTTCCGTCCGCTCGCCGCCAAAGAGGCCGCGCGCGACCGTTGCCGCGTCGCTGGTATCGATCAAAGCCCCGGCCGAACCGGCGGCTCCGAACGCCAACCGGCAAAATTGCAGACGCGCCGAGGCCTGTCCGGCGCTTTTCTTGACGAGTTCGAGCGCAAAGCCGCGCATTTCCGCGCCCTGTTCCTCGTCGAGCATCTCAAGGCCATTGATGATGGCGCCAACCGGACCGATCACATCATGACAGACGCGAGAGCAAAGAAGCGCGGCGAGGTCGAGGGGGTCGAGAGCAAACACCGTCATGATTCATCCCTTCAAGGGCAAAGCCCCTAGAAGCCTGGGAGACTAGGCTCCGCGCGCTACAATTGCCCCGTGCACATTGCCCCAAGCTTTTGCCTGAGCCGAAGCCCTTGCGCATGACCGCGGCAAGCGCGAAACGGGCCTCAGCCGTCAAGCCGAAGTGAATCGCTACCCGCTACGGCCGACAAGCCTAACAACTCCAATCTGCGAATCATAGGTTAACAAATTGTCGTAACATGCGGGAAGATCGCCAGGGCAATCTCCGGCCAAATGCGCAAGTCTGGATGGCATTTTCGTGAACAGCAAAGAAATCAACATGGAATCGGCGGTCGACTGCGATGCAATAGCGGATATCTTCGCCGAAATCGCGCTCGAAGCTGCCGTCGCGGTGATGGCCGTCTATGCGGGCGACAGCCGCGCCCGGCGCAAATCGGATGGAAGCCCCGTCACCGACGCCGACGACGCGGCCGAAGCCGTTATCCTAAAACGCCTCTCGATGCGGTTGCCCAACCTTCCGGTGCTCGCCGAAGAAACGGCTGCAAGAGGCGAGACGATGGTTGCGGGACAGGCTTTCATCCTGGTCGATCCGGTCGACGGGACGCGCGAATTCCTGAGCCATAATGGCGAGTTCACCGTCAATATAGGGCTGATCGTCGATTCGGTGCCTCGTGCCGGCGTGGTTTACGCTCCGGCGTTCGGACAACTCTGGATCGGCGGGGCCACCGCCAGCACCTGCGAGGTCGCGCCGGGCGCGCCGCTGCCGCCACCTGGAGAGCGCCGGGTGATCCATGCGCGGCCAGCGCCTTCGCCCGGCTTAACGGCGCTGGTCAGCCGCTCCCACGCCGATCCGGCAACCGAGGCTTTTCTCGCAAAATTTTCCGTCAAGGAGCGGCGAAGCGCGGGCTCGTCGCTAAAATTCTGCTTGGTCGCCGAGGGCCAAGCCGACGTTTATCCGCGTTTCGGCCAGACCATGGAATGGGACACAGCGGCAGGGGATGCGGTGTTGCGGGCGGCGGGCGGGGTCGTTCTCGACCGCGGGGGGCGTCCATTGCGCTACGGAAAAACGGACGCGCAATTTCGCAATGGTCCTTTTGTCGCCTGGGGCGATCCAAAGGCCGCCATTTTTCAAGCCTCGTAAAGCGACAGCGGGAATGTCCGGGCAAGTGGGCACGGCTTCGCCCTGAGAAAGCCGCGATAAAACCCTGACAGGCGTCAATTCTTCGTTAACGCAATTCCTTCAAAGCTCGACGCAATGCCTAGTTCGCGGATGAATCTATGGAGGATCTGACCATGCTAACGCGACGGGAAATGACGCTGACGCTGGCGGCGCTCGCCGCCGGCACCCCGGTTCTCCGGGCAAGCGCTGTCTTGGCGGACCCTGCTTCGCCGGACGGCCGACCGGGCGAATTCTCCTCGAACGAGCTGGTCGCCAACGGCCATCGTTTCTTTGGATCGGCCTCGCGCGGTCTTGCCGACATTGTCGAGGCCGCGACTAAACGCTGGGGCAAGCCCAATGGCTATGTGCTGGGCCAGGAGGCGGGCGGCGCCTTCATCGGGGGGCTGCGCTACGGCGAAGGCGTGATGTATACCCGCAACGCCGGCGATGTGAAGGTTTTTTGGCAAGGCCCTTCGCTTGGCTTTGACGCTGGAGCCGACGGCGATCGCACTATGATGCTTGTCTATAATCTGCCCGCGACGGCCGCGATCTTTCGCCGGTACGGCGGCGTCGATGGCTCGGCCTATCTCGTCGGCGGCTTCGGCATGACGGCGCTCGTCAACGACGGCGTTTATGTGGTTCCGATCCGCTCTGGCATAGGCGCGCGTCTCGGCCTAACCGTCAGCTATCTGAAATTCACCCAAAGCTCGACCTGGAATCCATTCTGACGTAGTGCGCCGAGGGCAGGCGATTGGGCCGGCACGAACATGCACCGGCCTTGCCTGTACGAGTGTCAAAAATCCTTATCCGGAAGTATTCGCTCCGGGGAGACTTGGCGCGTGCCGCCAAAGACCGGTCCCCATAAATCCGCGTCAGAGTTCCGACGCTCAAGCTATCCAAGACTCGCCACATCTCCTAAGTAGCTGATTGCGCGGCATGGGCACCAAACCCTAATCCGTGCTATTTGCATGCACTCCTGGCGGGGCGTAAACCAATTTGCAGCCCAATCCCGGTTCCGCCGCAAATCCGATAGACGATGGCGTGTTCTAATCGCGGCAATTTGCGTGTAGAACCGGGTGGGGAAACACTTTTGCTATCGAATATTGCTTGGTTCGAGCTCGGGTTGCTTACGGGCCGGCGATCCGTCAGATTGAAGAGGGTGTTGAACAGGGTGCGGTGTGATTGAGCAGGCAATGTTTTTCGCGCTTGGGTTTTTGGTCGCGGGCCTTATCGCTCTCGCGGTTGCCCCGGCGTTTTGGGCGCGCGCCATAAGGCTCTCCACGCGGCGGCTTGAAATGCAGCTTCCGCTCTCGCCCGAGGAAATCCTCGCCGGGCGCGATCTATTGCGGGCCGAATTCGCGGTCGAAAGCAGGCGGCTCGAGCAAAAGCTTGAAGCCCTCAACCTCGTTCATGCGGCCGATATGGCCGAACTCGGCCGCCGGGCCGCGACAATCGCGGGTCAAGACGCAAGTTTAATCGCGCTTTCCCAGCAAGACGGCGAACGCGGCGGCGAGCTTGGCGCACTTCAAAGCGCCTTGACGGAAACCTCGGCGGAACTCGCCGCGACCGCGAAGGAATATTACGACGCAAGCGGACTTCTTGGGCGCAAGGACGTTCGAATCTCCGAGCTCGCGGCCAGTTTCGAGGAGGCGCAAGCGCTCGCCGCCAAGCAGCGGGACGCCTTGACGGCGCTTGAGGCCAATTTGGCGCGGCAGGGCCAAGCGCTTGCGGCGCAAACCAGCACGATCGAGCATCTTGAAGGGGAACTTGCGACCTTGCGGCTTCAGCATCAAGCCGATCAGGTCACCCTCAAATCCGCGGCGGCTAGGGTCACTGATCGGGAAGAGGCGCTCGAAGCCGCCGGCAAACGGGAAAAAGAATTGATCCGACACCGCATGCTGCAAGTCGAAACGGCACGCGCCGTCGAGACTGGCTATCTCGAAAAAATCGAACGGCTGCGGGGCGCCCATGGGGCCTCGCAGGATGCGCTCGATTCGGCCCGCAGGACGTGCGACGGACTTGCGCGTGAGCTCGCCAATTTGCGGGCCACGCTGCCTCCGCAAGACGCCGACGCGGCCATCAACCAGCGGGAGGAAAATGAAATATTGCGGCAGAAAATCAATGAGATCGGCGCCGCGATTATTCGCGCGGCCAGTGGTTCCGTCGAGGCCGCGTCGGAGAAAGGGCCAGCGAACCGCGGCCTTCCGGAGGACACGATCCCGGAAAAAGTCACGGCATGACGGCGCCCGCGCTCCAGATGATCGCTATGGACCGGCGAATTTCGCCACAAGCGCGTCGGAAACCTCAAAATTGGCATAGACGTTTTGCACGTCGTCATTGTCTTCGAGCATGCCGACGAGGCGCAGGATCTTTTCGCCGGTATCGTCGTCAACGCTGATCGTATTTTGCGGCTTCCAAATCAGGCTCGCCCGGCGCGGCTCGCCGAATTTCGACTCGAGCTCTTGCGTGACTTCGCGCAGGCTTTCGAGCGCGGTGATGACCTCGTGACCGTCCTCGCTCGATTGGACGTCTTCGGCACCGGCTTCGATCGCCGCCTCCATCATGGCGTCCGCCGAAGCGGCCTTCGCCGCAAACTCGACAACGCCGACATGATCAAACAGGAAGGACACCGCGCCGGTCTCGGCGAGCGAGCCGCCGGACTTGACGAAATAAGAGCGCACCTCGCCCGCCGTCCGGTTGCGATTACCAGTCAGCGCCTCGACGATGATGGCGACGCCGCCAAGCGCATAGCCTTCATAGCGAACTTCGTCGTACGTCTCGGCGCCGGCCGCGGAGGCCCTCTTGATGGCGCGCTCGATATTGTCCTTCGGCATGTTTTCCGCGCGGGCGGCCAAGACGGCGGCGCGCAGCCGCGCGTTCGCGCCGGGGTCGGGCAATCCCATTTTCGCGGCGACGGTAATCTCGCGGGCGAGCTTGGAAAACAGTTTTGCGCGGATCGCATCCTGCTTGCCCTTCTTGCGCATGATGTTTTTAAACTGGCTATGTCCCGACATTCCGTCCCGTCTCCAATGCGGCCCGCGCGGCTAAAAGCGACGCGTTTCCGCGCTCTCGCGACGCGGCGCGGGCTGGCCATGGTGAGCTTATCTACTTGTTTCCTCGCATGATCTTATCCAAAAAACTGGGCAAATTTTTCAAAATCATGGCCGCGCCTTCCTGCTACGCCCGCGCGCTGGCAGCTTGCCGGTGGTCCGCACGAACGCATTGGCTCAGGTCGCGCAGCCGCCGATCCGCTGGCGCCAATCCCCGTAAGCGCTGGGGGCTCGACGGTCGCGCGCGAGCCATTGGCATCGCTTCGTCACCGTTGATCCCCGCCATTTCGGGTGCGCAACACTTACGCTGGTGTTCGAGCGAGGCTGCCCAAAAAACTATTAGCGCTTCTCGCGGACGACAGTTCCGGTCGATTAGAACCGCTCTACCCATGGGCGCAGGTCCAGCTCAAGCGTCCAGGCGCTCCGATGCTGCCTGTGAAGATCGTGGTAGGCTTCCGCGACTGCGTCAGGCGAAAGAAGCGAGTCGGGCCCGCGTTTGGAGGGTAGATCCCGGTTGCGCTCCGATTCGATCTGGCCGTCGATGACTACGTGGGCGACATGGATTCCCTTGGGGCCCAGTTCCCGTGCCATGGACTGAGCGAGTGCGCGCAGCCCAAATTTTGGGACCGCGAGGTTAGCGAAACCAGCGCTGCCGCGTAACGATGCCGAAGCTCCCGTGAAAATGATGGTTCCCGCGCCGAGCGGCAACATCAGCCTGGCGGCCGCCTGGCCGACGAGGAGTCCGGCAAAGCATCCGGTGCGCCAACAACGCTCGAAATCCTGGGGCCGAATATCAAGAACTTGGCCAGGCTCGTAGGCGCCAGCGTTAAAGATGACGAGAGCGGGCTTTCCGAAGTCTGTCTCCACCCTCTTGAAGAGTTTCGCGACATCGCTCTCCTCAGAGGCGTCGCACGAGAGGAGTTGGGTGTTCGGAAAATTCTCCTTGACAAGGCTGGACTGAAGTTTCTGTGGCCTACGCGACGCGGCCACAACCCGCATGCCGGCCCGGCTGAGACGCCTGACCAATGCCCAGCCGAGGCCGGGCCCAACGCCAACGATCACAGCGATGCTCCCGGCCATTTCCCTATCTCCGACATTCGTGTGGCACTGATCGCATCAAGACAAACGCGTTACTGCCGTCTTTGAAAACGCCGTAGTTGGGTTACACAAGCCGCCGGATTGAGGAAATGAAGCAACCCAAAAGGCCTGTTGCCGCGGTGCGAGAGAGAAATCTCAATTCACATTCGCCGCTGTCTGGGAGAAAAGGATCTTGCGCGCCTCTTCGTCGCTGATGATCGGCGCGGTATTAATCTCCTTTGCCCTGGCATAAGCGCGCCGCGTCGCGGGCCGCGCTGCTATCGTCTCGAACCAACGCTTCAGATGCAAAAAATCATCGAGCTTCTGGCCCTGGGCCTCATGCGGGACGATCCAAGGATAGGCCGCCATGTCGGCGATCGAATAATTCCCCGCGACAAAGGCGCGGTCCGCCAGGCGTTTATTCAGGACTGCGTAGAGACGGTTGGTTTCGTTCACATAGCGTTCGATCGCATACGCAAGCTTTTTGCCCGCGTATTGTCTAAAGTGATGGTTCTGGCCGGCCATTGGGCCAAGGCCGCCGACCTGCCAGAAGAGCCATTCGAGCACTTCTTTCCGGCCGCGCAAATCCTGGGGGAGAAATTTTCCGGTTTTCTCGGCGAGATAGACGAGGATCGCGCCGGATTCGAAAACCGACTCCGGCGCGCCACCGTCGCCAGGATCTCGGTCGATGATCGCAGGTATGCGGTTATTGGGCGAAATCGCCAGAAATTCCGGCTTGAATTGCTCCCCCCGGCTGAGATTGACCGGATGGATCATGTAGGGGAGCCCCGCCTCTTCCAAAAAAAGCGTGATCTTGTGGCCGTTCGGCGTGGTCCAATAATAAAGATCGATCATCGTCTTGGGCCTTGTCTGAGGCCGCGGCGCGCTGAAATTCCAAGAAGGGCCGCCGCTTTCTTTGTCGCACCGGGTTTCGTTAAAAGAAAGCCTGTATGCCGGTGATCGCGCGCCCGAGGATGAGCGCGTGAATATCGTGGGTGCCCTCGTAGGTATTCACCGTTTCGAGATTGGCGAGGTGGCGCATGACGGGGAACGCGGCCGCAATTCCATTGGCACCGAGCATATCGCGCGCCAGGCGGGCGATGTCGAGAGCCTTGCCCGCATTGTTGCGCTTGACGAGGGATATCGCTTCAGGAGCGAGCTGCCCCGCGTCCAATAGCCGGCCGATGCGCAACGCCGCCTGAAGCCCAAGCGCGATTTCGGTTTGCATGTCGGCGAGTTTTTTTTGGATCAGCTGATTGGCGGCAAGTGGCCGGCCAAACTGCTGGCGTTCGAGGGTATAGATCCGCGCCGCCTCGAAACAGGCCTCGGCCGCCCCCATCGCGCCCCAGCAAATGCCGTAGCGCGCGTGATTGAGGCAGCCAAAAGGGCTCTTGAGCCCGGCAGCGTCCGGCAAAAGGTTGTCTGCCGGAACCTCGACGGCGTCCATGATGATCTCGCCGGTTGGCGCGGCCCGCAGCGATAGCTTTTGCGAAATGGTTGGCGTCGAGAGGCCTTGCATTCCGCGTTCGAGAAGAAATCCGCGGATCGCGTTTTGATGCGCGCCCGATTTTACCCAGACCACGAATATATCGGCGACCGGACTATTGGTGATCCAGGTTTTGGTGCCGGTGAGCTTGTATCCATCCCCGGCTTTGTCCGCTTTGCTGCGCATCGCTTGCGGGTCGGATCCCGCGTCTGGTTCGGTGAGGCCAAAGCAGCCGATCCATTCTCCCGTGGCGAGTCTTGGCAAATATTTGCGGCGCTGAGTCTCGCTACCATAGGCAAGGATCGCGTGCATCACGAGCGAAGACTGCACGCTCATCATCGAGCGATAGCCGCTATCGGCGCGCTCGACCTCGCGGGCGGCAAGCCCGTAGGCGACATGGCCGAGCCCGGCGCCGCCATATTCTTGCGGAATCGTCGGACCGAGCAGCCCGAGGCCGCCCATCCGCGTCATGATCTCGCGATCGAAACGCTCTTCAAGATAATCTTCGGCCGCACGCGGAAACAAATAGCCTTGCGCGAACGCGCGAGCCGAGGCGCGCACAAGCTTTTCGTCTTCGCTGAGTTGGCCATCGAGATCGAAAGGATCGTCCCAAGCAAAGGACCGCGTTGTTTCGCCGCCCTTCGCCATCCGTTGTACTCTCCAGCTCTGCGGCCAAAAGCCGGATCGCGCGCGTAACGGGTTTTCCGGTTCAAACCTCAGGTTCAAACGCGATCAGCGGCCCGCAGCGGGCGCGGCCGGATGCCCATCGGGCGCGCCGAAGAAGCGGAAGAAATCCGATTTCGGGCTGACGACCATGCGCGTATCGCCACCTTTCAATCCGGTCTCATAGGCTTGCATCGAACGATAGAAGGCAAAAAAATCAGGATCCTTGCCGTAGGCCTCGGCGAAAATGCGATTTCTTTCCGCGTCGCCTGCGCCCCGCGTCTGGTCGGCTTGTTGCTGTGCATTGCCGAGCAGCACCACCACATCGCGGTCGGCCTTGGCCCGGATGGTTTGCGCCTGCTGGGAGCCTAGGGCGCGATATCCCGCCGCCTCGCGCGCTCGCTCGCTCTGCATCCGGCTAAACACCTTTTCGGAAATCTGCCTTGGCAGATCGGCGCGGCGGATTCTCACGTCGACGGCGTCGATGCCGAAGTTGCTGCCCTGCTGGTTCACATGCTCGCGGATCTTGACCATGAGATCGGCGCGTTTGTCGCGCACGATTTCGGTCATGTTCGCCTCGCTCAGCACCCGGCGCACCGCCGAGTTTAGGATGAACCCCAACTGACCGCTCGCCAGGTCGGGCGAGTGAAGCGTCTGATAGAATTTCAACGGGTCGACGATCCGGTAGCGCAGGAAGGAATCGACGTCGAGCCGGTTATTGTCGGAAGCGAGCACCTCCTGTTTCGGCGCCTCGACAACGAGGATGCGATTGTCGAGAAAAACGACACTCTCGATGAAGGGGTATTTGAAATGAAGCCCCGGCTTGGTGATGAGACCGCGCCCGGCGACAGGCTCGCCGAAACGCAAGACGATAGCCTGTTCGGTCTGGTCCACCGTGAACACCGAGGCCATCGCGACGACCAGGATGAGGATAAGGAGGGCGATCCCGCCGAATGTGGCCGTGCTCTTCATTTGCGGCCTCCCTCGCTCGCTTGCGGCGTCAGCTGCCCAAGCGGCAAATAGGGAACCACCCCTTGGCCTTGGCCGCCGCTCTGATCGACAATGACCTTGTCCATCGAGCCGAGCACGCGTTCCATGGTCTCGAGATAGAGTCGCTCGCGCGTCACCTCGGGCGCTTTCTTATATTGCGCATAGATTTGGTTGAAGCGGGAAACCTGTCCGGTCGCCTGGGCGACGGTTTGGAGCTTGTAGCCCTCGGCCTCCTGGACAATGGCCGCGGCCTTGCCGTTGGCCTCGGGAACGACCCGATTGGCATAGGCCTCGGCCTCGTTGCGCAAACGGTTCTGGTCCTGCTGCGCCGCGGTCACGTCCTTGAAGGCGGCGATGACCTGCTCGGGCGGGTCGACGGATTGCAATTGCACTTGCAAAACCAGGATCCCGGCCTTGTACCCGTTCAAGACCTTCTGCATGAGTTCCTGCACGTCCGACTCGATCTTTGGGCGATCGGCGGTCAGAATTCTCTGGATCTGGCCGCGGCCGATGACTTCGCGCATGGCGCTCTCGGCCACAGCCTTCACCGTTTCGCGCTGGTTTGAAATATTAAAGGCATAATTCTCGGGGTGCACCGGGTCGATCTGCCAAATCACGACAAATTTGACGTCGGCGATATTTTCATCGCCGGTGAGCATCAGGCTTTCTTCGGGCAGATCTTGCTGGATTGCGAAGCCAATATTGGTCGTGTTGCGATCGGTGACCGGGAGCTTCTCGACGCTGCCGATGGGGAACGGCATATTGTAGTTTAACCCCGGACCGGTCTTGCCCGTGTAGCGGCCGAAAATCCTATTCAGCCCGACTTCGTTCGGGCCGACCGTGTAAAAGCCGGACACAAGCCAGATGATCGTGGCGGCGAGAGCCAAGGCAAGAACGCCGCGTCCTCCCGTTCCGGTAGGTCCTGGCATCCATTGTTTGAGCTTCTCCTGCGCGCGCTTGAGGAATTCCTCGAACTCAGGCGGCGGCGCGCCCGGCTTTTGCCCCCAAGGCCCGGCGCCGCCGGGCTTCCAAGATCCGCCATTTCCGCCTTCACTGCTCCACGGCATGAGATTCTCTTTTTGCAAGCTGACGCCCGAGAAAGCGGGCGATAACCGCCACGGCCCCGGATCGGGCTGGGCCGGTCCTGGTCCTTATAGCTGGTGCGCATCGCGCGGACTACAATGATAAGCAGCGGCGCCGGTCAAAATCGACAAACGCGAATGTCGCCTCGTCCTTGGCCGCCGGCCGTGGCCGAACCCGGTTTACTTCCAGCCAATTAGACCAGTCGATGGCGGGAAAACTCACCGCACCTCTTGGCGCGATATCGACGAAGGTTAGATGCATGCGCTCGGCGCGGCCAATCAAACTTTCGTAAAGACTCCCGCCGCCGGCCAAGATAACCTCTTCCGCGCCCATCGCTTGCGCGAACTCCTGCGCGATCGCGAGCGCCGCGTCGAGTTCATGGGCGACATGGACGGGCTTGACTTGTCCGCCGCCTTGCGACGGGTCAAAGGTGAGGTCGCGGGTGACGACAATTGTCTCGCGCCCGGGCAGGGCACGGCCTATCGATTCGAAGGTCTTGCGTCCCATGAGCAGGGGTTTGCCCATGGTGACTTCGCGGAAGTGTTTGAGATCGCTGGGTAAACGCCACGGCAGGCCGCGTCCGTCGCCAATCACGCCATTTTCGGCGACCGCGGCGACGATGGCGAGCGGCACTTTCATCATCGAGCCCCAAAATTTCCAAAGACGCATTCGCGCCGCGTTCTTGCCGATCCGGCGGTTTGTCCGTTGCGTCAACATCCGCCGGCGGATTGCCCACGGGAATGTAGCCGACGGCTCGTCACGGGCGAGCCAAGGCGAGGCGTTTTAACCCGGATTTCGTCGACGGAGCGGCTCTCGCCCTTAACGTTCAGAATGCGGCAAATCCGCCAAAACCTCATGTTTTTAGTCCGCGAAGAAATACAAACGAACCAGCGCCGGCGATCAACCCCGCTCCAAGCAACGTGCGCGGGCCGGGAATTTCCCCGAAAATCAACAGGCCGGACAGAGTGGCCCAAAGTAGCGCGGCGTAGCCGAATGGCGCGACGATGTTGGCCGGCGCCGCGGCAAAAGCGCGGATCAAACAGAATTGGCTGACAAGGCCGAAGAGCTCCAAGAGGAGCATCAGGCCGACGTCGGCAAGCCCTGGCGCGATGGCGGCAAAGGGCAGAAAACCGCTGCAGACCAAAGTTCCGGCAATCGACGTGTAAAACAAGGTCGTCACCGGCAAATCCGCGCGATGCAAAAGCCTGGTCGCTATCTGATAGAGCGCACTGGCGAGCGCGGCCAGGAAAGGAAACAGCGTCGAAAGCGAAAGATCCATGCCCGTCGGGCCAATGATCACCCAAACGCCTATCAGGCCGGCAAAAACGCTTGCCCACAGGTGAGGGCTCACTTTTTCGTGGAGAACAATGACCGAAAGCGCGGCGACAAGGACAGGCGCTACCCACACGATAGCGGAAAAATCGACCAGCGGCATGATCTTGAGCGCCAACATTCCAAACAAAGTCCCGCCCAGGAGAAAGCTCGATCGCAGCATTTGAAGTAGGGGCCGGCGCGAAATCATGAGGCGCGGCTCGCGCCAGCCGAGGATAAGGATCACCAAAACCATGTGAACGAAAAAGCGCGCGAAGGCGATTTCCGTCGCCGGATAGGCTTTGAGCAAGATGCGGGCGGTTGAATCCTGGGATACAAACAGGCAAGTCGCGACCAGCATCCAAAGGATTCCGGTCCTTATCGCCGCGCCGCTTGCCGCTGGTGGCGCGCGGGAAAAGGCGTGCTCCGGCGAGGCGATTGGATTGCCGGGGGAGTCGGCCGCGGCCGGGACTGCGCTGGTCATGCAATGCTCAAAAGGATGGCCCAAAAAAATGATTTCGAAATCGCCGAGCCGATGCGGTAGCCGAATGCCAGGGCTTTTTCTAGCCCGTCCGCGGGCCATGCCGGATGGGCGTCAGCGGTGGACGCTGAAAAACATCAAATTTCGGAGCCAGACCGCACGCGATCGAGAAACCTGCACGACCGTCGGCTCCATCATTCATAGCGTGGTGCCTGAAACGCGAGCAAATGCTCGATCACCGCATCGGGCCTATCCAAAGGCAAGAAATGCCCGCCGTCCTTGACGGTCACCATTTTTACGTTGGGCACAATCTGCCGGTCT
>JBOHJV010000045.1:0-20686 GCA_050728695.1 Methylocella sp. | reverse complement strand
GGTTCGGTCGCGATCGAGGCGCCAAAATATTTTAGCATTTTTTCGGTGTGGTCGCGGGTGGCTGCCGCCTCAATCACGGTTGTGCGGCCGGGCGAATTGAGTCCCGCAAGGAGCACCGCCGATTTGATCTGCGCCGAGGCCACCGGCGGCGAAAATACGATCGGAACGGGCTCACTCGTGCCTTTGAGCAGGATTGGGCAGCGCCCTCCCGGCGATTGCGCTAAGACCTCGGCGCCCATCAAGCAAAGCGGATCAAGAATCCGGTGCATCGGGCGGTTTCGCAGGGAGGCATCGCCGTCGAAAGTCGCGGTTATCGCATGGGAGCCGACAACGCCCATCATCAAGCGCATCCCGGTTCCCGAATTGCCGAAATCGAGGGGTGCGCGCGGCGCGAGAAGCGAGCCGACCCCGCAGCCCCGTACGCTCCAGCCGCCTTCGCCGTGCCGCTCCATCTTTGCGCCAAGTGCGGCACAGGCCTCGGCAGTGCGGAGAACGTCGGCGCCTTCGAGCAGCCCCGCAATTGCGGTCTCGCCAACGCAGAGGAGGCCGAGAATGAGCGCCCGGTGCGAAATCGACTTGTCGCCGGGGGGCTTTACCCGGCCCCGCAAGGGCCCCCCGACGCGCGCCATGAGCGCGGCCGCTAGGGCGGCCATCGAAGCCTCCCCGGTGGATCAGTGTGAAAAGACAATCCTGTCCTTTGAATTGGCAACGCGCGTTCGCATCGCTGCTAACATAGCGGCAAGCAACCTGTCGTCAAATCGCCCCCCGGTTCATCCAAAATCCGCGATGGATGTTCCGGCTACACGAAAAAGAGCCATCTTTTGAAGAAGATAGACATCGTTGGCCCGCGCCTCCCTCATATGATTCAGCCCTGACAGATAGCGAGAGTCACGATCCGCACCAGGACGAGACCGCCGGCGAGCACCAGATAGGCGCGCAGGACAAGCATCCAGGTCTTTACCGCCGCCGACAGGCGCGGCGGCGGCAATTTGCCGAGCGGCGGCATGCGCCAGTTGCCGCGGCGCGCGGGATTTTCAGCTGCCGGGATCGCGGCCGGGCTGTCCTTTTTTCCGGCCAGCAAAACACCCAGCGCGCCAAAAACGCCGAGGATGCCCCCGCCCCCGAGAATGGCGAGAATGACCGTCTCGCTGGCCGCCTCCGGGAACATGACGGAAGCGGTGAGAATGATCGACAACATCAGAAGAACCGCGATAACGCCGCCTGCGAATAGGTTGAGCCAGCGGGTGTTGACCCATGGACCGAGCACCGCCTTGTCGTTGCAGAGCAGCAGCAGGAACACCGTGGCGCTGGGCAAGAGGACGCCGGCGAGCGTCTGCACCGCATTCGTCAAGAGCCCGAGCGGCGCGCTGGGCGTCAGGACGAGGCCGGCGGCAACCACGATCAAGCCGCAATAGACAGCATAAAAGCTCTTGGCGTCCGATGGCTTGCGGTGCAAGGAGTGTTTTAGCGATAGCACATCGCCGATGGCATAGGCTGTCGCCAGCGACACCGCCGAAGCGCCGATGATGCTGGCGTCGATAAGGGCGATGGCGAACATAACGCCCGCCGCCCGGCCGGCATATTTGCCTATACCGCTTGCAACGGCACCGGCGTCCACGAAATCGCCGAATTCCGGCTCGCCGGCGAAAGCCGCGGCCGTGACGGCCATCATAGCCACCGCGCCGATGATGACGAGCGCGATGCCAAGCCAAAGGTCCGCCTTCTCATAGCCGATGAAACGCGGGGTGATGCGCTTGTCGATGACATAGCTCTGCTGAAAGAAGAGCTGCCAGGGCGCGACCGTCGTGCCGACAATGGCGATGACAAGCAGCATCACGTCCTTGAGTTTGGCGCCCTCCGGCAACCGCGGGACAACGAAGTCGCGCGCGATCTGCGCGACTGGCGGATGGACCATCAGGAAGACCGGCACGAGAAGGAGGCTGCCGAAGACGAGCAGCATCGAGAAGCGCTCGAAGCGGCGGAAATCGCCGGTGCTCGCGGCGGCCATGACCAGAATGGCGGCGAGTGCCACGCCGAGTCCCTTGGAAATGCCTAGATAGTCGAGGGCCAAGGCGATTCCGATGAACTCGGTGACGATGGTCAGCGCGTTGAGAAGGAACAGATCGATGACGCTGAAGGCGCCCCAGAACTTGCCGAAGCGTTCGAAGATGAGGCGGGCATGACCAACCCCGGTCACCGCGCCGAGCCGCAGGACCATTTCCTGGTTCACATAAAGAACAGGAACCAGGAAAAGCAGCGTCCACAACAGCGCGGTGCCGTAATTCTGCCCGGCCTCTGTATAGGTCCCGAAGGCGCCGGCATCATTGTCGCCAACCATGACGATGAGACCTGGACCGAGAATGGCGAGAAGGGTTTGTAGCCGGTGCTTCCAGCTTTCGCGCGGACGGGTGTCGCCGTGCAGGATCGTGCCGAAGGCTCCGTGAATATGGCCGATATGGGCTTCGTCAAGGACGGCAACATGGACCGCTGCGTCGGGATTGGGGCGAAAATTCATTGGCTCTCTCCGTCTCCCGCGGGGGAAAACGGAAAAGCCACGCCCCTAGAAGGTCATGCTCTCCGCATCGCTTGCGGGATTGTTTTGCGTAAAGATTTGAAAATCAAACCCGCGCTCACGCCAAACCGGCCGAGAGCGGGGCAACTAGGGCCGTCGTTCAACGGGATCCTCCTTTTTTCAAGCCGCTCGCCTCGCGGCGAAATGGCTGCGCGACAAGGCCGCGCGCAGCCTGGCGCAATTGGCGGAAACATCGTCGAGGGTCGATGATTTCCGGCTGGGAAGCCGCTCTTGTGCCGGCATTTGCGGATAGATCCGACCAGTTAGCCAACAAGGCTCCAGTCAGCGGTTCGATCCGCCACCTGCATTCGAGCGGCGCATGCAAACGGGAAACGTACGGGATGTCCCTGGCGGGAAAGCACGATGCTCCCGCGCGGGCGCGGGCATGGCGGCCAGCTCGGAGGTCAGCGCCAGCACGCGCGTTACCGGAAATTGCGAGGAGCTTTGTCAACATGGCTCACCTCCAACCGTCTTGCCGCGGCGGTGGGTGAGCGGATGGGCGTGCCTCAGGCGGGCCCTGAACCTCTCACGCAATCGCCGCGCGTGACTTCAATAAAGAGCCTACTGCCCATTGTCCTTAACAGGGGTTGTGCGAGTCTGGACAAAACCAGTCCGCTGCAATTGAAATGCTCCTCTTGCCCTCACGTGTCAACCCTCCATTGGCCCATTTCAATCGAATGTGCTTAACGAGTTCGCGCGGAAGGGCTCCATCGCGCCAGCCACCCCGGCCAGTATCGGTTTCGCCAACGCGCGGCAGTCATCCAACTGTCGCATGGCACGGCTATCGCGCGGACGAGGCGCGGCGATTCGCGCCCGATCTGCTGCCGTGCGGGCGCGTTTGGTGTGACTGCCGCGCAGATGGTGCGGAGTTGAATGCCACGCTCACCTCGGAAAAGTGGCGCGAGATCGCGCTCGAATATATCGTCGGGCGCTTGAGCCTCGAGCCGAACGTGACGGCCGCGCGCTGGCGGGCGGTGAACACGATCGTTTGACGCGGTCGGTTGCCATGGGGTGATGCAGTTCGCTCACGGCATAGATTACCGAATTTATGACCGGGCGCGTGGCGCGGAGCGCGACCCGCAACGCCTGCCTGGCGTTGCGGGCTTTTGCCGAGCGCCTCGCCGTATTAGTAACCGCGGCAAGCATAAGGGTGCCAATAGCACCACCGGCCGCCGCGCCGGCCCCAGCCGCGATGCCAGCCCCAGCCGCGGTGGCGCCAGCCCCAGCCGCGGTGCCAGCCCCGACCGCGCCACCAAATTTGCTCGACCTTAGCAGCGTCAGCGCCTTCCGTTACGATAGCGGCCGTCGACTGCTCCGTGACGGCGCCTGGCAACGATCCCGGAAGTGGCATCGCGCAAGCGCCTACGGACGTCCCGCCAAGGAGCAGAGCGCCCCCCGCAAGGCTCAAAGCATTCATACGAAGACTACGTTTCAGCATGGCAAGATCCCTTCGTCTCAGCCTTCTAACTCTATAAGACTGCGACAGATGCCATGAATACAAGCTGAACGAAACCAAAAACCCCAGTTAACTTGCGTTAACCCGGTGTCGGGCGGACGTTGACGGGAGCGGCTCAAACTGGTCTACATCGGCGCAATTGAGCGCCATTGGCCGCGCGCCTTATGTTCGCGGTCAACCATTCGAAACCGCACCAAAAAATGAATTTGCTGACGCCTTTCGCCAACGCCTGGCACCATCGCGAATTGATCAGGGCCGTGGTCCGGCGCGAATTGGCGGTCCGTTTTCGCGGCTCGATCCTTGGCTGGCTGTGGGCGATTTTTGGGCCCCTCTTCATGCTCGGCGCCTATACGGTGATTTTTTCGCATGCGGTCGGGGTTCCGGCTTCGGCCAAGGGCGGCGGCATCGGCGGTTACGCTTTGTCAATCTTTGCCGGATTGATTGTCTTCAATCTGTTCAGCGAGCTCGCCTATCGCGCGCCGGGGCTTTTGCACGAACATGCGGGCGTCATCAAAAAGTCCATTTTCCCGAGCGAAACCTTGGCCTGGACGGCGATGATCCGCGCCGCCGTCTACGCCGCGATAAGCTTAGGCGTTCTTCTCGTTTTCGAGCTGGCGCTGACCTGGCGGCTGCCGCCGGCGAGTTTGGCGTTGCCCGTGGTCGTCGCGCCGCTCCTTTTGTTGCTGCTTGGAGTCTGCTGGTTTCTCATGGCGCTTGGTTCGTTTACCCGCGACGTGGCGCATCTCATGATCTCGATCGTGCCGGTCTTTATGTTCGCGACGCCGATCTTTTATTCGATTGACGACGTGCCGCCCGATCTGCGCATCTATCTCCATCTCAATCCGATCGGAAATTACGTCGAGATGATCCGCGACCTTCTCTTGTTCAACAGATTCCCTGGGCTCATCCTTTATTGCGGGACGGTAGTGGCCTCGCTCCTCGTTTTCTTTTACGCGTATCGTTTCTTCATGCAATACAAAGCCGTGTTCGTCGATGTCATCTGATCTTGTCATCAGTTGCGACCGGGTCGGCAAGGCATTCCAGCTCTATATGCGGCGCAACGATCAGCTCAAACAAGCGCTCTTCGGGCATTGGAAGCAGTTCTACCATCAGCATTGGGTGCTGCGAGACGTCAGCTTCAAGGTTCGCCGCGGCGAAACGATCGGCATTATCGGCCGCAACGGCGCCGGCAAAACCACGCTCTTGCAGATCATTTGCGGCATAACCTTGCCGACGCTCGGGCGCGTGCAAGTCAATGGCCGGGTGGCGCCGATCCTTGCGCTTGGCGCCGGCTTCGACTACGAGTTGACGGGCCGAGAAAATGCCTTGATCGGCGGCGCCATTCTCGGCCTGCGGCGTGCCACTGTCGAGGCGAGGCTTCCCGAAATCGCCGCCTTCGCCGGTATCGGCGACTTCTTTTATCAACCCATAAAACTCTATTCGAGCGGCATGGCGGCGCGGCTTGCTTTTGCCGTCTGTGCCCATGCCGACGCGGATATTTTGATCGTCGACGAAGCGCTTTCGGTTGGCGATGCGGCTTTCAACGCACAGTGCGACGCCTTTATCAAGGATTTCGCGAACCACGGCACGATCCTCGTCGTGTCCCACGATCTCGAAGCCCTGGAGGAGATCTGCGACCGGGTCATCTGGATCGAGGATGGCGTTGTGCAGGGCATGGGCGTCGCCAAGGACGTCATCGCGCGTTATCGCGAGGCGATCGAAGGCAAGCCGGTGGCGGCGATGGCCGCAGGTTTCTGACCCATTCCGAGGCGCGAACGCGTGGGTGTAAAACGGGCCACGTCAGAGGAAAATGCGACTTGCCATTCATCTCTTGCGGCGATCCCCGGGCTACGGTCTGGGCACCGACTCTGACCGGTGGATCAAATACAAACTTTTACGTGCGCGGGACACCCAAGCCGGTGCCCCATGCGAGTAATCAGAGTCGTGCAACAACAAGGAGCAGCCAATGACTATCGAAATTTATGTCTTTCCGCCGAGCCCGCGCGCATTCAAGGCGATGGCGGTCGCCAATCATCTCGGTCTCGACTGGACACCGCGCCTCCTCGATCTGACCAAGGGCGACCAGAAGGCACCGCAATACGCGGCGCTCAATCCGAATATGCGGATGCCAACCCTAAGGGATGGCGATTACGTGCTGTGGGAAGCGAATGCGATCATCCAATATCTAGCGTCGAAGCGGCCGGAGAGCGGATTGATGCCCAAGGACGAGCGCGGCCGGATCGACGTGACGCGCTGGCAGTTTTGGGACCTCGCGCATTGGGAGCCAGCGTGTCTGAACTTCCTGCGCGAGTATGTTGTAAAGCCGTTCATCTTCAAGTCCGGCGAACCGGATCTGGAGGCGGTCGCCAAGGGCAACGACGTGTTCCATCGCGTGGCAAAGGTGCTCGACGACCAGCTCGGGAACAGGAAATTCGTGACTGGGGACACGCTAACTCTCGCGGATTTCTCGCTTGGCGCCCCGCTGAAATATGCCGAAATGGCGCATCTTCCACTTGCGCCTTATAAGGAGATCAGGCGCTGGCATTCTGCCCTGAGCGCAATGGCGGCGTGGCAAAAAACTGTGACGCAGTCAGCGTTGCCAGCCTCCGCTGCGGCCTGATTGTTTCAGCGGTCTCGCATGTGCGGAAGCCCGGAGCGTATTGCGGAGGCCGCAACAAATCCGTGCCTATCCGGGTGACCCTCCGAATGTCTGCCGCGGACAAGAAGCCGTCATTCAAATTGAGACGCTACCCGCGGCGATGTCCTTGGGCAGCGCAATATTCGCGTTTTGCCGCGCGATCAAGTTGCGTGGCCGCGCGGTCGACGGCGGGCAGCGCGCGGTCCGTGGCAACCGGCGAGTCAACGGACAAGTGGGAACGAAAGATCAGCATCTAAGGGAGCACGAATGTCTCGCCGATTTCGCGGAGGGCGATGCGTTCCGGTGTCTTGTGCAGTGCGGCCTGGAAGCGCGCGATCGGCTCGCCAAAGTCTTCGAAGCTGAGGTGGAAAGTTTGATGATGGACCGGCATGATGAAATGAGCGCCGGCTTCGTTGGCCATTTGCACGGCTTGCTCCGGAGTGCAGTGCGAATGAATCCAGGGGTCGTAAGCGCCGATCGACATGATCGCCAAATCGACGGGACCGGAAGCGCGCAGTTCCGAAAATGAATCGCTCAGCGCGGTGTCGCCGCCGAAAATGATGCGACGGTTATTTCTCTCGAGAACGTAGCCGTTGTAACCGCGATAGGTATCGCGCCGCTTCCGCGCGCCCCAATGTTTTACGCGGAACGCGACGATGTCGATCTTGCCGGCGAAAGTCGTTACAGACTTAATTTCATTCCAATGCAGCTCGCTCACGTCGCGGAACCGCTTCCAACGAAGTAAATCACTTGTCCGCCGGGCCGTGATCACCGTGGTCGAACGATCAAATCGATGGAGCGTGCGCATGTCAAAATGATCGAAGTGCGCGTGGGAAAGAAGCACGACGTCGATCTTGGGGAGGTCGCGAACGGCCAGCGCAGCCGCGGTCAAGCGTTTGAGGCCGAGAGTAAGCCCCGGCAACCGGATTCCGATCCTTGGAAAAAGAACTGGATCAGTGAGAATCTTTATTCCGAAAAAATTAATTAGCACCGTTGCGTGCCCGAGCCATGCCGCGGTTATCCGGTTATCGCTCCACTCCGCCGGATTTGGCCGAGCGAAAGCTGGAGCAATTGGACGCCGGCTTTCGACAATCCATTCGTGCCAGAGATAACCGAACATTCGGCGAGCGTGTGAACCGCCGAGATTTTGGCTTTTATCCGATATCCCCCAGATGATTGGGGATTGGACGCTCGGATTGGCTCCATTTGGCCTTCTTGCCAAGGCTGAGTGCCCACCACCGATCGCAAGACCCGCGCCGCGCGCCAGCTTGCTCGGTGACATGCCGGAAGTTGCCGAGCGGGTTGCGATCAAGGCGCAACGCTTCCGCGCGCTGCGACATCCTTGGGCAGCGGAAAATTCGCGTTTTGCCGCTGGATCAGAATAATACCGGCGGCAAATTCCGCGACGATCGCGAGGCCAACGACAAGGACGAGACGCGGATCCTGACGGACCAGTGTTTCGGCGCAGACGAGGATTGTGACATGGACTAATGGGATCGCGACCATCGTTGCGGTTGTTGCCGCCGAAGCGGCGCCTCTCGCGGAGGCGACGTTTAGGACAAGCCCGATCGCGAGCAAAACATGGACCAGGGCGAGCAAAGGTATGCCGCAGCGTTTCGCGGCCTCGCTCATCCATTCGGCGTACTGGCGCGGGTCTTCGCCGCTTGACGGCCGCTTGCGGAAGAATTCGAGAAACGGCAGCTCGAAGACACCTCGCCAATTGCGTTGCGGCAGGCCGCCAGAGCCTTGCATGCTGATCGGCAACGCATATTCGTCGAAATTCGCTGTCCTTATCGAGGAGCCGTCCGCGGGAATTGTCTCGATCGAACCATTGCTCATGATCAATACGACACCATTCGCGTTGCGGCGGAATTCCGCTTCGGCGGCGTTGATGATTTGCTCTTCATTCTTTTCGGCGGAGAATTCATGGATGAACATGCCCGAGACGACGTCGGCGGAACGCCAACGGCGGAAATAGATCGTCCGCGCGCCATTGTCGAAGGTGTAGAATTGCGCCGGCTCGAGCAACCGGTGATTGAGCGAATTGCGAATTACGTAAATCACGTCATGTATCTGGCCGACATGGGCCGGCGCGAAAACCGACGAGATCCAATAGCCCGCCACCGCCGCGGCAATTCCGACGGAAGCGGCAGGAAACGAGATCGCCCAGGCCGAGAGGCGCATGGAATAAAGTACCGCGATCACGCCATCGGCCGACATCCGCGCGAATTCGAGAGCGACGGCGACGCCAACCGCCATCGGCAAGGCGATGTAGATCACCGTCGGCAGGATGCCGAGAAGGGCCGGCATAAGCAGTCCGCCACTGATCGCGGCCGCCGGAAGATATTGAAAAAGCGTGGTCATGACGACTGGAACGCAAAGTCCCGTCGCGACCAAAAGGGATGCGGCCACGATCCGTTTCGACAGATAGAAAAAGAGGAGGCGGGGCATTGGACATTCCCTATCGCGCCCGGCGTAGGCGCCCATGGATAAATCACGCCGTCACCCGCGCCGCGGCTTTTGCGGCGAATTGACGCCAAGCCGCATCGAAAACGCGGCCGGAAGGGAGACTTACCGCGCCAGCCCAATGGGCGAAATAGATTTTATCGCCAAAGACATCGAGCGGCCCCGAGGCGTCGAATGTCACCCCATCGGCCTTGTAGAAGCTCTCGCTCGAGGCTCCAGGAACGCATTCGCGCAAAGAGGTGATCTTCAAACCCAACCGGTGCGCGACGAAATTGGTTACCGGCTGGGCGAAAAGCATGCCGCGCTGACGCACGGCGTGAAAGATCGCTTCGTCCTTGTCGATCACGGCATAGAGGTGCTTCAAGCCAAGAATCTCTTTCGAGGCGACGAAGAACCCGTCGTTGAAGAGCATCGCGCCGCGAAGAAAATCATATTGTTCGCGCCTCTTATTATAGACATAGTCCGCCGTCGGCGCGGCCACGATGAAATCGCGGCATCCTGCTTCGAGGCGGCCGAACATCTCGCGAAAATCGCGAAAAAGGATGGTATCGACATCGAGATAGATGACCTCGTCGAGCGGCAGCGCGAGGGCGAGAAATTTCCGCAGACGCCGGCGATGCCTTGGAAACATCGGGTAAAGCCGCTTGGCCAAGGCGTCGAGTTCGGCGCTATCCGGTTCGGCGAAATGGACGCCGTAAATTCCAGCGGCCCGGCGCGTCAATGCGACATTTTCGTCATAAGGGATGAGAAAGAGGGGGGTCGCCGCATTGGTGGCAAGATAGCTTTCGAGAAACGGCAGAAGCCAATCGATCATCTTGTCGTTGGCGATGATCGCCATGCCATAGCTTTTGGATGGAGCAGAGGAATTTTGCATTTCGCTCTTGAATTTAACTTTTGTCGAGGCGATCGCCATAAGGATCGGCGACGGGCGGCGTCGCTTCTTGTCTCAAATTCGAAAGCAAAGCTGCTTTTTCGCGGAAAGCAGCTCAAGCTGTAGAGAAGCTCCCGCTTTCCTGTAGCGTGACGCGGGCAATCGGATCAAGCCATAGCTATGCCGGGCGGATATGACCGCGCAGATGAAATGAAACCACGAGCGCAAGTGCAAAAGCCCCTGGCTCCGCGATTGCAAAGGACTTGGTTCGATGCATGACGGCGCCGTTGACCGAGCCCCGCCGCTTGTTTTGCCGCTGACCGGCAAAACGGTGGCGATCGTGCATCCGGCGTGGCATTCCTGCGGCAGCCACCAGGTGTTCGTCTCCCAGGCGCGAGCCTATCGCGGCCTCGGCGCGAAAGTCATCTCGGTCGCGATCGCCGACGCGCCGGGCGCGACGGCAGGTTCCAACTGGCGCAAAACCTATATGGCGGCGACGGCCGATCTCGAAGCCGACCTGCGTCTTTTCGCGGGCATCCCCTTGCACGCCGTTCTGAACCCAAGATTCCTGCGCGCGGCGTGGCGCTGGTCGCATGGCAATTTTGCCGATATTCTGGTCGAGACGGCCAAGCTTGTTCCGCTTCCCGGCGCGCTCGCTCTTGCGCCATGGGTTGATCTCATCCACTGCAATCATTTCTTCTGCATGCCCGTGGCGATCCGTCTGCGCGAGCGGCACGATTGTCCGATCGTTCTTGACACCCACGATCTCCAGGCCCGGCAATATGTCCTGCGCAATCATGCGGGCTTTGCGGTGCCGCCGGTCGCGCGCTACGAAGACATGCTCGAAATCGAACTCGACGCCATGCGGCCGGCCAGCGTTTTGATGCATCTCAACGACGAAGAGGCGGAAGCCTTCCAAAAGCTTGTTCCAGAGGGGCGGCACGCTTTGCTTTATCCCGCCGTCAACGCCATGCCGGCGGGGCCTGGCGGCGGCGATCCGATCATCGTCGCCAGCGCCAATTCCGCCAATCGTCTCGGCCTCGTCTGGTTTTTAAAAGAGGTTTTGCCGCTGGCGCCTTGTGTCCCGATCCGGATCCTCGGCAATATCGACCGCGAACTTCGATGGCGCGCGCGGGGTCTCTTCAAGGCGCATGCCGGGCTCTTCCGGGGAAGGGTCGAGGCCGAGGAGCTGCACGACGCTTATCGTCACGCCGCGGCCGTTCTGCTGCCAGCGACGGCCGGGCACGGGATCTCGATCAAGACCATCGAGGCGCTGTCTTGCGGGGCGCCGCTGATCGCGACGCCTCTCGCCTTTCGCGGCCTCGGCGTCAACGCGGCCGATCTTCCAAACGTGACTGTCGCGGAAGACGCCGCCGGTTTCGCGGCGGCCCTGCACCGCGCCTATGCCACGCGTCATTTGCCCGGTGCAAGCCGGGAGTTTGCGGCCACCCGCCGGATCTATCAACAACACTTCGCATTCGACGCTTATCGCGAATCGCTGTGGGCGATCGTGGGGCGGCTGGTAGAGACATGAAGGATATTCGCGCGAACCCCCTACTCCCATTCCACCACAAAATGCTCGGGAAATCCGGATTTACCCGTGGCGATTTGGCCGGCCTCACCGGCGGCACGCCGCAGGCCTGGCCTTGTGACAAGAGGTTTTAGGATCGCCGGCAGCACGGCGCGATTGATGTGGGCGCCAAAACACCCATGCAGCCCATATCCCCAAAGCATGTATTCGCCCCAAGGCCTATTCGTGCGAAACGATTCCGGCGCCTCGAGTTTCAGCGGATCGAACATGGCGGAGAGATTTGACGCCAGCACCAGGGTATCCTTGGGGATTTTGCAAGCGCGAAAGTGTCCCGCCGCGACCATGGTGTCGCGGGCGGCGCGGCGGAAGATAAGCGGGTTAATGGGATTGAACCGGAATGCCTCGAAGACATGCGCGTCAAAGAGCGCGTCGTTGCCGTCGCGCGCGGCCTGATCCGCCGCGGCTAACGCCTCGGGCCGGTCGAGCAATTGGTCGAGAGCCTGCACGGCTGCCTTGGAGAGCGTCGGGATCGCGCCGATGACGAGCCCAATGAGATTGTTGCGGATGCCGAGATCGTCCATGCCGGGCAGGCCGGCCCTCTGCATCACGAGGCAACGCCCAAGCACGTCGTTCTTCGTCTCGCCGGATGCCTTGCGCTTGGCGATCGCCGCATCGATCACGGACCGGCAGTCGGCCGCGGCATCGAGGGCTTCTGAATCCAGAACGGGACTGGCGCGTATATCGGTAAAAAGATACGCGAACATGACCGTCGCCCATTCCATGAATTTGCTGTCGGGCGCGCCAGTAACTCCGAAATAATCGGTGACAATCGCCGTCGGCACGGGCAGACTGAGGTCTTGCGGCACGTCGAGTCGACCAGCCTTTTCGGCGACGAGCTTTTCGGCGTGTCTCCGGGCCAGCGGCTCGACAATCGTGGCAACGTCGTCGCGCCGCATCGCAAGACGCATATTGGAGACATCGCGCGTATAGAGCGCCGTGTCCTGCATCCCAAGAAAGAAATTCTCGCCTCCCGTGATCGCCCGCATCCTGGGTTCGTAGACCACCTCGAAATCGGCGTTCCGATCGAGCACCTCGACCACATCGTCGTGGCGCGTCACGAACGCCGTGCCGTTATTTGGATAGGCGGTATCGAACTTATAGCGGACACGGAGGTTGGGCAGGAAGGCGCGGAAGAACCGCAGCCCGCGCCTCAAAAAGCGCGGGTCGTGGACCGCGGCCTTTGCCTTTTCCTTCCAGCCCGAGCCCTTGGCAGTGAGGATCGCCGCCGGAATCAGGTACAAGGTGGCGAGTCCATCGACAATCATGCGCAGGCGCAGGACGAGAACCGCGACAAAATTCGGCACTGACATCGCTTGTTTCTCCCCGGAGTTTTACGTGGGATCGACCACGCCCATGCCGATCATCCGCAAGGCGGTCATGCTCGGCACGAAAAAATAGTCGCCGCCGCGAGTCTCGACGAACTGCGGGATGCCCTCGACGATGAACGGGAGGCGGCCGGACGCCGGGTCGGAGGGAATCACGAATTTGGCGGCAGGACCATTTTTGCCGCCCGGCGCTCCGTCCGAATGGTTTCCGACGATCGGGCAGGCGTCGCTCCCCGCCCCCGCGTCGAGCCCATAGTTGATCCATTGCTGTTGCACGAATTCGAATTGCCGGAACAGGCTCGCGCAGACGATCAGCATCAAGACCCCTTGATCGTCCGTGTACTGATCGCTGTCCGGCGAATTGCCATAGAGCAGGCCGCGCCGGAGAATCCGACGGCGATTGGTCAAAACCGACCCGTCCCCGTCGCTCGGGCCCAACATGTCGCGCGTATTGACTCGCCTCATGTGCGCGGTGAGCGGACATTTTATCCCGCCGGGATCGTCGGCAAAACTGAAATTCGCTAGCGCGACGTTGCGGGCCGCCCAGCCGCTTGGATCGGTTGCATAGCGGACGTCCGGGTATTTTTTGCTGAACGCCTCCCACTCCGCCCAGGTTGGCGCGAGCGAAAGTGGCACCCCGTCCGACCAGCGGCCCGCCATTTTCGCCATCAGGGTTTCGCGCGCGTGATCGATGTTTTCGATGCCGGCGACGGCGCCGAACTGTTCCACTTTCTCATCCATGAAGGCCGTGAACGCGGCGACGTTCTGATGCAGCTTACGATAGGCCATGAAAGTGCCGTTGCGGCTGAAATCGAGCGGCATGGCGGCGCCGGCGATTTCCTGCGCCTCGTCAGGATAGCCGAGCAGGAATTCGCCGGTCGCGAGCGGCCGCCAATTGCCCTTGCCGTCGAGGGCGCCATTGCCCTGCACCTTCGCCCGCTCATCTCCTTCGGAATACTGCCCCTCGAAAACCGGATCGCCGATACCATCGGTGAAGCCGAAATGCTCCTTCGGTATGGGCACATACTTGCCATCCTCCTGCTGCTTAACAATGAGGCTCAGATCTTGATACGGCTGCTCCTGAAAAAGCCGCGCCGTTTCTCGCGGCCGATTGTGTCCCTTGAGTAGCTTTACGCCGCCACTATTTCGGGCGAGGTTATTGATCTGCGAGGTTGCGGACGCAAGCGCGGGGACAGCCTTTCCAGTATCCGAATCCATTTGCGCGTTGAGCGTGACAAGAAGATGGACCGTGTTTTCATTCGGGCCGAAGCCGAGCCCGCTCTTGGTCCACACTTCGTCCCACTTATTTGTCCAGTCGTCGTGAAAATCGTCGCCGAGCATGGCCGCGCGCTTGATCATGCCGTCGATGAATTCGTCCGGCATGCCGCGCAACGTCCGGATTGGAACGCCAAGCGCTAGCAGCCCATAAAATGTGAAGGCGATATTGATGGCGACGGGAAGCTTGTTTGGGTCCGCGATCGTCCCCGGCGGGCTGGCCTGTGCCGTGGTGATCATCGGCAAGAGCTCGGTCACGAATTTGCGCCCCGACTCTGCTCTGTCGATATGGAAGAGCATGACGCGGCCCTTGTAAAAGCCTTGTATCCCATAGGCGACGAGAATATTGCCCTGAATGTCGGCGTAATCTAATTCGACCGCCATGTTGCGCCTCTAGATGCCGATGATGCCCGGCTGTTGCGTGGGCGTGGCGAGGTTATCGGGTTGATTTTCGGCGGCGAAGTCGCGGAAGGCGGTGTGGAATTGCTCCGCCGAATCCGGGTCTGCCGCCAGCCGCTGATTATTGATCGCGAAACGGGTGAAAGTCCGCTGCAGATGGAGGGCCTTGAGAACCGTGGGGAGGTTTGAGTCCGGCGCCGCTGGAAACGGTTTCGCGCCCGCCCTCATAAGGGTGGCGTAAGCTAGCCAGAGCCCGGCCGCGAGCACCACAGCGCCGACGAGCAGCAGCATAATGCCGCCGCGGAAAATAAACCACACGACAAAACCCAACAAAAACAAAATGGCGCCGAGGCCAGACGGAATTAGAATTTGGTCGGCATGCCAGACCGGCAAGCTTTTTACAGTGGCTTTGGCATCGACGTAGTAATCGTTGAACGGCATCGTCGTTTCGATCTGGCAACTCGCGATATATTTCGCGAAGGACACCGAGTCATTCACGCCTTCGAAGCCCTCGCAATAGGTGAATATCCCGCGCAATTCCTGTTCCATCGTGGCCCACAGAGTGGCGAGGTAGGAGTTGCGCTCGGCATCGGCGCCGCTCGCGGCGTCGATCTCCGCGGTGAAAAGCAGGAACGGGCAGGTCAGATGATCTTGCGGTTGCGCCTCGACGAGATTGATCTTTTTCTTGCTCAAGGCATTGCGGATCGCCAGGCAAATCGAATTTTCCGTCGCGCGCCCGTTGTAGGCGACGTCGTCAATGACAGCGAAGCGGGCGAAATGGTTGCGCGTGTTCCGCGCAAACGGGCTCTGTTCACTACCGGAGGCCAGCGTCTGCTGGGCTGTGGGCAGCATATCGAGCCTTTTGCGGAGCGCGTGGACCGGCGACGCGGACCCGTCCGGAACTGGGTGGGTTTTTACGGGGACGAGAACCGTCAGGAAATAATGTCCGCCGTCGAATGTTGGCATGAACGGCTCCTTGGCGAGACAGCAGGGTCAGAGAAGCGCATGGGCGGCGTCCGGCTGATCCCGGACGTAAGCGTTGCGGTGCTTATCGGCGTTACATGTGTCGTTGCTTGCGACCGGCGCATAGCCTTGACAACCAAGGCCGTTCTGTAGCGAGCCGCCGTTCAGTTGTTTGGATAGGATTTCGCTATAATACTTTTGGAAATCCGAGGGCCCAAGCGTCGCATGCAGCTTGGCAAGTTCGAGAATGGCGCGCCGAATGCGCAACGCCGACTTGATGTCGCGTTGGGCGGCGCCTGGGGTCGCATTGTAGTAATAGTCCGTGTCGATCTGATTCACCCGAATATAATTCTTGAAAGCTGTGATGGGGATCGAGTGGGGGTATCGCGTGCTCGAATACCAGAAAAAGTCGAGGCCGCCTGGAATCCCATCCGAGAAGGCATCGATATATTGGTCCCAGGTGCCGTTGAAGTTGCTGCAAAACAACATGTAATCGTTGTGCAGCTTCTGCTTGCCCTGGCCGAGGTTTGGCCACTGATCGCGCTTGATGATCACCCATCGCGCAAAATGGATGATCGACAGGCCTAGCAGCCCCCCCAAGTTCGATGGAAGCGCGCGCGACGCCATGAAGATCGCCCGCTGGACCCAGGTTAGCCTGGGTGGCATCGGCGTGATAACATTCATGCCGTAAGCCTTGCCGGCGACGTTGGACATGGCCCCTCCCCTCTGCGCGTGGCGCGGCATTTGTCAGACTTCAGTCCGCGGCAAACGCGGACATTCATCTATTGATAGATCATTATGCCACCTTTGTGCGGCTATTGGCAAGCCTTGGCTGGCACCACGCCAGGCGGCGCGGCAAAATAAGCACACTCGTCCCCCTATTTGCGAGTTTTACGTGGGGTCGACCACGCCCATGCCGATCATCCGCAAGGCGGTCATGCTCGGCACGAAAAAATAGTCGCCACCGCGAGTCTCGACGAACTGCGGAATGCCCTCGACGATAAAGGGGGGATGCCCGGATCCCGGATCGGAGGGGATCACGAATTTGGCCTTGGGTCCATGTTCGCTGCCGGTGCCGTCCGAATGGTTGCCGACAATTGGGCAGGTGTCGTTGCCGGCGCGCGAATCGTTCCCATAGTTGATCCATTGCTGTTGCACGAATTCGAACTGCCGGAACAGGCCCGCGCAGACCACCAGCATCACGATGCCATGCTCATCTTCGTCCAGTGTGCCCTCCGGCGATTCGCCATAGGGCAGGCCGCGCCGGAGAATGCGGCGGCGATTGTTCAAAATCGACCCCTTCTGACCGCCGCTCGGGTCCAACATATCGCGGGTGTTGACTCGCCTCATATGGGCGGTGAGCGGGCATTTGATGCCCTCCTTATCGTCGCCAAAGGTGAATTTCGCGTTTTCGGCGTAGCGCGCCGCCGCGCCTGCTGGATCGGCGCGATAATCGACGTCCGGATATAGTTTGTTGAAGGTATCCCATTCAGCGATCGTGGGCGCGCGCGAGACTGGAACGCCATCCGGCCAGCGTCCAGCCATTTTGGCCATTACGATTTGGCTCGCGTCATCGCGGTTTCCGATGCCGGAGGCTTTAGCATAATCTTGCGCCGTCTCCTTAATAAACTTCCGGAACGCCCGGACGTTCTGGTGCAGCTTGCGATAAGCCATGAACGTGCCATTACGGCTGAAATCGTGCGGCATGGCGGCGCCAGCGATCTCCTGCGCTTCGTCTGGATAGCCGAGCAAAAATTCGCCGGTCGCGAGCGGCCGCCATTTGCCCTCGCCATCGAGGACGCCATTTCCGACCTTGAAAAACTGCTCGTGGCCGTTTGGATATTGGCCGTCGAAAACCGGATCGCCGAGGCCATCGGTGAACCCGAAATGCTCCTTCGGCAAGGCTTTCCATTTGCCATCCTCTTGCGCGAGAATGGCGGTCAGGTCCTGATACGGCTGCGTCGTTTGTCCCCGCTGGTTGTGTCCAGTGAGTAGCCTTACGCCGTTCGGGGCGAGGCCTATGATCTCGGACGTTTTAGATTCGAGCGCGGGGACGGGCGCTCCCGTGACTGTATCCATTTGCGCGTTGAGCGTGACGAGAACATGCACCGTGTCTGGATGCGTGCCGCGATCACGGCCGCTGTCGATCCACACCTCGTCCCAAGAGTTTTTCCAGTCCGACCCCTTGAAATCGTCGCCGAGCATCGGTGCCCGCGCGGCCATGCCGCCGATGAATTCATCCGGCATCCCGCGTAGCGTCCGGATGGGAATGCCGAGCGCCAGCAGCCCGTACCATGTGAATGCGATATTGACCGCAACATCGGGGCGCGTCACGTCTCTCTTGCCCGTCGGGATATGTTGCTTCGATGGCCAGCGCAACGCGGTCGTGATCAGGGGCAAAAGGTCGGTTACGAATTTGCGCCCGGCCGCTCCGTTGTCCTTTTCGATATGGAACAACATGAAGCGGCCCTTCGGAAAGCCCTCCTTTCCATAGGCGGTGAGTATATTGCCTTGAATGTCGGCGAGATCGAGTTCGACGGCCATATTGAGCCTCTAGATGCCGATGACGCCCGGCTTTTGAGTTTGCGTGTAATGCGGGTCCGGCCGATCATTGATCACGCCGAGGTTATCGGGATGATTTACGGCGACGAAGTCCCGGAAGGCGGCCTGGAGTTGCGGCGCCGACGCCTTGTCTACCGCCAGCAGCTGGTTATCGATCACGAAACGGGTGAAAGCCCGCTGCAGATGGAGGGCCTTGAGAACGGTCGAGAGATCCGCTCCCGGTGGAAACGGTTTCGCGCCCGCCGACATAAGGGTCACATAAGCCAGCCAGAGCCCGGCCGCGAGCACCACCGCGCCGAGGAACATAACCATAAAGCCCATCTTCCCCGACATAAAAATAAAGATTAAAAGACCCATCAAAAGCACAATGGCGCCCAGGCCAGCCGGAATTAGATATTTATCGGCGGGCCAGGCCGGAAGGCTCTTTATAATGTCATCGATATTTTCGACATAATAATCGTTGAACGGCATCGTCGTTTCGATTTGGCCGCGCGCGATGTATTTGGCGAACGATGCGCCGTCGTGTACGCTCGAGTCGAAGTCAACGCCGAACTTGAATATGTCTTTCAACTCCTTTTGCATCGTGTCCCAAAGAGCGGCAAGATAGGAATCGCGCTCGGCATCGGCGCCGCTCGCGGCGTCGAACTCGGCCCCGAAGAACAGAAACGGGCACGTCAGATGATCCTGCGGCTGCGCAACCATGGGGTTGATGTTCTTGATAAACGTCCACAGCACATTGGCCTGTTCGCGTCCATTGTAAGTTACGTCGTCGATGATCGAGAAGCGCACGAAATGGTTGCGTGTATTGCGCGCGAAGGGACTCTGTCCGCCGCCGCAAGCGGGGGTCTGCGCGGCGGTCGGCAGCATGGCGAGCTGCTTGCGCAAGGCATGGACCGGCGAGGTGAACGCGGACCCGTCAGTAATCGGATCCATTTTAACGGGCACGAGAACCGTCAAGAAGTAATGTCCGCCGTCGAATGTCGGCATGAATTCTCCCCCAAAGGATGCCGCGCGGCACATTCAGATGAGCGCCGCGGCCGCCTTCTGTTGATTGTTGACATAATCTTCGCGGTTGCTGTCGGCGTTCTTCGTGTCGTCGCTGGCGATCGGCGCGTATCCCTGGTAGCCAAGGTCGTTCTGGACCGCGCAGAGCGCCGCGATATATGCCTTCCGGAATTCCTCGGGCGTAGGGGAATCCTGTTGCTGGGCGAGCGTCAGAATGGCGCGCCGCACCCGTAGCGCCGCCTTGACGTCGGTTTGAGCCGCCCCTGGCGTTGCGTTGTAATAATAGTCAGTGTCGATCTGGTTCACCCTTATGTAGTCTTTGAAGGGCGTGCTCGGGATCGAATGAGGGAATTTCGTGGTCGAAATCCAGAACAAGTCGACCCCCGTTGGAATGCCGTCCGAAAACGAGTCGAGATATTGATCCCAAGTGCCGTTGAAGTTGGCAGAAAACAACAGGTAGTCGTTCTGCAGCTTCTGTCGCCCCTGGCCGTAGTCGGGCCATTGTTTTCTCTTGACGATCACCCAGCGGGCAAAGTGAATGAACGTCAGGCCGAGCAATCCATGCAGGGTGGAGGGAAAGCCGCGAATGCCCATATAGGCCAACCGCTGGACCCACGTCAGGCATGGCCGCATTGGCGTGACGACGGTCATGACGTAAGCCTTGCCGGCGACGTTGGACATGGCCCCTCCCCCTTCGCGCTTCGCCCGGCCTGTATTGGACTGCATCCCGCGGCGAACACGGATGTTCATCTGTTGACAAATTATTATGCTACCCTTTTGCGTCTATTGGCAAGCCTTGGCCGGCGCAATAGCGGGCGGCCCGGCAAAATAAGCGCAACTGGCCGCGTAACGGTCAAGCTTTCCCAGCATCCCGGCCTTGGTTTGGGCGGGCTTGCGGCGGCGATTTCCGGCAAGCGCCTCGCAACCTAATATCTCCAGCAACAAATTATTATGGGTCCGCGTTTAGTATGACTCGGACGCAACGAGGCCGCCAAATGACGCTAGCCGCAATGAGACTTGAACCCCGCCCGGTGAGCGATTTGGCGGCACCGCGCGACAATGATCGGGCCAACAATGATTCGGCGTTTCCCATGGCTCAGGCGGGCCCGGGCGCGAGCCTCGCTGGCGCCTATCTCAATCAATTCAACGAAATGGTCAAATTGATCGAGCAGCTTCCCGGCACGCCTGAATTGATTGGCGAACTATTGAACTACCAACCGACGAGCTACCATGATTATTTCGCGGCGTCGGCGATACCAGGCCGCGCCTCCGCGACCGATGTCTATGCCTCGTTGAACCGCTGCGTGCGGCAAAATTTCGAGGATGTTCTCGACGATCTCAACCGCAAGGCGCTTGGCGCTTTGGCCGCGATTAGACGCCACCATAAGACCCATGGAGACTCCCGCCCCGAGATCATGACGGACATTTGCGCCCGCGCGGGAACGCATCTCCGCGAAGTGCTCGGCAGGGCCAACGGTCTCGTCGGTTATGTTCCAGGCGGGCCCGGCAATTTCGCGCCGCGCCGGAAGCTCCGGATCTCGCAAGCTTGAGCGCTATCAATTC
>JBOHJV010000044.1:0-20750 GCA_050728695.1 Methylocella sp. | reverse complement strand
TCCTTTTTGCCGCTTGTAAGCGCACCTGCATGTTTGGATGACCATAGAGTCGCAGCAGCGAGCGCCGCGCGTCTTCGCCGCGTGCACGAAGTTCAATGTCAACGTCTTTCATTTGCCAGTAAAGCTTGGTAAATTTACTAATTTCGTCATAAAGGAGAGCCTGATCCTGCGCGATGCCGATCTCAGCGAAGCGGTCAACTAGTTGATCAACCGTCATGGCTTTGAGGTTGATTTTCTTCACGGCTTGAGAACCTGGACCATATGTTTCCTGAGCCGCCGCCGGGCACTTCGCCGTTCAATCTGGCTTGAAAATACCTTCGTCGAGATATCGCAGGGTCATGCCAGCGTCGCCAGCTTGCGGAAACTGTTGCGACGCTTTAATGGCTTCGATCACTCTTCGCGCGGCAATAGGCGCAATCGCAAGGGTTCTTGTTGCCGCTTTCAGGCGAACCTCTATATTGGGATGATCATAAAGCCGGAGCAGAGCGAGCCTCGCTTCCAGGCCGCGTGCTCGGAGTTCGTTGTCGACCGCATCCATTTGCCAGTATAATCGGCTAAATTCGCGGACCCCCCCCTCCCATGATAGCGTTACATTGGGCTATCCCGATCTCCGCGAAGCGATCCACCAGTTGATCGACGGTCATGTCTGCGGGTGCGGTTTTTCTCACGGCTTGAGAACCCCAAAGTCGATAAGCGCGTCTATACCAACTTTGCGTCTTGCCTCCCAGTCTTTGCCTCTGAGATAGTCACGAGGCGAGAGCCCCTGGAACTGATCGTTAGGCCTCGAGTACCACCCGAAGATGTCCCGATGTTTCAAAGTCGGTATACGAACGAGATTGTCCGGCCCATCGATCAGCTCGTCCGGCAGCTCATTTCGCGCGGGCATTTGTTCCACAATATGGTGGACTTCAGTCCCTTTCCTGGGCGTGCCGACAGCACTTTGCAGCTCTTCAAGCGATTTGGGGCCGTCGAGATAGGCCGTGATTTAAGGATATCTACAATAAAGCCACGCAGCTGCTTCCGCCGATGCTTCGCATCAAGGGCCTCTTGCGCGCCCGCCTCAAAAAGCGTTGGCCCCCAGCATCAGTCCGGCTTGAATACTCCGCTATCGAGATTCAAAAGTGTCATGCCAGCGTCGCCTGCCTGAGGGTACCATTTCGAATCGTATATTGCCTGAATGACCTTGCGAGCCGCATCTGGCGCAACCCCAAGCGTTCGTTTCGCTGCACTCAAGCGGACCTGCATGTTGGGATGGTCATAAAGTCGTTGTAACCCGAGCCGAGCATCACGGCCCCTCCTTCGAAGCTCCTTCTCCGTCGCATCCATCTGCCCATATAGGCGATTGAACTTTCCCATTTCGCCCATTAGCTCCGCCTGATCCTGGGCGACGCCGAATTCAGCAAAACGATCGATCAATTGATCAACTGTGAGATCCCCAAGGCTTACATTTTTCACGGCTCAAGCACTCCAAATATTTTAAGCGCATCCAGCCCGACTCGCCTCCTTTCCTCCCAGCTATTGCCTTCGAGGTAGGCGCGAGGCGAAACGCCGCCATAAGCATCATTATGTCCTCTCATAAACCACCCCGTAATTTCCCAATGTTTCAAGGTCGGGATGCGGACGAGATTATCCGGCCCATCGATCAGCGCATCCGGGATTCGCTCATCTCGCGCGGCGGGCGTTTGTTCCACAATGTGGTGAACGTCAGTCCCTGTCCTGGGCGTGCCGACGGCACTTTGCAGCTCTTCAAGAGTCTTCGGTCCATCGAGATAGGCCTTGATAAACGGATATTTATCATAAAGCCAGGCGGCTGTTTCGGCCGCTGCTTCCAAGGCCACAACAAACTCGCCAGCCGGTCCGAATTCGGCGCCTACCAAAGCTCGCACCAGCCACCTCGCCGCCAGCTTCGCAAAGGCGTAGCGGAGCGTTTGGGCAATCGGATCGACCTTTGGAATTTCCGGCGGCACTCCGAGAGGAGGGCTGCCTTGCTCGCTTGGCTTCTTGTCCGCTGATTGGCCATCGACGGTCGGGCCATCATTGACAGCCCCACCCTCGCCAAAATTGAACCGCCCGCCTTGATGATCTTCCGATCCCGCGGGCCAGCGCGGATGCTTCGATTCGTCCCAGACCCCCGCCTTCGCGAGCAGGTCCACCGCCGGCGCAAAGCCCTTGAACAACGGCAGATGCGCGGCGATGTCTTCCGCCCGCCAAAGCCTCGGCCCTTCCGCCCAAGGAAGGTCCAGCGGGGCAATCCCGAGCGACGCGGCGACACGGCGCATCAGCTCCAAGCCATCGGTCGAAAGCATGCTCAGCCCGCTCGCGTCGAGCGCCTGTTGCGCGCCCGCTTCGTCGCCTTCGTTCAGTTTCCACGCGGCGGCGCCGAGGTAGTGCAGCACATACGTATTGATTGCCTCCGGGCCATGCAGCCGGGTGATCCAAAAACGCGCGGCATCCGCCGCGATTGGGACGCAGGCCGCGCCCCGCTTTTCGGTCAGTGGAATCCCCGGCCACATCCAGACACGGCCCAGACGCGCGAGCAGCGTGCGCGCGGCCATCCGCGCCTTGCCGAAGACAAGAGCGTCCATGCAAAAATCCAACAAAGCGGAATTAAAAGAGCCCGAAGCGCTTCGTCTATTCCGGCAGCGCGACAAAGCCCGCGTTGGTGAGCGTCATCGGCCGATCCGCCGAGGCTTCCGCCAGCGGCGCGCGGCCAAGCGCGGCGCGCGCCTCGTTGATGGTCAAAATACCCTTCGATGCATAGCCAGACAGGATCGTCTCTTGCGTCGCGGGATCGGTTTCGTGACTCTCGCTCCAGACGAATTCGAGATCGGGCGCATCGAATTCGCCCGCTAAAATGTCGTCGATGAGAGCCTTCGCCCAAGCAAGGATCGGCGCCAGGCCTTCCTCTTCGGCAAGCTCCTTTTGGGTCTCGGCGGTGGCCCGGTTGACCGTTTGGGTGAGCGCCTGGGGCGAGATCGAGAATGCAAAGCAGACGATGCGCGCGAGCCATTCGTCGAACGGCCCCTTGAGTTCCGGCTCCTTGGTCTGAATAAAAGTTTTCGCGATGCCGCCGGGAACGAATTTCGCCCGTCTGCGGCGGCCGAGATCGCCATCGAAATAGGCGTCGGGCGTTTGTTCCACAATGTGGTGGACTTCGGTCCCCTTCTGGGGCGTTCCGACAGCTCTCTGCAACTCTTCGAGCGACTTGGGGCCGTCGAGATAGGCCTTGATATAAGGATATTTATCATAAAGCCACGCGGCTGTTTCGGCCGCTGCTTCCAACGCAACAACAAACTCGCCAGCGGGTCCAAATGCAGCCCCGCTTGATAATGCATTTGTCGCGGCTTCGCCCCGTCAGGAACGCTTCATCTGTTAAAGAAAAGTTCCGCGGTCCTCGATTTCCCCGGTTAAATTCCGAGCTACGATTGTCCCCGCGCACTAACCAGATATTTCGTTCCGCTCAATGGTGGCGCGCCCGCCATCGACGGGCAAATTCAGCTATCTCATGGGCGGGGGGCGAAGAACCCAGAAACTCAGTTGTCCCATCGCGCTCGACAACCAACGAACTGCCTCCGGGAACCGTATCATTTATATTATGGCTCTCTAGGAATTTCTTCGGTGCAAATCCAAAGACCCAACCGAAATCAAATTCTTGAACATCGCCCGGCAAAAGAGTGAAACGATGCTCTGGATTTGTTCTATCTAATTCACGTTGGGCGATTTTTTGTGCCTGTCCCAAAGTAATCTTATCCATCGCGCTGCACTCCGGAACCAGTACCAAAAAATATACCAGCGTCATAAGCAATATGAAGAAATAACGCATGGTTCTCATTTGTCTCGCGGGAGAATGCCGAAACCGAAAATGCTTCGACCATCTGGGCTGTAGCGAGTGTTCGCTTCCTTCGGATCAGTGATCATGCCTGGGGGTCGCCCTTTCCCGCAATTCTGTCCCTCGACGATTCCAACAGTGCCGTGATCATTCGCTATGACGACGACATGGCTATTCTTACCATCAGAATAGCCGATTCCAATTACGCCAATTGTGCCATCACCTCCAGCTGCAACCTCTTGATAGGCGCTGTCAAGGCTTTGGCCCCATTGGAACTTTGTGTTGAAGCGCTGCTCGATGTCGTCCCACGTGCCGTCCTTCCCTATGGGGGCTGTAGCATTTGGGTCGGTCCCGCGCAATCGCGCAACAACCGCATCTATGATCTTCCCGCAGTTGTCGCCGTCGTTGGTGGGATTCACTTCCGCTGCTGCGGATTCGAGAGCCAGGCCCGGCGGTCGTGGGGGTGGCAACGGCGGAGATGGCCGAGGAGGCGGCAGCGGCGGAGTTGTCTCCGTCGCAGCGGATCCGTCTTCACCTCCGCCCTCGCCATCATTGAAACGCCCGCCTTGATGATCCGCGGAACCCGCGGGCCAGCGCGGATGCTTCGATTCGTCCCAAGCGCCAGCCTTCGCGAGCAGGTCCACCGCTGGCGCGTACTGCTTGAAGAAAGGCAAATGCGCGTCGATAACTTCCGGCCGCCAGAGCCTTGGCCCGTCCGACCAAGGGAGATCGAGCGGGGCAATTCCGAGCGAACCGGCAACAGCCCGCATGAGCGCCACGCCATCGCTCGAAAGCAGGGTCAGCCCGCTCGCATCGAGCGCTATTTGCGCGCCCGCCTCGTCGCCTTCGCTCAGCTTCCGCGCGGCGGCACCTAGATAGTGCAGCACATACGTATTGATTGCCTCCGGGCCATGCAGCCGGGTGATCCAAAAACGCGCGGCATCCGCCGCGATTGGGACGCAGGCCGCGCCCCGCTTTTCGGTCAGAGGAATCCCCGGCCACATTCAGACATGGCCCAAACGCGCGAGCAGCGTGCGCGCGGCGATCCGCGCCTCGCCCAAAGCAAGAGCGTTCATCCAAAAATCCCAGGAAAGAGAATTCAAAGAGCCCGAAGCGGGCCCCCTATTCCGGCAGCGCGACAAAGCCCGCGTTGGTCAGCGTCATCGGCCGGTCCGCCGAGGCTTCCGCCAGCGGCGCGCGGCCAAGCGCGGCGCGCGCCTCGTTGATGGTCAAGATGCCGTTCGATGTGTAGCCGGACAGAATCGTCTCTTGCGTCGCCGGATCGGTTTCGTGACTCTCGCTCCAGACGAACTCGAGATCGGGCGCGTCGAATTCGCCCGCCAAAATGTCGTCGATGAGCGCCTTCGCCCAGGCAAGGATCGGCGCCAGGCCTTCCTCTTCGGCGAGCTCCTTTTGTGTCTCGGCGGTGGCGCGATTGACCGTTTGGGTGAGCGCCTGGGGCGAGATCGAGAAAGCAAAGCAGACGATGCGCGCGAGCCATTCGTCGAACGGCCCCTTGAGTTCCGGCTCCTTCGTCTGAATAAAAGTTTTCGCGATGCCGCCGGGAACGAATTTGGCGCGTCTACGGCGGCCGAGATCGCCATCGAAATAGGCGTCCCAATATTTTTGGTAAGATGCGATCTGATCCGGCGTCCAGCCTTCCGGGACCCCAATGAGGCTGTCAGGAATATTTCCTTCGGCGAAATAATCGAGGAGATACAGTTGGCGGCGAAGCGCGATATTCACCGTCGTCACGACCTGCTCGACGGGGCTCATGCCATAGACGCGATTGACGCGCGGATTGCGCGGCCGATACAGAAGATCGCGAACCGAATAATCGACGGCCGGATAACCTTTTAGAATCTGCTGATAGGCGGCGGGGTAGATCAGCCTGTCGCCGTCGGAGTAGGGCTGCGGCGCGCGGCCAAAGGGATCGATCACCGGTTTGACGGTGGCGCCGTCGAGCGGCATGAGCGCCTTCAGTTGGCCGCCCCGGTCGCGGCTCATATAGAGCGCCGGCGCGTCCGTCACAAAAACCTCTTCAAGCAGGATCCGCAGCCAATCGGCAAAACCATGGATGCCGTCCGGCTTGGCGAAAAAGTTTTTCAGCGTCGCGATACGCGCCGCGTCCGTCGCCGAAACCGCCCCATTGTCCCGCGCGGCGATGCTCCACGATTGACGCGCGGCCTGATCCTTTCTCGTCTCAATGACAAGACGCAAAAGATCATAACCGTCCGCGAGCGCGCGCAACGTAGCAAAGGTAATCGGCTCGAAAGGACGCGAGAGCGTCGAGAGATTATAGCCGGCCGGATAGTCCCATTGCCTCCCGGCAATCTCGGGGGGCGCGAGCGGCGCGAGCGGCGCCAAGGGGCCGAACCAGTCCGCCCCCTCCCCAGCGGCGTTGTTCCGCGCGAAGCTGACGTTGACCTCATAGGGACTAAGCGGCCAGCTTCTTTGCCCCGCGCCACGCTCGGCCATGTTGTTTCCTTCGCAGATCTGATTGTTGTTTACCGCGCCCAATGGGCGCTGTAGCGTTCAGATCGGTCCCGCGCAGCCGCGCAACAACCGCATCTATGATGTTGCCGCGGTTCTCGCGGTCATCGGCGAGGTTCACATTCGCGGCCGCGAAATCTAGCGCTAGGCCAGGCGGACGAGGAGGCGGGTAAGGCGGTGTTGGCTTCTTCGCCGTAGACTGCCCTTCGACGTTAACCCGCCCTCGCCATGGTTGAAGCGCCCCCTTGACGGTGGGGCGATCCCGCGGGCCAGCGCGGATGTTTCGATTCGTCGAAAGCCCCGCCTTCGCGAGCAGCCCCGCCACTGGCGCATAGTCCTTGAAGAAAGGCAGATGCGCGTCGATAACTTCCGTCCGCCAGAGCCTTGGCCCCTCCGACCAAGGCAAATCGAGCGGGGCAATCCCGAGCGAACCAGCAACGGCCCGCATCAGCCCGTCGCCGCCGGTCGAAAGCCGGGCCCCAGCCCGCTCGCGTCGACCGTCTGTTGCGCGCCCGCCTCGTTAAGTGATGGCCGTCAGCATCAATCCGGCTTGAAGAAACCTGAATCCAGATTTGATAATGTCATTCCCGCCTCGCCCGCTTGCGGAAACCAATTTGATTCGCTGATGGATTCTATGACGTGCCGAGCTGCCTCTGGCGCTACGCCAAGCGTCCTTTTTGCCGCTTGCAAGCGCACCTGCATGTTTGGATGGTCATAGAGCCTTTGCAGTGCGCGGCGCGCGTCTTCGCCGCGTGCATGAAGCTCAGTGTCCACGTCTTTCATTTGCCAATAAAGCTTTTTAAACTTATTAAGTTCGTTATAAAGAAGTGCCTGATCCTGCGCGATACCAATCTTGGCAAAGTGCTCGACCAGATCGTCGACCGTCATGGCTTTGAGGGTGATTTGCCTCATGGCTTCAACACCTTGAACCTTATAAGCGCTTTGATGCCAACTTTCCGCCGTTCCTCCCAGCTCTTACCTTTGAGATATTCACGGGGGGATAAATCATCAAAGGCGGCCTGCGGCGTCATGAACCATCCCGTAATTTCCCAATGCTTCAATCTGGGGACGCGGACGAGATTGTCTGGCCCATCAATGAGAGCGTCCGGGATTTTATAATCTCGCGCGGGCGTCTGCTCCACAATATGGTGAACATCGTACCCTTTCCCGGGCTTTCCAACATCCGCTTGCAGGTCTTCGAGCGACTTTGGCGCATCGAGATAGGCTTTGATAAGTGGAATTTTGTCATAAAGCCAAGCAGCTGTTTCTGCCGCCGCTTCCAAGGCAACAACAAACTCGCCAGCCGGTCCAAATTCAGCGCCCAGTGGCGTTCCGCAATTATGACCGACGCCTGGCTTCTGCGCCGCCGGTCGGTAATGGCCTCCGGATCACAGATGTCGTAGAGTGTCGCCATTTAATCCGGCTTGAACACTCCTGTATCGAGATTCCAAAGCGTCATTCCCGCTTCCATCGCCTGCGGGTGCCATTTCGACGCTCTTATTTCTTCAACCAATTTCCGTGCGGCATCAGGCGATACGGCGAGCGTTCTTTTGGCTGCTTGCAGACGCACTTGCATATTTGGATGGTCATAGAGCCTTTGCAGTGCACAGCGGGCATCTTTCCCGCGCGCCCGCAGTTCGGTGTCCACATCTTTCATTTGCCAATAGAGTTTCGTAAAATGGCCTCTTTCCCCATAAAGCAGCGCCTGATCCTGCGCGACACCAATCTCAGCGAAGCGATCGACCAGTTGATCAACCGTCAGATCGTTGAGCGTCGGCTTCATGGCTTCAACACTCCGGTTTCAATAAGCGCCTTGATGCCAACTTCCCGCCTTTTCTCCCAGCTTTTGCGTTTGAGAAATTCACGCGGTGATAAATCATTGTAGTCTGCGTTCGGCGTCATAAGCCAGCCGGTAACTTCCCAATGCTTTAGGGTGGGGATGCGGACGAGATTATCCGGCCCGTCGATGATCGCTCGCCCATGGCCTTCGCGTTCCGCCGGAGTCTGCTCCACAATATGGTGAACATCGTACCCTTTCCCGGGCTTTCCAACATCCGCTTGCAGGTCTTCGAGCGACTTTGGCCCATCGAGATAGGCTTTGATAAGTGGAATTTTGTCATAAAGCCATAAGGCGGTTTCCGCCGCCGCTTCCAAGATGGTCAGAAACTCTCCCTCAGGCCCAAAGGCGGCGTTGGCCACGGCTCGCGCCAGCCACCTCGCGGCAAGCTTGGCAAAGGCATTGCGCAGCGGTTCGGTGAGCGGCTCGACTGGCGGAATTTGTGGCGGCTCTTGGAGCGGCGGCCCAGCATTATGGCCGATGCCCGGCGCCGCAGGCTGGCCTTCGCTACCAGCCCCACCTTGGCCCGATTGAAACTGCCCGCCCTCGCGCGATCCGGCCGGCACCCTCGGATGCTTTGATTCGTCCCAAGCGCCCGCCTTCGCGAGCAGCCCCGCCACTGGCGCATAGCCCTTGAAGTAAGGCAGATGCGCGCCGATAACTTCCGCCCGCCAAAGTCTTAGCCCCTCCGCCCAGGGCAAATCGAGCGGAGCAATCCCCAGCGAACTGGCACCAGCCCGCATCAGCTCCACGCCATCTGCTCGAAAGCAAGGTCAGCCCGCTCGCGTCGAGCGCTATTTGCGCTCCCTTCTCGTCGCCTTTGGTCAGTTTCCGCGCGGCGGCATTAAGACAGGGCAGCGCATCCGAATAGTTTGCCTCCGGGCCATGCAGCCGGGTGATCCAAAAACGCGCGGCATCCGCCGCGATTGGGACGCAGGCCGCGCCCCGCTTTTCGGTCAGTGGAATCCCCGGCCACATCCAAACGCCACCTGCCCGCGCGAGCAGCGTGCGCGCGGCCATCCGCGCCTTGCCAAAAACAAGAGCGCGCATGCAAAAATCCAACAAAGCGGAATTAAAAGCGCCCGAAGCGGGCGGACGATCAGGGCGTTACGCGCTCGTGTGGCCTTCGGCCTCGCGACGATAGAATTCGATGATCCCGGTCCCGTCGTCGGCGCCGAAAAGATGGGTCAGCGCCCATATCGCGGCGTCTGCGTGATCGGGACTGCCGCCGCCCGTGTAGCCCGCAGAGGAAAAGGCGCAGAGCTGGTCCTCGAGCTTGCCGAACCGGCCGACATGATGCACTTGGCCTTGCGCGTAGCGTACCGAGATCGGCTCGGCGCGAACCGCCTTGCCGCGGCTTGCGGTCACAAGGCGCACCGGCGCGTTGCGGTCCGCCGCCTGGATGGTCGCGCGAACCATCTCGCCGCCGAAATTGCTTTCGGCCACGATGCAATCGGCGCGAAATTCATGAAACGCCGTGACCGCCCGCCTGCCCCAGACGGCCGGCGCCTCGCGGCAGGAAAGATCCGCGAGAACATAGCAATCGCCATCAGTTCCCCTTGCCGCGACGACGATTCCTATCTCGTCCGCGCCCAAATCATCGCGTCCCGCGGCGCCCGAAGGATCGATGGAAACGACAACCGCCGCACGCTTTTCCTCGGGGATGTCCTCGAGCGCACGACGGCCGGACTCGATTGTCTCGTACGTCCACAGCGCTCCGTCGACTTCATCGACATAAACGCCTTCATAAAAACGTTTGCGCTGCTTTTCCGGCAGATTTTCGAGGCTTGCCAAAAACTCGCCGGAAAGATTTTCGATATTGTCCGGCGGATTTAAGAACGCGCGCCGATAGTTTTCCGGATCTTTAAGCAGCTGCATGGAAACTGGATCGCGGTGGTCGCCAAAAAGTACATTGGTCCAATGCGACTTTCCGCACGGATTGAGATCGACAAAGGCATGCTGGCGAATTCCGCGCGTCACTTGGGCGAGCCGCGTGAAGGCGATCAACGCGGAGGAATAAGGAATTTGCGAGGCTTCGTTCAGAAACACGCTAGCATATTCGAGTCCGAGGATTTTCTCGACGCGGTCGTTGTCGTCGAGCCCCCCGATCCAGACACGCGAGCCATTCGGCAGAGCAAAATAACCGTCCTGGCGATGCTCCTTGAGCCGCACGCCGGGAAAACAGAGCTGCACGACTTGGGGAAGCGTACCGAGCGCGATTGACGCCCGCGCCGCATTGGCGTGGTGGCGCAAGATAGCATGGCGGGAACCCTTTGCCTTGAGCGCGCGCAGCATAATCATGCGGACAATGAGGAAGGTCTTGCCTGAGCGTGTCCCTCCTGCCAGACACGTGTAACGCTGCCGCCCCTCCAGGAGACGACGAGCCGCTTCCTGGCCTGCGCTGAATGACACCATGCGTGGTCCCGACTGCGATTATGATCGTGGCGCGGAAGCCCTCGGCGCGCCGAGAATTTCCTGCCTCATGGACCAACGGAATGGCGGTCAGCTCTTCACTGACCAGTTTGGGCGAACTTCGATGAGTTTGCCGAGGCGATAGACGCCAGACCTTTAATCAGTGGGAAGGCATAGCCGTAGGCTTCGTACAATCCATAACCCGCGGCCGCGATACAGACCCCAACCGCGTGATTAGCGGCGTGGATATATTCGGCAAATCAAGTGCTTGTTGCTTTGTCTCGTTGATAATCATGGGTTCCGAATTGCCGGAGGGCGGCCATGCTCGCTTTGATTTTTTCCGCTTTCGGCCAGTTTTCGAAGAAAATTTGCCCGCGGCGGAGCCATGAGCGTCCTATGCAAGGCTCGGCTCGGCGCCGCTGTAGGCATAGCTGATCTTGACGCGGCCGAGATGACCAATTTGCGGAGTGAGCCATTTCACCTCGCCGAGATCGACATTCAAATGGTCGTCGTCGAGCCATTGCAAGTGTATATTGGAGACCGGGTCGTAATAGACCAGCGGGATGAAATCCGAAGCCGCCGCGAACCGGAAGCTGACCCGAAATTCAGCTGCCGATCCCAATAAGGCGCAGTCTCTGATCTGATCCTCTGCCACATCGCCGCGCGAATTGTCCGCCTCCTCCGCATGGTCGATGTGGCACGGCCGGGTGAAAAAGGGCAACCAAGCATAAACGAAAGTAGCTACTCCAAGAATGGAAATTAGGCTGGCCACAAAGGCGATCCATTCGAGCCAGCGAAGGAATTTCACTGCCACCTTCCCCGATTCCCGTCGTCCCAACCCCGTATTGTCCAAAACACTTGTTGTTGCTTGTTTTCTTCGGTTTGATTCGATTCAAAAAATGCATAAGTCTGTGAGATCATGATAGCTACCGCTCGCGGAAAACTCGCGCCTGCCATAAAGACGCCTACCGCGTAATTTGAGGCATCGGCATATTCGTCAAAGAAGGTGTTTGTCGTCTTGTCCCGCTGGTAATCATATGTCCCCCATTGCGCGAGCGCAGCATGGCCCGCAACGATCCGTTCCGCTAGCGGCCAATTTGCGATTTTCTCCCCGGCTGCATAGACGTCTTGAAAGTTTGCCCCCGACGGAGCCATGAGCTTCATCACCTATTCGAGGCTTGGCTCGGCGCCGATATAGGTATAGCTGATCTTGACGCGGCCGAGCTGGCCGACCTGCGGGTAAGCCAAACCACCTCGCCGAGATCGAAATTCAAATGGTTGTCGTCGAGCCAGTGGAAAACCGGCTCGCCCGACTTTGGACCCTGGTCATAGTAGACCAATGCAGTGAAACCCTCCGTACCCGCGAGCGTCAGACCGATCCGGTATACTGCGGCGGAACCGATGATCGCGCAGTCGCGCACTTGATCCTCGACAACATCGCCGCGCCCATTTGTAGCAGAATTCCCATATGCGATGTCGCAACCGTTGATCAGGCGAGGGCCAAATACATAGAGAAAAGCGCAAGCGACATAAAGAACAATAGGCGCAGTCACGGCGAAGGCGAGCCATTCGAGCCAGCGACGGAGTTTCACGGGCAGTCCCGGCACCACGCGCATAGCCCTACCACGCAGTCTTGGTGTACGCATAAGTGATATGAATGGAGCCAACCCTATCCACCTGCGCCCACACGGAGCGCACCTCACCGGCATCGATCACGAGCGTGTCGTCGTCGATCCAACGAAACTTCGGATAGTCGTAGTGCGGGGCGCTATGCTCGACCAAGGTCACTAATTCTTCAGTCCCGTGAGCCTGCAGCACAACCGAATAGTCGACAACCGTTCCAAATCCCGTGCAAGCCTTGATGTATGGCTCGACAACATCGCCTCGCGTATTGGCGGAGCGGCGGGCTGTTTCAGGTCCCTCGTCGCACCCCGTCCCCCCCGGCTCCATTGCGAACAAGAAGAGAAAGAGGAGAAACGGCCCTAACGCCCATAGGAACGCGCCCAGCGCAAGGATAATGGATAGGACGGTCAACACGACGATCTCGTCGCGCTTCATTTCGCTTTCCAATCGCCTCTGTGGGCATCATCCCAGCCCTTCTCGGTCCAATATCTTGCGTTGTCATCGTATTTGGTCGATGACGTAAAAAATCCCCATGTCTGAGCAGCCGCGACCGAAAACCACTTTCCGTGTCCGGTCCCGGCCATAAAGGCGCCTACCGCGTAATTGGCGGCGTGGATGTACGCGTCGAAAAAAGAGTTCGTCGCCTTGTCCCGCTGGAAATCATAAGTCCCGAATTGCGTAAGCGCGGCTTTTCCTGCCTCGGCCTGTTGCGCTAGGGGCCAGTTTGCGATCTTCTCTCCGGCCTCATAGACCTCCTGAAAATTTGCCCGCGGCGGAGCCATGAGCTTCTTGGTCGGCAAGCGCACTCGCGGCGAAGGCGATCCGTTCAAGTGAGACAAGCAATGTCATTTTCACTTTCTGCGAAACGAGCGAATTTACGAATAACTCATTCGCCCTTGGTATAGGTGTAGGTGATGTGGATGGAGCCGACCTTATCGACCCGCGACCAGACTGAAGGGACCTTGCCGAGCTCGATGGTCAATCTGTCATTGTCGATCCACTGAAACACAGGAGACGAATCGGTGACGGGGTCGTATTCCGCCAAGGTAAACGTTTTCCACACAAATGAAGGTTTTAACGGCAGAAGGATAACGGAGTGATTGATTACGGTTCCTATTCCGGTACAAATTGTTAGCCTTTCCTTGACGACATCACCACGCGAATTGCGCGCTGTTTCGCCGGCCGCGTCATCGCAACTATTCGAAATAAGGAGAGCCAACACAAGAAACAGCAGGCCAAGACCGAAAACAAGCAATGACGCCGCGTAAATGGCGATGAGCTTGAATTGTTTCCTCATTTTTACTGCCAAGTACCTTGGTTAGCATCCTCCCGACCTTTCCCGGTCCACGCTCTCGAATGCGTCTTATCGGTGATTGGGTTCGATTTCCGAAGGCGGCTTGACCATCGTGTAGTTGTAGACGATGCGGATGTTGCCGACTTTGTCCAGTCGCGAGGAAACCCAATAAACCTTGCCTAGAGCGACGTTGAGCGTGTTGTCGTCGATCCATTTCAAGGCCGGATCGGGGTCGCCGACCGGCCAGTAGTCGATCAATTTTTTGCCTGGCCAAAGACGTGAGGTGATATGAAGTTGCAGAGTAATGTAACGGTTTTCGACAGTTCCAATTACAGTACAAACTTCTATTCGTCCTTCCGCTGTATCACCACGTGTATTAATGGCAATAGGAGATGCCTCTATTTCGTCACACGCGTTGCGAATCACATATGCGAATTCGCCAACAAATATCGTTACGTTCACCAAAACCGCCAAGGGAATATAAATAGCGATCCATTTGAGGAAACGTAGTATCGCCGGAACCCGACCCAACTTGTCGCGCCATATTCTGTAACCGATATAAACGAGGAGCAGCGCAGCAATGGCGAAGCCTGTCGATGAGAAGAGCATATAAAATTCGATATTATTCATTTCAAAATTCCATCGTGCGCATCGTCCCAACCACGATATATCCAATATTTTCGTTCCTCCATGTCTGTGTAATAGTTGCTGGAGAATAAATACGAAAATGTTTCAGAATTATCGCTTGTGTGCTCGCGTGTATATCCAGCCCCCGCCATAAATATGCCTACTGCGTAATTGCTCGCATCTTTATATACTGGATAATACGTATTTGTTGCACGATCGCGCTGGAAATCGAACTGCCCGTAATGATCGACGTACGCGCCAATCTGAAGCGGATTAGTCACCCGCGTTCCCGCAACGTAAACATCATGAAAATTCGCCGTTCGCGGGGCCACGAGCTGGTTAGTCGTGGAATAGCGATCGTCGATCGTCGTGCCATCCGGCCGCTTGACAACGACAGCATCCTTGGGAACCCGGTGCACCGGGCGGGATTTGCTTGGACCCCTCCCCGTCGATCGTCCCTCGGTCAGCGTCGATGCCGAGGGGCCATCCTTCGACCATTCGCCGCTTTCGTGATGATATCCGGGAGGAGTCCGCGGCTGGTTCTGATTATACCCCGCCTTCTCTAGGCCGGAGCGGGGCAGGCGAAGGCCCAACTCGCGGGCAAGGTCGCGCGGGGTCATGCCCGCCTCGATCAGTTTCGCCGCGAGCGACAGGCGGTAGGCGCCATCCTCGTCGAGCTTCCCAAGCCGTTCTGCGCGAGATGAATGGCGGCAAGACATTTGTCGCCGCTTTGCCAATGTTTTGCCGTGCGGCGAAAGGAGCCAAGCGTCGCGGCAGGGATATTCCGTCCATAGGCAACGGCGAGGAGGGTCAGGATCCGCTCTTCCTCGCCCTCGAGGCGAAGGCCGTCATCCGCCATTTTGGCAAGCAAGGTCCCGTCCCCGAGGAGCAGCCCCTGCTCCGTCACGGTCATCTCACGGTGAAGGTGGCGCAGCGCGCCGGCGCCCCCCAATCCATGGTCATGCCGCATGAAAATTTCCCAAAAAGATAAATCAAGCCGGATGTAACGTGTATCCGCCAAAAAACAAAGCCGTCGTAGTATATGAGAAATGGCAATCTGACATAACCGCACTCGCCTTGGGAGATCGCCCCTGCGGCGTACCGTGAAGATTGTTGCGAGAACGGACCCCACCTCTATGAGCGCCGCCAAGCTGCATTAGGCGTGCGGATTGCGATGCGCGCCGGCAAACGCTGCCGCTTACCGCAGCGCGCCGCCCGCGCCGTCACCGGTGCGCCCGACATCGAAATCAGGAATGGGAGAGGAGGCCGGCGCAGTTCGTGCCCGGCACCCGCGCATATAGCGCTCACAATCGCTTGCATGTCAACTCCCCACGCCACGCCGATTTGCGCAATCTTACATAATTGGCGGCATTCTTTTGGAAAATCCCCACCGAGACGAGCCGCGAAGACTCTTGCGAGAACGGATTTCGCCCTCTGTGAGCGCCGCCAGACTCGCTCAATTGGCGCGGATTGCGATCAACACCGCCGCGCCATGCCGAGTTGCGCAATCTTACATAAACGGCGATCCTTTCGGAGTACGGACCAACGATCGACGGCGGCGTAAGCGATGTTCCTTCGGGAAAGGCATGCCGGGCGGCGGGCCAATAAGGAAATTGGACCGGACTCCTGGCCGCCGCGCGGGACTTCATTCGCCCGGCGCCTTGGCGTCGATCGCCAACGCATGCACGCCGGCATCGAATTCAGCCCTCAAGAGACGATTGATCGAACGATGGCGTTCGACCAGGCTCTTGCCCCTAAAGGCTTCCGAAACTACTTTGACGTGAAAATGGGTACCGCCCGGGCTCGCGGCCGCGCCGGGCGACTTCATGGCATGAGCGTGGCTCGCGTGCTTGTGGGATTCGTCGATGACTTCGATAGAGTCGGGGGCAAAGGCAGTCTGTAATTTCGCCTTGATTCGATCGGCCGCCGCAGTGTCGCTTCGCACGTTCATGTCACGATAGCCCTAAAAACGTCGACGGGCCGCCAAGCCAGCGGCTTTATTGTCATTTTGCCGTATCGGGCCGCTTGCGGCCGCCCCAAAGACATTCATAATGCCGGAGCCATGAACTTAAAATCACATTTCTTCGACCGCGTCAGGGTTAAGTCCGGACCGAGGGAGGCGCGGCGCCCGGATCAGGCGCGCTGCCAGCACCCGGGCTGCAGCGAAGCGGGCGAGTTCCGCGCGCCAATGGGCCGTTTTCGAGAGGGCCAATATTTTTGCTTCTGCCTCGACCATGTCCGTGAATACAATGCCACCTATAACTATTTCAATGGCATGAGCGCGGAAGCAATGGCTCTTTACCAGCGCGACGCCTTGGTTGGCCATCGCCCAACGTGGTCGATGGGTGTGAGCCGTGGGGCCAAGAGTTTTCGCGAGGATGGCGACGATCCGTCGCGCATAGGCGCCCCGCTGGGGATGTTTCATTCGAGCATCCGGCGCTATTCCAGCGACACGTCGCGCAAACCGCGCTACGGGCTGGCCGCCTTAAACGCCCTTTATGAACTGGGTCTCGACGATAGTGTGGACATGGCGGTGATCAAGGCCCGGTACAAGGATTTGGTAAAACGCCTTCATCCGGACGCGAACGCGGGCGACCGGTCGAACGAAGACAAATTGCGCGAGATCATCCGCGCTTATCATTACCTGAAGTCGGTGAAGCATGTCTGACGCTTTCCGCCCGTTCAATGGGGTTTTTGCCGGCGCTCGTCGAACCTTACGCAAGAAAAGAGCTTTTGGAAGACAATTGCACGATCGCCCCAAACCTTTGCGCTCCGCCCCCCACGAAGGATGAATGCAGGCATGATAATGGACGAAAGCGCCGCATCCGGCGGCCTGCCCGACATGAAGATTTCGGTGCGCCAAGTGTTCGGCATCGACAGCGATATGGAAGCGCCTGCCTATGCAAGCGCGGACCCGCACGTTCCCGACATCGACCCGGACTATCTATTCGATCGCGATACCACCCTCGCAATTTTGGCGGGCTTTGCCAAGAATCGCCGGGTAATGATCGCCGGCTATCACGGCACTGGCAAATCCACCCATATCGAACAGGTCGCGGCGCGGCTCAATTGGCCTTGCGTGCGCATCAATCTCGACAGCCATGTTTCGCGCATCGATCTCATCGGCAAGGACGCGATCGTCCTCAAGGACGGCCTGCAAGTGACCGAGTTCAAGGATGGCATCCTGCCTTGGGCGCTGCAAAACAACGTCGCGCTTTGTTTCGATGAATATGACGCGGGCCGCCCCGACGTGATGTTTGTTATCCAGCGTGTCCTAGAGGTGTCGGGCCGTCTCACCCTCCTTGATCAGAGCAGGGTGATAAGGCCACATCCCGCCTTCCGCCTGTTTTCGACAACAAATACAATCGGCCTTGGCGATACCTCCGGGCTTTATCATGGAACCCAGCAAATCAATCAGGGGCAGATGGACCGCTGGTCGATCGTCGCGACCTTGAACTATCTGCCGCACGACAGGGAAGTCGATATCGTGCTTGCCAAGGCCAAGCGATTCCGGGCAACCAAGGACGGCCGCGACATGGTCAGCAAGATGGTTCGCGTCGCCGAGCTTACCCGCAACGCGTTTATCGCCGGCGATCTTTCGACCGTGATGAGCCCGCGCACGGTGATCACTTGGGCCGAGAATACGGAAATTTTCGGCGACGCAGGCTTTGCGTTCCGACTGACCTTTCTCAACAAATGCGACGAATTGGAGCGCACATTCGTCGCGGAATTCTATCAGCGCTGTTTTGGCAAGGAGTTGCCGGAGAGCGCGATAAATGTCGTGATGAGCTGAACGCCGCAGAATCACCTACCAATTTCGCGGTTGATCTTCTCGGTTGATCGATGCAAAATGTTGATTACGGAGTGCGCCAAACCCCTTGGAATTATAAGTTGGAGATACTCATGGTTCTAATAGCCAATATTTTTGTCTCCATCATTGCTGCAAACCATCTATTGTTTGCTTATAAAGAATTTTCTGGTCGGAATAAGGCTGACTTTTACAATAAGTTCGAAATTAAGATAGCAGAAGGTCAAGATCTCGCCCAAATTGGACGAATCGTCACGAACGCGGCAATTTTCAACGCACTGATCGGACTAGGCTTGATCGTTTCGCTTGTCTGGAGTGGCGATCAAGGAATGCTGCTAAAGAAATACCTCTTGTTCTCAATCATCGTTGCCGGAGCAGCTGGAGGATTGACCTTGAAGCCAATAGTCGCCTGGCTGCAAGGCGTGCCGGCGGCGATCGCCCTGACGCTGGTCTTGTTGGCGCAATGATTAGCGCTCATGAAACGGCGCGCCGTGGGCATTGCTACAGAGGCCGCGTGGTTTGTCTGCCTCGACGTTTGGGGGCAAATTCCTTCTAAGAGATTGAGTTTTCAGAACAGCCACACCAGAAGCCGTAGCGATGAGTTCCAACCAGAAGCCGCCTACAAAACCGGAAGCGCCCCGGGAGCCGTTCAAACGGGCCGTCGCCTCGTGCCTGCGTGCCATGGCAAAAATGCCTCAGGCCGAGGTCGCTTTCACGGCCGAGCGGCCGAGTTTGGTTTGGACCGGCGCCTGCGCCAAGGCGCGGCTTCCGGAGCCTTCCCGCAGGCTCGATGCACGGGAAGCCGCGACCCTGCGCGGCCACGCCGATTCGATGGCGCTTCGGCTCGCTTGCCACAACAAGGACGTGCACCGGCGGCTGACCCCGCCAGCACAAGCCGCGCGCGCGGTTTTCGATGCCGTGGAGCAGGCGCGCGTCGAGGCGATCGGATCGCGCCGGATGCTCGGCGTCGCGGGCAATCTCGATGCAATGCTCGACGATCGCTTTCAGCGCGCCCGCTATGCCGATATCGCGGTCCGCGCCGAGGCGCCGCTCGAAGACGCGCTGGCGATGATCGTGCGCGAGCGTTTGACTGGGCGCAAGCCGCCCAAGAATGCGCAAAGAATCGTCAATCTCTGGCGCCCGTGGGTGGAAGAACGCGCCGCCGCCGATCTCGACAAGCTTGGGCGGGAAATCGAGGATCAGCGGGCCTTCGCGTTTACCGTTCACAAGCTATTGTCGGCGCTCGAAATGATGGACGAAGGCAGCTTCGACCCCAATCCGGAAGAGGAAGAAGGCGACGCGGGCGAGCCGGACGGCGCCGAGAAAAACCAGCCCGAAGGAGGCGCGGACGAACACCCCGGCGACACGAGCCGGAGCGAAACAGTCGAGGCATCCTCCGATCCCATGGACGAACGCGAGATAGACGGCGCCGACGCGCCAACCGGCGTATCGACGAGGGATACCGAACTCAGCCCGTCCGACGAAGTCGGCAATCCGAGCCGCCCGCCCGTACACGCGCGCGCCGAACCCCGCAGCCCGGGCTACAAGGCCTTCACCAAGAAATATGACGAGGTCATCGCGGCGCAAGACCTTTGCGATGCCGAAGAACTCGAACGGCTGCGCTCGTATCTCGACAAGCAGTTAAATAACCTTTCCTCGATAGTCGCGCGGCTTGCCAATCGTCTCCAGCGACGTCTGATGGCGCAGCAGAGCCGGTCCTGGGAGTTCGACCTTGAGGAGGGCATCCTCGATCCGGCGAGGCTTCCGCGCATCATCGTCGATCCGCGGCAGGCGCTCTCGTTCAAACGCGAGAAGGACATCGAGTTTCGCGATACGGTGGTGACGCTGCTCATTGATAATTCCGGCTCGATGCGCGGGCGCCCGATCACCGTCGCCGCCACCTGCGCCGACATTTTGGCCCGCACGCTGGAGCGTTGCGGCGTCAAGGTCGAAATTCTTGGCTTTACTACGGGCGCCTGGAAGGGCGGTCAATCGCGTGAAGCCTGGCTGCGGGAAGATAAGCCAGCTTCACCCGGCCGTCTCAACGACCTTCGCCATATCATTTACAAATCCGCCGATGCGCCCTGGCGGCGATCGCGCAAACATCTCGGACTGATGATGCGCGAAGGTCTGCTCAAGGAAAATATCGACGGCGAGGCGCTCGATTGGGCCCACAAGCGGCTGCTCGCGCGGACCGAGCAGCGGCGTATATTAATGATGATTTCCGACGGTGCGCCGGTCGACGATTCGACGCTCTCTGTCAATCCCGGCAACTATCTCGAAAAGCATTTGCGCCGCGTCGTCGAAGAGATCGAGACGCGCTCGCCGGTCGAGCTCATCGCGATCGGCATCGGCCACGACGTGACGCGCTACTATCGCCGCGCCGTAACGATCGCCGACGCCGAGGAACTCGGCGGCGCGATGACCGAAAAACTTGCCGAACTTTTCGAGGAAACCGCGACGCCCGAACGGGCGTCGCGTCACCGCGAAGCAGGGTTTGCGCAGCAGGCGGCCCGTCCTTTGCATTGATCATCGTGCCTCAAAATCGGGCGTGAAGGGCATACCGAGGCTGATTAATCGCGGTTGCCGCAACAAGCGCGCGGCTGTGGGCTGTCCCACTTTGATCTCGATCGCCGTCAGTGTTTGCCGCAATTTCATGGTCGTCAGATCAAGCCGCGCCGGCGCCGATGCCCGCACTTGTCTGGGCGGTTCTAAAAACCTCGCCAATTTGAGTTATTTCTGATTCCATCCTGGCGGATGGGATCGGAGTTGATTCGATGTGCAGGCAGGCAGGATTTTTCGATGTTGATGATCGGCTGAAACGGCT
>JBOHJV010000043.1:0-21287 GCA_050728695.1 Methylocella sp. | reverse complement strand
ACCGCCGCGGCAAGCGAGCCGGTTCCGATGCCGAGCGCGAACAGCGCGCTTACCGCCGTCTCGACCGCGATGCCGCCGCCGGTCTTGCTGCGGACGACCACCGGCACCAGCGAGAGGGCCACCGCGCCGCTCATCCAAAACCAGGAGACCGCCACGCTCCGAGTCCAAAGGGTTGCGTCTTTCGCGATCTCGCGCAAGAGCGCGCACGTCGACGCGAAGACATTGACGTTCGCGCGAAGACCAGGCGCCGCGCGCCCAGCCGCGGGAATAAAGAGACTGGCGGCGAAACAGGCGACGGCAATGGCCATGAGCTGGAGGACGGTGCCCCCCGCCGTCCGTCCCGTGACGGAAAGTCCGCCCGCGATTAGCCCCAAAAAAATGGCGATGAAGGTTGCCGCCTCGACGAGGGCGTTGCCGGCCAAAAGTTCCTCTTTCGCCAGAAGATCGGGAAGGATGCCATATTTGACCGGGCCAAACAAAGCCGAGACGACGCCGAGCCCAAACAGCGCCGAATAGAGCAGCGGCAACGAGGCAAGAGCGAGCCCCAAGGCCGCGACAACCTGGACCATTATTTCCGCGAATTTGAGACGCCGCGCGAGCCACGCCTTGTCCTTCGCATCCGCCATCTCGCCGCCAAGCCCGGAGAGGAAAAGCGAGGGTGCCATGAAAGTGCCAACAGCGAGCGTGATCAATGGGCCGGCTTTCGTTTCGCCGAGCCGGAACAGGATCAGCATGGCGAGCATGTTACGCACGAAATTATCGTTGAAGACGGAAAAAAATTGGCACCAGAATAACCCCGCGAAGCGGCGCGCCCGCAACAAAGAGACGAGCATGGCAAAGGGCGGGAGCGAAGCGGGGCGATCCTCGCTCATCCGCGCAACGGCTCGGCGTGGCCGACGATTCTGACGATGCCGTCGAAGCCGGCACGCATTTTCCGGTCGAGCTCGTCGACGTGTTCGTGCACCTCGTCGACGCTGAGGTAAGGGCTGACCCTGCAATGGTAATTGACAACCAGGCCGTCCGGCGTTGTTCTCACCCGGACGCCGTGCACATCGCGAATTGGTCCCGTTCCGGACACCATTTTCGCAAGGGCATCGGCGATTTTCGCGCGTGTCGCTGGCGGCGCGTCCTGACCTCGCAACGGGCGAGGCTCCAACGGCTCGATGTGGGTCTCGACTTCGACGCCGGGGCCAAGTTCGCGGCCGACCTCGCTCTCCAGTCCGGAGACGATCTCATGCGCATTGCCTTGGGTCATGCGGCCGTCGAGCTCGACATCGAAACTGATTGCCGTCCGCCCCGCGATTTCCTGCATGGTGACGTGATGGACCGGCACGCGGCGTTTGGCCGCGATCAAAAGGACGCGTTCGAGAATCGTTTCGTCGTCGAGGGCGATCGGCTGCGCCGCGACCGTGACCGCGACTTCCGGATGCTGGGCCGCGATCGCGGCCACGACATCCTCTTCGATCGCCGCGGCTTTCTCAAGCGGCAAGGTCCGCGACACCGTGATCGCAATGTCGCCGAACACCTCGGCTCCGGCCGGACGCAGCCGAAGCGTCTCGACATTGACCACCCCGGGAACTGTTTGTGCGATTGATCTGATTTGCGAGCTGAGACCTTTCGGTGCCGCGTCAATGAGCGCATTGACGGTGCGCCGGCCGATCTGAAAGCCCGCCGCCGCGATGAAAAGCGCAAGACCCAAGGCCGCCAGGGCGTCGCCTTGCGGATAGCCGTAACGCGCGGCGGCGATCCCGCAGAGCGCCAGGCCGGAGCTGACGATATCGCTCGAAAAATGCAACGCATCGGCGGCGAGCGCGGCGCTTTTCGTCGTCGCGGCGATCCGCCTCAGCGACCGCCAACGCACCAAATCCACGATGATCGAGGCGATCAAAACACCGAAGGCGAAAGGATTCGCCTCGATATTCGTGGCGTGTCCAAAAAGCCGAGTCATCGCTTCGATCAGGACATAAACAGCGAGCGCGAACAAGAACCCGGTTTGGACCAGGGCGGCCAACGACTCGATCTTGGCGTGGCCGAATTGATGATCCTCGTCGGCGGGCTTGTTCGCGATCCGTATCGCGAAATAGGTGAGGGCGGTGGCCGCCACGTCGGCGAGATTATGGCCAGCCTCGGAGAGAACCGCGAGCGAGCCCGAGGCAAGCCCGGCGGCGAATTTTGCCACCGTCAGCAGCGCGCTCGCCGCGATCGAGGCAAGCGCCGCCCGCTCTTTCAGCCGGTTGGCCTCGTTCGTCGACGCGTCCCGTTCAGCGGCCACGGAAGTCCCACCCATCGGACCTTGACTCAAGCACGTATTAAGAAGCGGCGCGGCACGGCCACGCGTCAATGCTATATATCATGGCAAACGAAGGGATGGCGTTTGCTTGCACGGCGCCCGGCTTTGACCATCGACACAGAGTTAAGAAGAGGAAGATCATGGAATATCTCCATACCATGGTTCGCGTAGCGGATCTTAAGCAATCGCTCGATTTCTACGTCGAAAAGCTCGGCCTCGTCGAGACGCGGCGAACCGACAACGACGCCGGCCGTTATACTCTCGTGTTTCTCGCCGCGCCGGGAGACACGGATCGCGCCACGAAATTCAAAGCGCCGCTCATTGAGCTGACCCATAATTGGGACAAGGAAATTTATGCTGGCGGCCGCAACTTCGGTCACCTGGCCTTCGCCGTCGAGGACATTTACGCGCTATGCGACAGGCTCATGAGGGCCGGCGTCACCATCAACCGGCCGCCCCGCGATGGCGCGATGGCCTTCATCCGCTCGCCGGACAATATTTCTATCGAGCTTTTGCAAAAGGGTGGAGCCTTGCCGAAGCTTGAGCCGTGGGCGTCCATGCCCAACGCCGGGGTATGGTAGGATTTGGCTTCCATGCGGCCGGCGATTCCGCAAGGATAGCGCTTCTGACCTATCGCCTGCACGGTTCGGCGAGCGTGCGGGCGGAGCTGCATCGGCTTTTGGCGGAGGGTTGAATTTTCGGATACGCAATCGCACCATTGCCGCGCTATTGCTAGCCTTCGATACGGCGGAAAGCTCAGCTGCCGCCCCCCTCTTCACTGAGCTCTCCTAACCGTCTACACTGACCTCGAGTGCTTGCCTCGAAAGCCGCCTCCTCGGGGTGGGGCATGGGTTCCACGCGGTTTTTGAGAACGCTCTAACCCGTTGAATGGCAGGCTTGACACATGTTCGAGAGAGACAAAGCGATCATCCGTTACCTCAAAAGCCGCCAAGGGATCATCGGCATTAGTCTCGTTTTGACGGTTGGCGGCATCATTTTCATTATTTTAACGGACCGCTATGAGCTCAGCTGGTTCGTTGCCCTCGCCCTATTGCCTTGGGTCGAGTATTGGATTCGGCGCAAGAAAAAATGAACCGGCCGGCGCAAGCCAACGATTTATCGCCGCTTGTTATCCCATGACCTCCTTCTGCCGGTAGCCGCGCCTATCGTTCAACTCCTCGATAAGCCGTGCCGCCGCTTCCGGAATCGCTGTGCCTGGGGGGAAAATCGCCGCCACCCCCGCCTCGTGCAGCGCATCGAAATCTTGCGTCGGAATGACGCCGCCCACAACAATCATGATGTTCGCGCCGCCTTCCCGCGCAAGCGCCGCGCGCAGTTGCGGCACGAGTGTGAGATGCCCGGCGGCAAGCGACGAAACCCCGACGACGTGGACGTTATTCTCAACCGCTTGCCGCGCGGCTTCCCCTGGCGTCGCAAACAGCGGGCCAATCTCGACATCGAAGCCAAGGTCACCGAGCGCGGAGGCAATGACTTTCTGGCCGCGATCATGCCCGTCCTGGCCGATTTTCGCGACAAGGATGCGCGGACGCCGCCCTTCGTTTTCGGCAAACGACTCGGTCAAACCTTTGACCCGCATGATTTCCTGCGAGCTAGCGCCCGATTCTGTCGCATAGACGCCGGAAACTGCCGTGGTCCCCGCGCGATGGCGGCCAAACACTTTTTCGAGCGCGAAGGACATTTCGCCGACCGTCGCCTTGGCCCGCGCCGCATCGACTGCGAGCGCCAATAGATTGGCGTTGGCGCGCGCGCCTTCCGTCAAGGCATCAAGCGCAACCTGTACCTGCATGGCGTCGCGCTCGGCCCTTAGGCGTTCGAGCTTACCGATCTGCCGCGCGCGAACGGCGGCCGTATTGACTCTTAAAATCTGAATATTTTCCCCGCTCTCCGGTTTGAACCTGTTGACCCCGACTACCGTTTCGATCCCACTGTCGATGCGCGCCTGGGTCTTTGTGGCCGCTTCCTCGATGCGGAGTTTCGGAGTGCCCGTTTCGATCGCCTTCGCCATGCCGCCGATCGCTTCGATCTCCTCGATATGCGCCAAAGCCCGGCTGGCGATGTCGGCGGTCAGGCTTTCGACGTAGTAGGAGCCGCCCCACGGATCTATGACGCGCATGGTGCCGCTTTCTTGTTGCAGGAAGAGCTGGGTACTGCGGGCGATGCGAGCCGAGAAATCGCTTGGCAGCGCCAACGCCTCGTCGAGCGCGTTGGTGTGCAAGGATTGGGTTTGGCCATGCGTTGCCGCCATCGCCTCGATCTGCGTGCGCACGATATTGTTGAAAACATCCCGCGCGGCGAGCGACCAGCCCGACGTTTGCGTGTGGGTGCGCAGGACGAGGGATTTTTCGTTAGCCGGATGAAAGTCTTGCATGAGCTTCGCCCAGAGGAGACGGGCGGCGCGCAGCTTTGCCACCTCCATGAAAAAATTCATCGAAACGCCGAAGAAAAACGACAGCCTCGGCGCGAAGTGATCGATTTTAAGACCGCCCGCAAGTCCGGCGCGGACATATTCGAGGCCGTCGGCCAGCGCGTAGCCAAGTTCGAGATCAGCGGTCGCGCCCGCCTCCTGCATGTGATAGCCGGAAATCGAGATCGAATTGAATTTCGGCATGTGCCGCGCCGTAAAGGCAAGAATGTCGGAAACAATGCGCAGCGACGGCTTTGGGGGGTAGATGTAAGTGTTGCGCACCATGAATTCCTTGAGGATATCGTTCTGGATCGTCCCGGCGAGCTTGACCTGTGGCACGCCTTGCTCGTCCGCCGCGACGATATAGAGAGCGAGCACCGGCAAAACCGCGCCGCTCATCGTCATCGACACGGAGATTTCGTCGAGGGGTATCCCCGAAAAAAGCGTCCGCATGTCGTAAATCGAATCGATCGCGACGCCGGCCATGCCAACGTCCGCGGCAACGCGCGGATGATCCGAATCGTAGCCGCGATGTGTCGGAAGGTCGAAAGCGACCGAAAGCCCCTTTTGCCCGGCGGCGAGATTGCGGCGGTAGAAGACATTCGACTCTTCGGCGCTTGAGAAGCCAGCATATTGCCGGATAGTCCAAGGCCGCTCGATGTACATGGCGGGGTAGGGGCCACGCACAAAAGGCGCGATGCCGGGGAAACTGTCGAGGCAGTCGAGCCCGGCAATGTCGCTTGCGCGGTAAATTGGCGCGACGCTTATGCCCTCGGGCGAGAGCCAGGCCCGTGCGGAGAAATCCTCGAGTTGGATCGGCACCAAGCCAAACGGTAGCTTAGAAAAGTCGGGAACGCGGCTCATGGAGCAGCCTTCCGCACGCCAAGCACGCTTGTAGCTTGGCGCGCGTTAAAAAACCAATCGTTCTCGCCAAAGCCGCGCGTTCGCCTGGCCGGTCAGCCTCGCCGGGTGGCCCGCCATGAACCAGCGCATTGCATCGTCATTGACGACCAGGTGCCCGAGCCTTTCCCCTTCGCGAGTTTTCCTGTAACCGTGGCGATCTCCCCGAATCGCTCGAACGCCAAGGCAACGATGCCGCGTTGGTTTATCCGGCCGGAGGCTTCCATAAACGTATCCCCCGCCGAGCTGACGTGCCCGCCGGATACCAAAATCATCCAATGGTAACCCCTGTCGCAACTTCCTTGCCGCGTGACGATATCGACGGCATAGATGCCATCGTAATTTTGCCGCGTTGGGAAGCCGCGCTGCGCGTGCGCCGCGTTGGCCGCCGCCGCGCCAATCAGAGCCGCCGCCGCGAGACCCGAATATCCTACCGGCGTCATCTCATTGTCCATTCTCTGACTTCTAGCTCCGCCGTTCGTCCAGCGCTACCGCGAGCGCGTCTTCTAGAATAGCCAAAGCATCGCCGCCAGCGCAAATGAATTCGGCGACCCCCGCCTCAAGCAAAGCCGTCGCCGCCTCTCCCGGCTCGCGCCCCGCGAGATAGATGCGCGCCGCTCCGGCGCGCCGCAGCGCCCGCGCGGCCGCGATCAGAGTTTGCATAGAAGCCGCGCCCGGCGCGCAAATACAAGCGATCTTGCAACCGGAAGCGCGGAAAGCATCGGCCGCTTCTTGCGGCGTCTCAAAACCCTCGTTGCTCGCCGCCTCAATCCCCGCCGCCCCGAAAAAATTCGCGGCATATGCCGAGGCCGCTAAACCTCGCGATCGCCCGGGATTGGCGAGAAATATTTTTGGCCGCTCCCTGGTTTTGCGGAATTGCTCTTCCGAAGCCGCGCGGAGAATCTCGTAAGGCTCCGCGTCGCGTCGCGAGGACAGGGCCGCGCCGGTTCGCGCGGGAGCCGCATCGGCCCTGGCGGGCGTTGGTTCGAGGACGTTGACCGGCGCTTCGGCAAGGAGAGGAAACGCGCTCGTCCCGGTGATCGCGAGGGTGCGACGCGCGATGGCCTCGCGCCGCGCCGCCGCCGCCGCGGCGATCTCGCTTTGCGGCACGCCCGCTCGAAGAGAAGCGATCATGCCGCCTTGCGCCTCGAAAGCTTGAAACAAGTTCCATGCGCGCAGGCAGAGTTCGTCCGTCAACGCCTCGAAACTCCCGGCGCCCGCCGCTGGATCGGCGACTTTCGCAAGCTTCGCCTCGTGGATCAAAATAAGCTGCGTATTGCGCGCGATGCGCCGCGCAAAATCGTCGGGCAGGCCAAGTGCAAGAGTGAATGGCAAAACCGTGATCGCATCTGCGCCACCCATGCCTGCGCAAAATACGCCCATGGTCGCGCGTAGGATATTCATGAACGGATCATATTTCGTCACCATCCGGAAAGCGGTCTCGGCATGGAGGCGTATGGGTCTGGGCGCAAGGCCGCACGCGCTCTCGATGCCCGCCCAGAGAAGCCGCAAGGCGCGGAATTTGGCGAGAGACAAAAATTCATCGGCGTCGGCAGCGAGAAGAAACGCGATCTCGCTCCGCGCGTCTTCAAGCGAAAGGCCGTTGGCTTCAAGCAGCCGAAGATATTCGACAGCCGTGGCGATCACGCAGCCAAGTTCTTGCGCGTCCCCCGCGCCTGCTTCGTGATAAGGCCGCCCATCGGCGAGAAAGAGATTCCCGGCAAACCCCGCGTCGCGCAAGAGGTTGTGCATTTCGGACATGCCACGCGCAGGGGGCAAAACGCCCGTCCGCGCGAGTTGCCCAACTGGATCATGGCCGAAATCAATATCGAGCAAAGCCGAAGTCAAACGGCGGTTTCGCGCCATCGAAGCAAAGGCGGGCGCGATGTCGAGGGCGCGCGCGCCGGCATCGAGGCGAAGCGACATGAGATCGAGGTCGATCCCGGCAAGCGCGGCGTCAAGGTCGCGCTCGGTCTCGATCCGCACGCCAAAGCCGCGCGCTGGCTGTGCTTGCGAAACGGCGAGGGTCAGCGCATCGGCGCCCCCAATGAGGTCCGCGCGGGCCATTTCGTTTGCTGTCTCGGGCTCCGGATGATCCATCCGCTGCGAGATTGTCCAGGCGCCCGGCTTTTGCCGCAGTGTCCGCGCGCCTTCGCTGGTGGCGCGCGGATAAAGCGGCGCGATCTTCAGTCCTTCGAATGTCGTCGATGCGAGTGAGTAAAATGGCCGGCCGCCGAGCACGCGCTCGACGAGCGTTCGCCATTCCGCCTCGCTGGCGGGCGCGGTTCGTGACCCCGGCGCAGGCGCGGCCTTATTCATGGCTCTTGTCGCTCCATTTATTCTTCGATCCAAGCGAACAAGTCAGGCTTGTCAGCGATCCGTCTTTGATAGACTTCGGCGCCGGCGATCGTGACGTGCATGATTTGCTCTCGCTTAGGGCTGCAATTTTGCGAAAGTTCATCAAATTGCCGTGGGGCACAAGTTCGTCTATTTCTTGCGCGAGCAGTTTCAATTCGCTACAGGCCACCGGTTTGCAAGCTTCGCATGAAAAATTTGTTCGTGACGCTTTGGTTATTCGGACTTTGCTCGTGCGGCCTGCTTCTTCCCGCGTTCGGGCAAGAAAGATCCGTCAACGTCTATGGGTGGGGCGACTATATCGATCCCAAGGTCATCGAGGACTTTACCAAGGAGACGGGGCTCAAGGTCGCCTATGACGCTTACGATTCAAACGAGGCTTTCGAGGCGCGACTCCAGGCCGGCAAGACAGGCTTCGATGTTGTGATTGTCGCAGGGTCCATCCTGCAAACGCAGATCGCGGCGGGGCTCTACCAAAAACTCGACAAAACCAAACTTCCAAACAGCAAGAACCTTTGGCCGGAGGTAATGGCTCGCCTTTCCGTCCATGATCCAGGCAACCAATATGCGGTCAACTATATGTGGTTTACGGCGGGCATCGCCTACAATGTCGATAAGGCCAAGGAACTTTTGGGCGATGCGGCAGCCGATGCTTCGCTAAATTCTTGGGACATAATCTTCAAGCCAGGGAAATTGAAGAAATTCGCCAGCTGCGGCATTGCCGTCCTCGACAGCGGCGAAGAACTGTTCGCGATCGCGCTTAACTATCTTCGGGCCGATCCGGCGTCGATGCGCCAACGCGACCTCAAGCCTGCAGCGGAACTGTTAAGCGGCATGCGGCGCGACGTGAAAAAATTCGACTCCACCGGCTTCGCGGACGCGCTAGCCAATGGCGACATTTGTCTTGGCGTTGGCTATTCTGGAGACAGCATTCGCGCGCGCGACCATGCGCTCGAGGCTGATAACGGGATTGAAATCGATTACGCTATTCCCAAGGAAGGCACTTTGATGTTGCTCGATAATCTCGCAATTCCCAAGGATGCGCCGCATGTCGAGGAAGCCCATGCCTTCATCGATTTCCTGTTGCGGCCAGCGATCGCCGCCCGCAATACGAATTTCACTCATCTCGCCAACGGGGTCCTCGCGTCGAAAGCCTCGATCGCCAAGGACATCGTCGAGAACAAGTCGATTTACCCAGATGCCGCGACGATGCAACGGCTCTTCGTAGTAGCAAACCACGATCCAGCGGGGCGAAAGGCGATTATCCGCGAATGGGCGCGGATAAAAACCGGCAAATAACTCCGCGAAGCAGGTTTCCGCGATCCCACAGGGTCTGATAATCGATCGGGTGCTCGAAGAGGCAGCGGACGTTAAAAGTTTCGTTCTCGATCGCCGCAACAAGTCCCGCGAGGCGATCGATCTGAGAAGTAGCTTTACCCATCAAGCTCAGGGTAGTGACGGAATATCCCTTGCTCGTTGAACGCGATGCGGCGATCGCTGTTGAGATAGGCGTGAATGCGCGGACGTTCCGCGATCGCTTGATGCAGAGCCGCCAGGCGCGGAACCTCTCTAAGAGTTCGCTGCATCCTTCGCGGAAAAGCATAGACGAGGCCTTCGACGATCTGGAACAGCGATAGGTCGGCATAAGTCAAAGCGCTGCCGACGAGTTGGCCCGCACCCTCGGGGTTGCGCGCCAGAATGCGCTCGAACCATCCTAGAAACTTGGGAATTCGCTCTTCACGGAAATGCTTTGCCCGGCGTAGCGCTTGCGGTTTTTGGTCCTCGTAATAGAGATCGCCGCCCAACGGATGATGCGTATCATGGGCCTCGACGACGAGATCGGCGATAGTGAGCTGGATCTGGTTAGCCCAAAGCCGCTTCGCCGCGTCTCTCGGAGCGAGATCGTGGCGGTCGCCGAGATAAAGCAGGATGGCGGCGGTCTGGCCGATCACGACATCTCCGGCTTTCAGAAACGGCGGCGCAAACGGGGGATGAGGGCCATCTCGCTCCAGAAAGGCTATTAGGGCCTCCTCGCCGCTGCCTTCATCAACCGAATTACGGGCTATGTCGATGTAATCCGCGCCTGCCTCTTCCAACGTCAACCGGACGAACTCGCCGCGCCCCTGAATGCTGGGCCAGTAGTAAAATTCATACGTCATGTGAAACTCCATGTGTGGCCGCCGACTACGTCTTTACGGCATGTTGAAGCCGCGCGCTTTCAGGCTACCGCGCCTCCGCCGCGGATGTTAAAAGTCCCGGCGTTTTGTCCGCCCTCACTAGCGATTCGGCAATGAATTTTCTCGCGGCAGTTGCTGGCGACCTTGGTGGCGGGCGTGACCGGGCGCGGCGTGCCGATTGCTAGCAATCCCAACAAGACCTGAACATGATGGCGTGAACGTGATGGATTACGAGAAAATCGGCGAAATTAGCGTCGGCAAAACCCTTCGCGACTTTATCGGCGACGAGGTCTTGCCGGGAACGAATATCGGCGCCGGCGAATTTTGGAGCGGGCTCGCGGGGCTTGTCGGCGAGTTCGCGCCGCGCATACGCAACCAATTGCGGTTTCGCGACGAGCTGCAGGCCAAGATCGACGCCTTTCACCGCCTCACCGCGACCAGGCCGTTCGACCCGGCGAGTTATCACGACTTTCTCCGCGAGATCAGCTACCTTGTCCCCGAGCCGCCCAATTTTACGGTGCGCACCGAAAATGTCCTGGAAATCGCGCGGGTCGCCGGACCGCAGCTCGTTGTTCCGGCCTCGAACGCGCGCTACGCCCTCAATGCGGCAAACGCGCGCTGGGGCAGTCTTTACGATGCGCTGTATGGGACGGACGCCATTCCCGAGACCGATGGCGCGGCGCGCGGGAAGGGCTACAATAAAGTGCGCGGGGCGAAGGTCATCGACTGGGTCCGTGCGTTTCTCGACGACATGGTTCCTCTCGCGAAAGGCAGTCACAAGGCGGTTATCGCCTACAAGGTTTCTGGCGGCGAGCTCATCGCGACACTTGAAAACGGCCTGGATACGCGATTGCGGCATCCTGGCCGGTTCGCCGGACACAAAAAGAAGTCGCTCGACTCGTTGGTTGTGCTGCTGCGCCACCACGGTCTGCACATTGAGATTGAGATCGATCAAAATAGCTTGGTCGGTGCCGAAAGCAAAGCCGGCGTGGCCGATGTAATTATTGAGGCCGCTCTCAGCACCATCATAGATCTCGAGGACAGCGTCGCGGCGGTCGATGCGCGGGACAAGGTCGCTCTATACCGCAATTGGCTTGGGCTGATGCAGGGCAGCTTGACGGCAAATCTCGAAAAGAACGGGTTGATCGCCGAGCGGCGGCTTGCGGACGATCGCACCTATATCAGTCGGGATGGCGCCCCGATGACCTTGCATGGGCGCGCCTTGCTGCTGGTGCGCAATGTCGGCCATCACATCGAAACCAGCGCGGTGCTCGACTCCGCGGGGAATGGAATCCCCGAAACCATTCTGGATGCCGCGGTCACCTCGCTGATCGCGATCCACGATCTCAAGCGCACCAGCGGCTTGCGCAATAGCCGACACGGCTCGATCTACATCGTGAAGCCAAAAATGCACGGGCCGGCTGAAGTCGCGCTCGCCGTTGCGCTTTTTGCCGGCGTCGAGGACATGCTGGCGCTGCCCCGGGATACGATAAAGATCGGCATCATGGACGAGGAGCGGCGCACATCGGTCAATCTCAAGGCCTGCATAGCGGCGGCGGCCGGCCGCGTGTTTTTCATCAATACCGGCTTCCTCGACCGTACCGGCGACGAGATTCACACCTCGATCGAAGCGGGTCCGATGGTCCGCAAGAACGACATGAAAAACACCGATTGGATCGCCGCCTACGAGAATGCCAATGTCGACGTTGGCATCGCCTGCGGGCTGCCTGGGCGGGCCCAGATCGGCAAGGGCATGTGGGCCGCGCCGGACCGGATGGCCGATATGCTCGCGCAGAAAATCGTGCATCCGCTTGCCGGGGCAAATACCGCCTGGGTGCCTTCGCCGGCGGCCGCCGTCCTGCACGCGGTGCATTATCACAAAGTCGATGTCGCGGCCCGGTGGAAGGATCTCGCAAGGCGCAGCCCGCCGCAGCTTTCCGACCTCCTCGCCATTCCAGTTGGCCGGGCGAACTGGGCCCCAGACGACATTCAGGCCGAGCTCGACAACAATTGCCAAGGGATTTTGGGCTATGTCGTGCGGTGGATCGACCAGGGCGTCGGCTGTTCCAAGGTGCCGGATATCCATGACATCGGCCTCATGGAGGATCGCGCCACCTTGCGCATTTCAAGCCAGCACATCGCCAATTGGCTTCATCATGGGATTGTCACCCGCGACCAGGTGATGGAGACGCTGCAAAGGATGGCGGCGGTCGTAGACCAGCAAAATGCCGGCGATCCGCTCTACCGGCCGATGGCGCCGGGCTTCGATGGTCACGCTTTTCAAGCTGCGGCGGATCTGATCTTTAAGGGCCGAGCGCAGCCCAATGGCTACACCGAGTGGATACTTCATGCCCGCCGGCGCGAGGCGAAAGCGGCTAGAGGCTAGAGCGCGTCCCGAAATCGGCCTTTGACAGCGAACTAGTTGAAAGGACACGAAGGATTTGATCGTGGACGATTGCCGTCGCCGGCTGGCGCCCGATATCCGTGTTTCGTTGTTTACAATAATTGGGAGCGGGGAATGATGATCGGAGTGCCCAATGTCGACTTAAGCGCTGCGGACGAAATAGCAATCAGCGTACTCATCGAATCGGGCTGCAGGTCGGCTTCGCGTGTCGCGGTGGCCGACAAGGCGACCCTCTATGCGCAGGGAGAACCAGCGAGCGCCGCGTTTCTCATTCTGGACGGCTTCGTAAAGACATCGCACATCTGCGAAGACGGGACGGAGGTCACAATTGAACTTTTGAAATGCGGCGCGATCGCTGGCGTATTTTCCAATTCCCAACTGCCGCTGGAATACGAGGAAACCGCACGGGCAATCGGCGATGTGGCGGCGCAACGGGTGCTGGCAAACGACTTGCGCGCCGCCATGGAAGTCAATCCGCGGTTGGCGATCTTCATCGCCGAGCACCTCGCCGGATCGAAACGATGGGCTCAGCGGCGGGTGCTGCGCGCGATGACGCAAACCGTCGAACGGCGGGTGATCGAAACGCTGGGCGAACTCGCCGGAACCTTCGGAACGCGGTGTCCGCATGGATTCTCGCTGGAAATAAGGCTCACGCAGCAGGACATAGCCGACTTCGTCGGCGCTTCGCGTCAGGTCGTGAGTTCGATCCTCAGCGATCTTCGCAAGCGCGGCCTTCTAGACTATACTCGCGACATGATCTGCATCAACGACAGGGCACTCTCACTCCTCGCGCGGCCGCCGGATACCGCCCCAAAGACAGTGTCATCCATCTGACAGACAGGCAGTGCGCCCCAATCTAGCGTCTTCGACGAATATTGACGCTGGGAGCGCAGACATGAAGCCCATCTCACTCACCCTGCATGGTGCGATCGACTACCTTGCCGTCTTCATTTTTGCCGCAGCCCCGGCTGTTATCGGGCTATCAGGTTGGCCTGCCGTGCTGTCTTATGCGCTCGCAGGCATTCATTTGCTCATGACGCTTCTGACCGACTTCCCGGCTGGACCCATCAAATTCGTTCCGGTCGCTCTGCACAATTGGGTCGAGCGGATTGTCGGTCCGGTATTGATCATTTTGGCATTCGTTCCCCTGAACGGGACGACGCAGAATGGGCGGATCTTCCTCGGGATCATGGGCGTAGTCATTCTCGCCGTCGAGCGGCTGACGGACTACCGTTCTATAACTAAAGCGAAATGACTCGAGCATCGCCACAGCATGACAAGCCGCTTATTCCGGCGGCGTGCCGTTGAGCGCCAGGACTTCGCCGGCAAGATAAAGACTGCCGGCGATCAGGATGCGCGGCGCGGCGGGCCATTCGCGTGCGGCGAGAAACGACAGCGCCGCCTTGACGCTTTCGCAAGCCGCCGCGGGAATCCCGTTCGCGGCGGCGGCCGCGGCAACTTCGGCCGCGGGCTTGGCATATTGGTCCACGTTCACGGGAACGGCGAGAACCTCCTGGGCGAGGCCCTTGAAAGGCCGGAGAAACCCGCCCGTATCCTTGGATGCGAGCGAGCCGCAGACGATGACGAGCGGCCTTTGCGTCTTATCCTCGAACTCCGCCATCGCTTGCGCGAGCGCGCGCCCGGCGTGCTCATTATGGCCGCCATCGAGCCAAACCTCCGCGCCAGCCGGGGCAAGCGCTGCCACCCGGCCCGCAGCGAGGTTTTGCAAGCGGGCTGGCCAATCGACGTGCAGTAAACCGTGCTCGAAGGCGGAAGCCGCGAGGCATGGTTCGATGGCGCGCAGCGTGGCGATCGCGGTCGCGGCATTTTGATGCTGATGGCGGCCAACGAGACGCGGCAACGGCAGGTCAAGTAGCCCGCGTTCGTCCTCGAAGACAAGGCGGCCATGTTCTTCCCGCGCCTCAAAATTCCACGCCGCGGCTGTCAGCGGCGCGCCCACCCGGCTGGCTTCCCGCTTGAGAACCGCGAGAGCGGCGTCTTGCTGGATGCTCACTATCGCAGGGGCGCCGGGCTTGAAGATTCCAGCCTTCTCATAAGCGATTTTATCGACCGTCGCGCCAAGGAACTCAGGATGATCGATCGACACCGGCGCGATGACCGTGGCCTTTGGCCGCGCGATGACGTTTGTCGCATCGAATCTTCCGCCGAGACCAACTTCGAGCAGCAGATAATCGGCCGGATGCTCGCTGAAAAGCTTGAATGCCGCGGCGGTGGTGACTTCAAAGAAGGTGACCGGTTGGCCTTTGTTGGCCTTTTCGCACGCGGTCAAGGAGGCCAACAACGCGCCGTCGCCGACGAGGCTTCCGCCGCCTTCCGCGCCAAGCCTGATGCGCTCGTGAAAACGCACCAGATGCGGCGAGGTATAGACGTGGACCCGCTTGCCGGCCGCTTCGAGAATGGCGCGCAAGAAAGCGATGGTCGAACCTTTGCCGTTGGTTCCCCCAACATGAATGATCGGCGGCAGTCGCTTCTCCGGCGCCCCAAGCGCGGCAAGCAGCCGCTCGATCCGGCCGAGCGACAGCTCGATCGTCTTGCGATGCAGAGTGAAAAGGCGGGAGAGGAGCGCGTCGAGCGAGTCCATGATGGCCTTGTTCCGCGACCCTCAGGCGGCGGCGTGCGCGACGGGCTTGGTCCGCGTCAACAGCGCGCAAAGGCGGGCAAGCGTCGCCCGCATGTCTTGCCTTTTCACCACCATGTCGATCATGCCATGCGCCTCGAGATATTCGGCGCGCTGAAAGCCTTCCGGCAGGCGCTCGCGAATCGTTTGCTCGATCACCCTTGCGCCGGCAAAACCGATGACCGCGCCGGGTTCGGCGATATGGATATCGCCGAGCATGCCATAAGAGGCCGTGACGCCGCCCGTCGTCGGATTGGTCAGGACGACGATATAGGGAAGCTTGGCGTCGCGCAGTCGCTGCACGGCGATCGTCGTTCGCGGCATTTGCATCAGCGAGAAGATGCCTTCCTGCATCCGGGCGCCGCCCGAGGCCGTGAAGATGATGAATGGCGTGCGGCGCTCGACCGCCGCCGTCATGCCCGTCACGATGGCCTCGCCCGCCGCCAGGCCAAGCGAGCCGCCAAGGAAATCGAAATCCTGCACCGCGGCAACGATGTCCATGCCCTGCAATTTGCCAAAGGCGAGCTTCACCGCGTCGGACGCGCCGGTTTTCAGGCGATATTCCTTGAGCCGGTCCGTGTAGCGCTTGACATCGCGGAATTTTAAGGGGTCCAACGGCACTTCCGGCGTCGCGATTTCCTCATAGGCCGCGTCGTCGAAAAGATTGTCCAATCGCGCCTTGGGGGCGAAGCGCATGTGATAGCCAGAGCCCGGCACGACGAAGAAGTTCGCTTCGAGATCCTTGTGAAAAACGAGTTCGCCGGACTCAGGGCATTTGACCCACAGATTTTCAGGGGTCTCGCGGCGCAGCAAAGACCTGACCTTGGGCGGGACGACGTTGGAGATCCAGTTCATAGGCAATCCAATTCTGTGCGATCCAGTTTTGCGGCGGCGTCTGTCCTTGCGGGTCTTGTTGCGGCTGCTTCAGTCCAGGGCTCGTGCCGCCGTCCGGACGCCCTTGGCGATATCGGCGACTAAACCGGCGACCGCTTCTACGCTTTTCCCGGTCGCCTTGCCATTGCTATCGAGCGAGGCCCGCAGGGCTTCGACAATCGCCGTGCCAACCACCACCCCATCGGCGTGAGCGGCGATCGCGGCGGCGCTTCCGGCATTCTTCACCCCGAAGCCGACCGCGACCGGCAAGCTCGTATGCGCCTTGATCCGGTTTACCGCGGCGGCGACCTTGGCGGGTTCGGGAGGCGACGCCCCGGTAATGCCGGTGATCGAGACATAATAAACATAGCCCGAGGTATGGGCGAGGACGGCCGGCAGCCGCGCAACGTCGGTCGTCGGCGTCGCGAGGCGGATGAAATTCAGCCCCGCCGCAAGCGCGGGCAGGCAGAGTTCCGCATCCTCTTCCGGCGGCAGATCGACGACGAGCAAGCCATCCACCCCGGCGGCCTTCGCGTCGCGAAGGAAAGCTTCGACGCCATACACATAGACCGGGTTGTAATAGCCCATGAGCACCACCGGGGTCGTGGAATCGGTAATGCGGAAATCGGCGGCGAGCGCCAGCGTTTTGGCGAGAGTCGTTCCGGCGCCAAGCGCGCGCAGCCCCGCCGCCTGAATTACCGGGCCGTCCGCCATCGGGTCGGTGAAGGGCATGCCAAGCTCGATCACATCGGCGCCCGCCTTGGGAAGGGCCTTTAGAATAGCAAGGCACGTCGCGAGATCGGGATCGCCCGCCATCACGTAAGTCACGAGCGCGGCGCGGTTTTGCCGCGCAAGCTCCTCGAAGCGGCGGCCGATGCGTGTTTGCATGGGAATTTGGGGCGAGAGGGGGAAAACCGGGCCGGGGGCGCTCGCTCTACCACGGCGGCCGCGCGGGCGGAAGGATTATCCGGGGATGTCCCAGAGGCAAGCCGGTATCCCAAGTTAACGGCAAAGTTATCTCGTCTGGATCCCGCTCACGGGCTTCGATATCGGCGCCGAGTTCATGTACGCGCTCCTTGCTCCCGTCGCCCACGCATTTCGTGACGCACAATGTGATTCAAGCTTTTGTCACGGATCTTAGAGACCGGGGATGTGTTTCACTGCGGCAATTATTCGAATTTGTGTACGCCAGCCGAACCTTTGCCGAGCGGATCGATTGGGCGGCAATCCAGCAGCGATTTGGAAGTCTTAGTTACGGGAGCGCCCTGCGCGGCTATGCCGTGCTGGCGAACGCTTATTTGGGGTTTCCCGTGCCGCCCGAACTGCCACTCGGCGGCTTCGCCCGATTGCGGCGCCGGTTTTATCGGACCGAGCTGGAACACCCGGCCCTGCGATTTCCATTCTTCCTAGGCAGGCTCCTGCGAACACAGGCCCGCAACCTGGGAAGAAACCCCCGCAATCTGAAAAAGCTATTCGGCGCGAGCTACTACATCCGCCTATACCAGAAAGCCCTGGATGGCGGCGATATCCCGCTTGATGGTGAAAAGCGCGAGGCGGGGGTCGCTGATTGAGAACCCACGCGGCCCAATAATTATATCGATCGCCGTACAGGGCCGGTCCTCGCCAAGAGGGCAGGTTTATCCCACCCGCATAGAGCTTTTGAATTCGCGCGAGTTTTCACAAAAAAATATGCTCACCCCCCAATTGGGGGATGCGCGCCGGCGCTTTCGTTGCCACTATTCGGGTGCGGCTGAGTGAACAGAAAGTCGCAAAAACTCCGGGTTGCCGTCGCGACATGCGATTTTGAGGTGCTGGTAAAATATGCCTTAACTTCATTTGGGTTAACGTGCCAATTTCATCGCGTTCCCCGCGTCCGCCAGCAGACGCGGGGGAACTTTTCGTTTGAATGTCTTGCATTCGCAATGACCTCCCGGCCACTACCGGCCCCGCCCCGCCAAAGAACTCGGTTCACCACGCAACCCGATCGGTATGCGCCAGTCAATCCGGCCCTAGGATTTTACCGTTCTCGGCTTCGGCCCTTTCGCGAGCCGCGCACAATCATGGTGCGAACGATCGGCGCCGCGTGTCTTTGGCGGGATGGTGGCGACCAAACACATTGCGGCACCGCGATGGTTGGTGCTGAAATTGGCTGTCGGGAAGGGTTTATGAGCCCCGCGAAAGTCGGAGCGCTGTCCACCCGGGGCGAAAGGGAAGGGGACAGCCCAAACTGATCTCGCAGGGTGGCGAGAATGGAAGTGTGATCGAACGCGGGTAGCGTCGCCGCGGACAGAGGCGGAAAGAGTCCAGGCCGCACGTAGGGATTAATGAACAATGCCGGGACCCGGACCCCGTAGCTATCGTAGGTGTAGCCACTGGTGACCTGACCCGGCAAGTATGGCGAGACCGCGGGCGGCGGCGGGACGTGGTCGAACAAGCCACCATGCTCATCGTACGTGACGATGAGCAATGTCTTCGCGAACAGCGCAGAGTTCCCCGCCAACGCCTGAAACACCTTGGCCAGTAGCTGTTCGCCGCAAGAAATGCTAATGGGTACCCCTGTATCGCTAAACGCGTTACTGCTCCCAGGGTGATTGCTATTCGGCGCTAAGTCCCTCCCAAAGCTAAACATTTGGTAGCGGGGTTCTATGAGACTGAAAGAAGGCAACGCCTCGTTCGTTACGTCGTTGAAGAAATTATCGAAGGAAACCATATTCGACGGCATATGTTCCATGTTTGTCGCGACGTAGCTGATCAACCCAGCGATGGGCAAAAGGTCATCATAGTAGATTTTCCACGACGCTCCGACGTGGTCCAGTTGCTCGAAAATACTTGGGTAGTCGAGTTGACCGTTGATCGAAGAATTATCGGGGTAATCCGAATTGTTGAGATACGCCTGCCGCGTGCTCATGTTGTAGCCTGGCGTTCCGCACAGCGAAAAAAGCCGGTTCGGCCAAGTCTGCGCGGGTCCGGAGGAGAAGTACCGGTCGCTGGCCGCGTAAGCCATCGCCAGCGCGTAGGTCACCGGCAAGTTCGCGGCGGAGTAGTACTGCATAACGTCGCCCGGGCTTGACTTCGGCACGGTGGCATAGTCGGCGACGAAGCCCAGCATCGACCCGTTGTCGATCTGCGTCTTCATGTTCAGATAGAGTTCGTTGGGGTCCGGGTACGGAATCGTCTGTGCCGAGCTGCCCGCGGCGGCTTGCCACGCGGCGACGTTGTTTCCCTGGTAGGGATTTGACCAGCCGGGCGGGACGCCGCCTCGATTAGGCGACCTGGGGTTAAAATTGTAAAATGCGCCCAGCACGTTGTCGAACGAACGATTCTCGAACATGAGCAAAATTACATGGTCGATTCCTGGAAGTGGCTGAGACAAGCTCGTTCTCCTCTCGGCATTGGTGCAAATTTTGGGAGCAGGGAATATCAGCCATTTTGTATGTGACGCTTCGGCGAGGTCTCTTGCGCAAATTTACCGGACGCCCTACCCGACAATCAGATTTCAAGGCTGAGATTGCATCACCGGATGAGCACTCGCAAGGCTCCAGCGCACCAAGGCCGCTGGCATCGAAATGCCGCGCGCCGGATGCTACCGATTGTTGCAAAGCTTCCCCGGACAAGCTTCCCGTCAGACCGTTGACTTCACCTGATGATGCAATAACCTTTCCCTGCTGGAGAGCCCCGAAAACAAATTCCAACATAGATCGAGATCGAGACGGCATCGATGGACCCATTGGATTTAATCAAGCTCACTGCGTTGATGGAACGCACCACGGGTAGCCCGGAAGTCAAGATCGGGCTCATCGACGGACCCGTCGTTACCCAACATGCCGATCTGGCGGGTGACCACCTGCACGAGATTCCTGGCACCAACGGTGCCACATGCGCTCAGGCCAACAGCGCCGCGTGTCTGCATGGAACCTTTGTAGCCGGGATTTTATCCGCAAGGCGGAATTCCCCCGCGCCCGCTATTTGCCCCAACTGTACCCTCCTCATCCGCCCCATTTTTGCTGATATTACCTCCGGGCGCGAACATATGCCTAGCGCGACACCGCAGGAGCTTGGCGCGGCGATCATCGCATGCATCGACGCCGGCGCGCGGGTAATCAATTTGAGCCTTGCCCTTGCGCAACCGTCCACCAAAGGCGAACAGGCGTTGGAAGCGGCGCTCAATCAGGCTCTCAAACGTAGCGTGATCGTCGTTGCGGCGGCGGGCAATCAAGGCACCCTTGGAAGTTCCGCCATCACGCGCCACCCATGGGTTATCCCGGTCGTGGCGTGTGATCTTCGCGGCAGACCCATGAATGAGTCGAATCTGGGCAGTTCGATCGGCAGGCGGGGTTTGCGGGCGCCCGGCGATGGCATTACGAGCCTCGGCTCTGAAGGCCAATCGCTCACGCTCGGTGGAACGAGCGTCGCCGCGCCTTTTGTCTCCGGCGCGATCGCATTGGTTTGGTCGGAGTTTCTCGCCGCGACCGCAACGGAGGTCAAGCTCGCGATAACTCATTCCAATGGGCGCCGGCGAGCCACTGTGACGCCGCCCTTGTTGGACGCGTGGGCGGCATATACGATGATGCAGGCTCACGCGAGGAGGCGCGTGTCATGAACGAAAAAGACGGCGACAACCCTGAAAAGGATCGCCCGGCTCATCGTGTGCGGCTTCCCGGGTTCATCAGCGACGAGGAGGTGGGTCTCGGCGATGCCGTGAAACGCGTGACCTACGCCGTTGGCATCAAGCCTTGCGGCGGCTGCGCGCAGCGGGCGACGAGGCTCAACCGTTGGCTTGCCATTTCGGGCCGGCGCGGTAAATAGACGCGATCAACAAAACCAATTTTGAGGGAGGGAAACATGGACCAGGATGAAGGGGCTGAGCTGTCTGCGAGCAGCGCGACCAATGAAGTTACGCCATCCCAGGGCGGTGTCGCGCCGAGCCCACCGGCTTCGCCGGAGCCGTGTCCCACCTGCGGCGGCGGGGCGGCTTCGCCGTCCTATGTCTATGCCATCGGCCGGGTCGAAGCGCGCTTCCCGAACCTTGCCGCGGAAAAGGAATTCGCCCAGGCGACCGGGCGGACGGACACCGCCGGGAAAACCGACCAACAGACCTTCCATACCGTTTTGTCCAAGCGCGAGAATCGCTACCTGGTGCGCCAACTGTGCTGGGTGTTGAGCATCCAGGGGCTGGACACTTACTTGCTGCTGCCGCGCGATCCGGCGGACATCGATCTGTTGGT
>JBOHJV010000042.1:0-21766 GCA_050728695.1 Methylocella sp. | reverse complement strand
CGCGGCGGCATGATCGACAATCGCTCCCATCGGGGCGCCGGCGCGTCACCTCAGACAAAATCTCGCACGGGAACCGAGCAAAGCCAATCAGTCATCCTACAGAGCTCGTTGATAGAAGCGTCCAGCTTGTAATCGCGGCCAGGGTCGAGCGCTTCGCCATTGACGATTATTTGCTTCACCCGCGAACCAGGCGCCGCCGCTGGATCGGCGACGATGGAGAGCCCGGAAACTTGCGGAAACCGCCCCGCCAAGCGCTCGATCCGAGAAAACCCGTTTTCGAGCGCGGCCAGTATGGCTTTGCCCGGAACAATCGTCAGCACGGTCTTGTTGCCGAAAGGGAGCTCGTCGAGGATGTCGCGCTTCAAAAGTTTGCTGCCCGCCGGATAAAATTTGTCGCCCCGGATGCCGCCGCCATTGATGATCGCGATATCCGCCTGCGCGGCCGCCCGCAGCGCATCGGCGATGAGATTGCCGATCGCGGATTCGCCCGAGCGGACGGCCGCGGCGCGGCTGTCGAGGGGCGCGGCAAGGGTCGCGATCTCGACATCGAACCGCTTCGCCAGCCCCGCTTGGTAGTCGTGGACCTTGGCAAGCATTGAAGGATCTGAATCGATCTTCGCCGTGTCGACGACGCGAAAATCAGGCCACCATGGAAGCCTGCGGCTTGCTTCGTCTCGCGCCCTCGCGACATCGATATCGACGACCGTGACATAATTTGCGTCCTGCTCAGATTCGACAAACGCGGTGCGGCCATCGAAATCGATATGCAGATCGTGATTATGGCCGGACAGGATAAGATCGACGGCGTGCGTATTCATCAATGCGGCGCCCGTCACCTTGTCGGCATGCACGATGGCGATGACGAGATCGGCGCCTGCCGCGCGCGCGCGCTTGGCGCTCGCGAGCACCGCCGGGATCGTTGGCGTGAATACGAGGTCGCCGGGACGCGAGGCGCTTGGCGTTGCTTCATAGGCGGCGCCGATGAGCGCGAGCTTGAGGCCCTCCGCCTCGATCAAAATTTGATCCTGATGGCGCGGCAGCCTCAGCCCCGTGGCATCCCTGAGATTGGCGGCGAGAATCGGGAAACGGGCTTCTCCCATGCGCTCGAAATAAATATCCGCGCCAAAATCGAACTCGTGGTTGCCCGGAACGAACACATCGAGCCCCACATCGTTGAAGAGATCGATCATATGCGCACCTTGGTCGAAGCTCGACAACAGGCTCGGCGACAATGTATCGCCGGCATGGACGCAAACAAGGTGGCGGTCTTCGGCGAGTGCCTTTTCCCGCTCCGCCTTCACTACGGCCGCGAAACGCGCCATGCCGCCGCGCTTGTCCGTGCTTTCATCGATCCGGTAAACGTCGTTGACCAGAAGAAAAGATACGTGGGCGGATGTGGCGCCGGATGCGGCACGTGCGCCTTTTGTGGCGATGCCCGCGCCGGCGGCCAGCATGGACGCCAAGGTCTGGCGGCGGGAGAGTTTTCGCATGGCACGCCTCGTGAAATACCTCGTGGAAATGCGGCGGCAGACGGGTGATTGCGAGCGGGACGTACGCGTTTGCAATCATCGCTATGCGAAGGTTTCCGAAACGTCCTTAATGAGGTCGCGTTGCGGGGCCAATCCGAACCACGAATGGAAACGATTCACGTGGGCGATCCGACGGCGCTGCGGATTAACGACGTTGAAAGCGTTCGGCGCGTTCCGCACACGCTGCAAAGCTTTCTTGGGTAAGCGTAGTTGGCAAAAAAGGATAAAACCACAACAGTTTTTCCTTACACTTAGTATTAGGGTAGTCAAATACGGTCGGATATAGGGTTTGGGATGGTCGACGATGAACGCTTGTCGATCTGACATAAGATAGCTCTAAAAGCGGGGAAACGGGGATACCAGAGACGATGACGAGCCCATTTCGTCCATCCCAATTGTTGGCATGAACATGAAAAAGCGTAAAAATGCTGTTGAGTCTGCGGAAAATTTTGCGAAACTGATCGCGAAACACGCGATCGTCCAGATTGTTCAACCAATGAACCTCCAAAACAATTTGCTCAAAACGATTTAAAGTGTCGTCTGGGACAGATTCAAGGGCATCAAACTCGGCGCCCTCGACGTCCATTTTCAGAATCAACCTGTCTCCATGGATTTGATGCCGGCACAAGTGATCTTTTATGTTGAACTCCTTTTGCGAAATGTTCGACTGCCCAGCAACGCCTTCTCGAAAGAAATGCAGTTTTTTATTTTCGGCCTGGATAGCCTCAATCGTGTGATCGAACATATAAACGTCGTGCCCGCGTTCGGCCATTTCGATATCAAAGCGATATTCCGCACCAATCCCATAGCTTATCATTATCTGAGTGGTCGAAAAATCATCGACTAAAGTATATCCTCCATCCGTATTCGGTCCTATACGTATTTTTGGCTTGTCGATGTCAAAAGGCGTAAGCAATGACAGCGTTTCAATTACCGGAATCGATTTGGCCGCCCACTCGTCGCTGTCATCGGCTTTGCTAGCAGCTCTAACTCGCACGTCTGATTTTTCTTCCCCAGACCTGTCTAAAAGATAGCCATGGCACCGCAACGTTTCCGCCGCGTGATCAAGAAACTTGGCCAAAACCTCCGGCGACATTTCATCCTTGTAGCTGCCGACGATGCCTCGGCGGAAGAAAAACTCACCCCGCGCGAAATTTTGGTCCGGCCGCCCAAAACCCATCTTCGCCTCCTTGTCGCGCAGATTGCGATAGGACGCGGCTACGGCGATCGCAGTCAAATGCTCCGTTTCCCTGGAAATGCCGGTAAATTGGCAGAAGCGTTTGAGTTGTCTTACCGGTTCCCGCAGAAGGTCTTCATATTTGATTATTAGCAATTGCGCGCCATACGGGTTTTGCATCCATGCGTCGACGTGCCGCGACCAGTGGCAGGGATAAAGTTCGGTGTCGGGACTGACGAATTTTAGAAAGTCATAGTCGACGTCGTCGATCGCCTCGCGATAGTGGCGATAGGAGACCATTGCGTCGCGCCCGTCGCGCAGCAGATAAACGACCCGGCGATATTGCGCACATGGGAGAGCGTGCGACTTGAAGAACATTGGGGTCGCATAGCGGCGATAAAATTTCGCGTAGGCAAGGTCGGGGACAAGATCATGCACCAGCGGGCTTGGGCTCCAACGAGGATCAACCCCGTGAATCACTCCGGCGACGAGATTTTGAAACCAAGTATTGCCCGATCTTGGGTACCCGACAATGAAGATGTCTTCGGCAAGGAATTGCGTGATAGGAACAAATCCTTCGGGAACGGCCTTGTGCGCCGGTCCTTCGGGAATAGCCTCGGACGCCGGACGTTGGAAGCGCCTGCGAAAGGCACCGAATTTTGTAACCCACTTGTTCATCTGCCGCCCGTTTTTATGGCCGCGACGCATAAGACACGCAGATTATCGGGGCACGGTCGAAATGAGGGTCGAGATGGTTTCGCGACTCAGCACTCCGACTATGAACGAGATCAGCATCTGGCGGGAGAAAAATGGCGCATCGCACAAAACTGGCCCCCGTTTCCCGCTTGCCAAAAATTACGTGAAAATTCGAGCATCGTCCAGCCGGGCCTTGAGCCTAGCGCCTGCTTCACGCCAAGGCGTAACATCCCGCGTAGCCTTCCGGGACCGCGACCGGGTTGGCGACAACGAAGGCAAGCGCGGGCGAAAAGCAATTGGGTTCGGGACGGAGCACGTAGCCATCCTCGGCCAATTCGACCGAGAAATCCTTGAGATGCGTCGAAATTCCGGCGCCAATCGCTTTTAGAACAGCTTCCTTGCACGTCCAGATCTTATAAAAGGACGAAAGCAGCATCCCGTTCGCAAGGCCCTCGAGAGAGCGATATTCGGCGGCCGAAAAGAACGATCGCGCCAAATTCAGCTCGCCGTCCGTCGGGCGCATAAATTCGATGTCCACCCCGATATCGCGGCTGCCGGAAAATCCAATCAATGCCCAGCACCCAGAATGCGAAACATTGAAATGCGGCCCGCTGGTCCCAGCGAGGCGGGGCTTTCCGTAAGGTCCCTCCACGAACGCGATCTTGTCCGCTGGGATGCCTGTGGTCTCGCTCAGGAGACGACGCAAAGTGCCGCGCGTCAAGGCGAACAGCGCCCGGTCTTCTGCGCGGCGAAAACGGTTCGCCCGGTCCTTTTCGCCGGGCGATAAAGTGTTCCACAAACGCTCGGGAACCCCCGCCGGCCCGGCGGGGCCAACGAGCCACAGCGCGACGCCCGCGCCGCATGGCAAGGTCAGCCGCTTGAGGGCCGGCGCGTGGTTCTCTTCCATACCGGTCAGTGGCCCAGCCGCGCCATGACGGCGTTCAAGATCCTAACGCTCCATTGGCCCGGAACGATCGCCGCTCTCCGGTGCGAATCCCTCTTGCTTGTCCCAGCCACCGCGCCGCCCCCACTGCTCCTGGCCATCGCCCATCATAGCGAAATGGCGGTGGAAAAAATGCGGCCTGAACCCGTGCATGAGCACCGGCAGGCGTTGCTTCTGGTCATCGCTCAATGTCGCATAAAGCGGCGCCGCCGCGTCCGCGATCGCCTCGAGATTTTGGCCGCGCGCCACCGCGTTTTCGCCACGCCGCCGCAGACGGTCAATAAAACTTGCGGGCGCCGGCGCGTCCTTGAATTTCTGGCGCCTGGCCATCGCATTGTTGCCGGCGGTTCGCACCGCGGCCTCGACGCCGGGCCAGAGCTTCTCCTGCTCCGGCGACAGTTTCAAACCGGTATGGAGCGCCGCGATCCGCGCGTCGAGGAAAGCCGCGTGGTCGGCGGGCGAGAAAACGTGCTTTTCCATACCGGCCGAAGCGTTGGCGGCGGGAACGCTGGCGGGGACGGGGGGCTGTCCCGCGAGGCCGTTAGAGGCGGCAAGCACGATGCCGGTGGAAACAAGGGCGATCATAGTCAGGGCGAAAGGCAAACCCGGTTTCATGGGAGTTCTCCAGTTTTCGATTGTCGCACGATCCGCGAAACGGTTTCGAACTCCGCAAGATCATGTCGAGTCCGGTCCGGAATAGACAAGTGCGCTGGACGCTTCAAATGAAGCTTTCGTCATGTTGTCGCATCGTTAAAAGACTCGTGTGATGGACGCAATCTTGCGTCGACGCAAATGGCGCTTTCAAATTGACGCGGCCTCACGCACGCACGCGAAGAGGAGAAGCAAGTTTCCTCGGCAGCTGCGCCGCGAGGGGCCGATTCCGTCCCATAAAGCCCATGGTCGTCGCCACCTCTTTCCAAGTAGCGCTTTCAACGCGCGGTTATGCCGCAATGCGGCCGATTGCGCCCGAAGGGCGTTTGTGGTTTTGAACCAGGGACCCGCCGCCTCAAAAGATTCGGGACGAAATGCAAGGCTCGCCATGCCGGCCGCTGCCCGAAGGCGGCCTTTTGAGATATACCCGGCCGGCCGCGCTACTTATCGAAACCTGCGGCACGGCTTATCATCAAAAAAGTTCGGAGCATTAAGACCATGCGCTCGCGCGACATGATAAGCTCGCAAATTCGATATCCGTCGCGACCCCGCGCATTGAAGCGGTCCTAATGAGTTTCGTCGCCAAAAGCAGTAGCGTCCTTGTCAAGAATCTCCCGGTTTCGATCGCGAGCCCGTCGGGTTATTTCGCGCTCCTAAAGCCGCGCGTCATGTCGCTGGTGATATTCACCGCGTTCACCGGGGTTTTGGTCGCGCCTTCGCATGTCAACCCGGTAATGGGATTTGCCTCGCTGCTCGCCATCGCGGCCGGGGCTGGCGCGGCGGGCGCCCTCAACATGTGGTATGACGCCGATATCGACGCGCTGATGCGGCGGACGCAAAACCGTCCGATTCCGGCGGGCACGATGAAGAAGGAGGACGCGCTGGGCTTCGGCATGGTCCTTGCCGTTCTATCCGTCATGACCTTGGGCATTGTCGCCAATTGGCTCGCCGCCGCGCTTTTGAGCTTCACCATCTTTTTCTACGTCGTCGTCTACACGATGTGGCTGAAACGCTTGACCCCGCAAAACATCGTGATCGGAGGCGCCGCCGGAGCCCTGCCGCCGATCGTCGGCTATGCCGCGGCCACGGGCGAAATAAGCCTCGCGAGCATCGCCCTTTTCGCCATTATTTTCGTTTGGACGCCGCCGCATTTCTGGGCGCTCGCGCTCGTGCGGGCGGACGAATATGGGCGCGCCGGGATTCCGATGCTCCCCAACGTGAAAGGCGCCGATCGCACCCGCCGCGATATACTCCTCTACACGCTCTTTCTCGCTCCGCTTGGCATGGCGCCGTGGCTCATCGGCTTTGCCTCCTTGGCTTATGGCATGATCGCTCTCGCTCTTGGCGCGCTCATGCTGTTGTTTTCGGCGCGGGTCTATTGTCATCGGACCGGCGCCAAGGCCAATCAATACGCGGGGCAGCTGTTTGGCTTTTCGATCCTCTATCTATTCCTGCTTTTCGCCGCGATCGCGGGCGAGCGGCTCGTGGCGATTTTGGCTTTGCACATGCCATGGTAATGGCGTGAAGACGCTAAAAAGCTGGCCGGCGGGAGAGTCCGCTTCCGCCGGCCGTGGTCAAATAGCCGCGGCATAACAGTCTATTTAATGGTGGCCGTGACCGAGGTCGTGCCGCTGTCGTCGCCGATGGTCAGCGTCGCCGGCGACGGGGTTCATGGTCACGGTCAGATTGGCGTTCCGCGCCGCCCCAACCAACGCATATCGCTTCGCACCCATGGGCAGACCGCGCTAGGTTCATGGCATGATGCCGACCCCAAATGGGCTTGTCCCGACTGTGACCGTGGCCACCACCTTCATTTTGGCCGTGCGGATGACCGAAACATCGCCGGAGCCGCCATTCGCGACATAGGCGTGTTTGCCGTCCAGGCCGAAGGTGACCCCAAGGGGCAAAGTCCCCACCGGAATCGGGCTCCCCACCACGGTGTTGGTCGATGTAGCAATCACCGAGACAGTGCCGTCGCTGCTGTTCGTGACATAGGCCTGCATCCCATCCGGGGTGAGGGCGATCGCCTCGGGCTGAAGCCCCACCGTGATCGTGGTCACCACTGTGTTGGTCGCCGTTGCGATCACCGAAACATTGTTGGAGCCCTTATTCACAACGTAGGCGTGTAGCCCGTCCGGGGTGATCACCACTCCCTTGGGAATAAGCCCCACCGTGACCGTGGCTACCACCCTTCTGCCGGCGATCACCGAGACATTGCTGGAGCCGGAATTCGTGACATAGACGTGTGTCCTATCCGGGGTGTAGGCGACCCCAAAGGGGTTATTCCCCACAACGACCGTGGCCAACACGGCGTTGGTGGATGTTTTAATCAGCGAGACAGTGCCGTCGCCGCTATTCGTGACATAGGCATGTAATCCGCTCGGGTTGATCGCTACCCCTTTGGGCCTAATCCCCACGGGGATCGTCTTCACCACTATGTTGGTGGCCGTGTCGAGAGCCGAGACAGTGTTGGAGCCCGCGTTCGTCACATAGGCGTGTTGCCCACCCAGGGTGACGGCGACCCCCTTGGGCGCAACCCCTACCGGGATCGTGGCCGCCACAAGCTTGGTGGCCGTGTCGAGCACCGAGACCGTGTTGGAGCCAGTATTGGTCACATAGGCGAAGACGACCGGCGGCGGCGGGGGAACAATGCCCACTCCCTCGGGGTTACTCCCCACCGGGATCGTGGCCACCACCGTGTTGGTGGCCGTGGCGATCACCGAGACAGTGTTGGATGTCCCATTCGTCACATAGGCGTGTTGCCCGTCCGGGGCGATGGCTACCCCAAATCCCCCCACCGGGACCGTGGCCACCACCGTGTTGGTGGCCGTGGCGATCACCGCGACATTTTTGCCAAGCACGTAGGCGTATTTCCCGTCCGGGGTGATGGCTACCGCTGTGGTGGCACTATTCCCGACCGGTACCGAGGCCACCACCGTGTTGGTGGCCGTGGCAATTACGGCGACAACGTCAGTCGCCACATAGGCGTATTGCCCGTCCGGGGTGATGGCTACCCCCTGAGGGAAACGCACCACGTCGATCGTGGCTACACCGTATTGCTGGCCGTGGCGATCACCGAAACACTGCCGCTACCGAAGAAAGAAGTATTCGCGATCGCCACATAGACGTGTTGCCCGTCTGGGGTGACGGCGATTCCATCGGGCATTAACCCCACCTCGACCGTGGCCACCACCGTGTTGCTGGCGGTGGCGATCACCGAAACGGTGCCCTCACCCTCAACCTCACTCCCACCCGTAACATAGGCGTGTTGCCCATCCGGGGCTATGGCTATCGCCGCACTGGGGCCAACCGCCGCGGAGATATTGACCATCACGGCATTGGTGGCCGTGTCGAGTACCGAGACAGTGCCGTCGCCTTCGTTCGCCACATAGGCCCGTGCCCCATCCGGGGTGACGGCTACCGCAATGGGCTCAAACCCCACCGCGACCGTGGCCACCAGCAAATTGGTGGCCGTGTCGATCACCGAGACAGTGTTGGACTTGAAGTTCGCCACATACGCGAAGGGCGCCGCCGCCGCCGGCCGGGCGCTCGCGGCGACTACCAGCGCCAGCGCCACGCAAAGGGTCACAAGACCCCGCGCCCAGTAAGCGCGACTTCTCTTGCTACTTTGCATGACACCTCCCCTTATCCCTTTTAACGTCGCACATTCTCCGGTGCACACGGCATCGGTCAAAAGGTCTACGCTACGACAGCGGCTCGACGGAAGCGGAGCATGCCGTGACTAAACCGATGTTGGAAAGCCTATGCTCTTCACAAAGGAGGGCAAGGGGAAAAACCGAAAGTGCAAACCTGAAGCAGAGCGAGCGGTTCGATGAACCGCTCGCAGTGTCGGCTATTCCTTTCGCGGCGTTATGTTAGAGAGACGAAACTCGTTTAGTCGCGCGCGAGGCAAAGTGCCAGTCTCAAAAGCTTGCGCAGAACCCAAACCCTCACCCTGAGGAAGCCCGAAGGGCTGTCTCGAAGGGCGAGGGCGGCGCGGGGGCCGCGCGGCGCATCCTTCGAGACGCCCACCCTCATCCTAAGGAGGCGCCAACCGCCGTCTCGAAGGACATGGGCTTCGAGACGCAGGCTTCGCCTGCTCCTCAGGATGAGGGCGGGGCATTTGAAACAGGTGTAAGGTTCGGCACGTGAAATACATTTCGACGCGCGGCGCGGCGCCGCCGGTTTCGTTCACGGAAATGCTGCTCGCCGGCCTTGCGCCTGACGGCGGCCTTTACCTGCCGGAAGCCTATCCGCAGCTCTCGCACGCCACGATCGCCGGTTTCGCCGGAAAATCGTACGAGGAGGTTGCGCAAGCCGTGCTGACACCGTTCGTGGCGGGCGAGATCGAGGCGGACGCATTGCGGGGCATGATCGAGGCTGCGTACAAAAATTTCCGGCACAAGGCTGTCGCTCCTTTGACTCAGCTCGATTCCAATCTTTTTGTGCTCGAACTGTTTCACGGGCCGACGCTCGCCTTTAAGGATCTCGCGATGCAGCTTCTCGCCAAGCTCATCGACCATGTTCTGAAAGCGCGCGGCGAGCGGGCGACCGTCATTGGCGCGACCTCGGGCGATACAGGCGCCGCCGCGATCGATGCCTTTGGTAGCCTCGCTCAAGTCGATGTCTTCATTCTCTATCCGTACGGGCGCGTGTCGGAGGCGCAGCGGCGGCAAATGACGACGGCGGCGGCCGCCAACATTCACACCATTGCGGTGGAAGGGACTTTCGACGACGCGCAAGCCTGCGTCAAAAACATGTTCGGTCATAAGGCATTGCGGGAAAAACTTAATCTTTGCGGGGTGAATTCGATCAATCTCGCGCGCATCCTTTTCCAGACGGTCTATTATTTTGCCAGCGCGGCCGTCCTCGGCGGGCCGCACCGGAAAATTTCCTTTGTCGTGCCAACCGGCAATTTCGGCGATATTTTGGCCGGCTGGATGGCGAAACGCATGGGACTTCCGGTCGACCGGCTTGTGATCGCGACGAATTCCAACGATATTCTCGCGCGCGCGCTGGCGAGCAGCAGCTATGTTGTGGAATCGGTTCGGCCAACTCAATCGCCCTCGATGGACATTCAAGTGTCGTCCAATTTCGAACGTCTCCTTTTCGAAGCCCATGGGCGCGATGCCGGCGCGCTTTGCCGCTTAATGGCGGGGTTGCGGCAATCACAGGGGTTTACGATCGAACCCGGCCCGCTGCAGGCTATTCGCGCCGAATTCGATGCGTTCAGCGTCACCGAGGCCGAAACCACGCAAGAGATCGCCCGGAGCTGGCGCGAGGCGGGATTCCTCCCCGACCCGCACACCGCGGTCGGCCTAAGCGCCGCGCGCAAGGCAAGGGCGCGCGCGTCCGGCGGCCCACTCGTTGTTTTGGGCACCGCCCATCCCGCCAAATTCCCGGACGCGATCGCGCGGGCGACAGGCATGCGGCCGGAGCTGCCTTCCCATCTTGCCGGTCTTTTTGAACGCAGGGAGAGGTTTTCGATTTTGCCCAACGACCAGCATGAAATCGAGCGTTTTATCCACGCTCGCGCCGCGCGCGCGTCAAGCCGGGCCGCATTATGAGTGTTGAGATCACCACTTTGCCGTCCGGCCTAAGAATTGCGACCGATCGCATGGCGCACCTTGAGACCGTCTCGCTCGGCGTCTTTATCGGCGCCGGATCGCGCCACGAGCGAACGAACGAGCACGGCTTGTCGCATCTGCTCGAACATATGGCGTTCAAGGGCACGCGCAAGCGCTCGGCGCGCGCCATAGCCGAGGAGATTGAGACCGTCGGCGGCGATCTCAACGCCGCGACGAGCACCGAACATACCGCCTATTACGCCCATGTCTTGGCCGGGGACGTTGCGCTCGCGCTCGATATCCTCGCCGACATCTTGATCGAAAGCGTCTTCGAAAGCTCGGAGCTTGAACGCGAAAAAGGCGTTATTCTGCAGGAGATCTCCGCGGTCGAAGACACGCCCGACGATCTCGTCTTCGAATTTTTGAACGCCGCCGCGTTTCCCGATCAGCCGATCGGAAGGCCGATCCTCGGGACGCGGGAGCAGGTTTCCGGGCTCGGCAGGGATGCGATCAGCGCCTATCTCGCGACTCACTATTGCGCGGACGCGACGGTGATCGGCGCCGCCGGAGCGGTCGAACACGCCGCGCTTTGCGACGAAGCGGCGCGGCGCTTCGCAAAGTTTCCGGCGCGGGGCACCAAAGACGCACCCGCGCGGGCGCGCTACCGTGGCGGCGACAAGCGCTTGAGGCGGCGGCTCGAACAGGCCCATATCGCCATCGGTTTCGAAGGCACCGCTTACGCGCATGAGGATTTTTACGCCATGCAGATTTTCGCGAACGCGGCTGGCGGTTCGATGTCTTCGCGCCTGTTCCAGGAGGTGCGCGAGGCGCGCGGGCTCGCCTATGCCATCCATGCGTTTCATTGGGGATATTCCGATACCGGAGTGTTTGGCTTTTATGCCGCGACCAGCGCAAGGGATGCCGCTGAATTGATGCCCGTCGCCCTCGATTGCCTCGGCCAGGCGACCTTGGACTTGAGCGGCAGCGAAGTCCGGCGGGCCAAGGCGCAGATGAAAGTGTCGCTCCTCGCGGCGCTCGAATCCCCCGCCGCCCGCTGCGAACAGCTTGCCCGGCAGTTGATCGCGTTTGGCCGTATCCTCGGTCGCGATGAAATAATTGCGGCAATCGATCGCCTGGATGTTGCCCAAATCCGCGCTGCTGGCGCGCGCGCGCTCCAGTCGGCGCCAACCGTCGCGGCGATTGGTCCGGTAGCCAGGGTCTATACGCCGAAGCAGGTCGCGCTTCGGCTGCGCGGCGTCTGAAGGAGCGGCTTATGGCTCTCTTCCGTCTCTCTCCAGCCAGCCAGGCCGCGCCTCTGGTGCGCGGCGAAGGCGTCTATCTTCGGCCGCCGGAAATGCGCGACCATGAAGCCTGGGCGGATTTGCGGGCGAAAAGCCGCGCGTTTTTGACGCCGTGGGAGCCGTCCTGGCCGGCCGACGATCTAACGCGCGCCGCGTTCCGGCGCCGGGTGCGCCACAATCAGCAGGAGATCGCCAGCGACGACGCATATCCTTTCTTGATCTTTCGCGACGGCGATAATGTGCTTGTCGGCGGTCTCAGTCTCGGACAGATCACACGCGGCGTCGTGCAGGCGACGATGCTCGGTTATTGGATCGGCGAGCCCCATGCCCGGCGAGGCTTCATGTCGGCCGCGCTCCGGGCCGTGATCGGCTACGCTTTCGCCACACTCCGGCTCCATCGGATCGAAGCCTCGTGCCTGCCTCATAACGAAGCCTCGAAGAAACTATTGGAACGCTCGGGATTTGCCAGGGAGGGCTACGCCCGGGCCTATCTGCGGATCAATGGCGTCTGGCAGGATCATTTGCTCTACGGTCTGCTTGAAACCGATCCGGTGCCGCGTCAAGTGGCGCGGCACAAAAACGGTTGACCGCTCCGTGCCTTGCCGCCAGCGTCGCTTTGCCTCGCTTCCGCGAGAAGGCCATCTTCTGCCTCAACGATGGCTCCGTCCAAAGGAGGCCTTGCCCGCGTGGCCGGCCCGCCATATCAAACCGAAATAGAGAACGATCAAGAAAATATCGGCGCCGATCCAGAGCATCGAAAAGAACCCCGGAAGCGCCAGAGCAACGAAGATTTGCGCGATCGCGGCCAACAGCCAAATCGCGCCGCCCCAAGGCGTTGCCAGCCACAACCCGACCGCCACTACAAGGTTGACGATCGCGAAAAAAATCACTGCCGCGCCGCGCAGCGCGCTTACCTTGGCGAACAACGGTTCCGGCGGCAGCAGAATCGCGCTCCATTGCAAAAGGCCCTGGATGACCCAAAGTCCCGCGAGCAGGCGCATGAATACAACCAGGAGAAACCTGGTGCGATTCTCCTCGCCGTCCATGCGCGCCGGTTCGCCAAGACGGATGGCGGCACCTGAATTGGGACGCGCTTCTGGCTTGCTCGATCCTGGCGAAAGCTTCATAGCCGACAATCTTGCGCGCGAAAGTCGAGTTCGCCCTCAAGGAGAGGCGCAAAATAAGCCTCGATGCCGGCGGGTTCAAGGCCTTCTACTCCGGCGGGCTTCCAGAGCGGGCGATTGTCCTTGTCGATGATCAACGCGCGCACGCCTTCATAAAAATCATGGCGTCTCGCAATGCGCGAGACGATGCGGAACTCGGTACGCAATGCCTCGCCAATATCGAGCTCGGCGCCAATTTGCATCTGACGCAATGCGATTGCAAGGCTCGACGGCGATTTGGCACGTATCGCATGAGCGGCGGAATGCGCGAACTCCGAGCCGGCATGGCCCGCATCATCGAGATTGGCGAGAATGGACGCAAGCGTCGCCTCCGAAAAACAGCGCTCGATGGACTGGCTTTGCGGGCGGAGCGCCGAGGCCGGCGGCGGCGCGCTATCGGCCGCGATGGCGGCGGCGATGTCCTCGCCGCCAATCAGCCTCTGCACGAGGCCCGCGTGCCGCGCCGAAGGCACGTGGGCGTGGGCGATCCCAAAGGCGAGCGCGTCGCCACAGGTCATCGAGGCTCCCGTCAAGGCGAGATAGACACCGGCATTGCTTGGCAGGCGCGGCAAAAAAAAAGTCGCGCCGACATCGGGGACAAAGCCGATGCCCGTTTCCGGCATGGCGAAGCTGAAATGTTCGCCCGCGATGACAAGCGAGCCGTGCATGGAGATCCCGGCGCCGCCGCCCATGACGATCCCATCGGCCAACGCGACGTAAGGCTTGGGATAGAGTTTGATGCGGCGATTGAGGCAATATTCCTCGCGCCAAAAGCTAAGCTGTTCGGCGTGGCGCCCGGTCTTGCCGAGATCATACAAGATCCTGAGGTCGCCGCCCGCGCAAAAAGCCTTGCCGCTCGCGCCTCTTATGATGACGCGAGTGACCCCCGGATCGCGCTCCCACCCGTCGAGCGCACCCGCCATCTCGCGCACCATATTCAAGGTCAACGCGTTGAGTGCCTTGGGGCGGTTGAGCGTGATGAGGCCGCAACAGCCTGCTTTCTCGCAAATGATTTCCGGTTCGCTCATGGCCGCTTATGCGAGAAGTTGACTGGCCGGAAAATGACCGTCACCCCCGGCCCGGCCACGGGGCCTTCGCGCTGCCCGGCTCGACCTATTTGGCGCAGGCCGGCGCGCTAAGAAGCTCGAGACTAGACATTTCCCCGGCGAGAACGAAATCGCCGTAATCGAGCCTGAGCGCGCGCGAAATACCATTTTCATAGACGTCGAACGATAAGGTATAGCTCGGCGCATCGTCCTTTTTGCCAATTTCGAAATAGCTGATCGAAACTGGCCAGCGCCTCATGTTATCGAGCTCTGGGATATGCACCGCCTTTTCCAGGGCGGGATCGGCGATCGGACGGCCGATGAAGGTTGTCGTCTCGTAGACCTTTTCGCCGGTTTCCGATCCGTCATAGACCTTGACTTCAAGCAGGTTCTGGCCCGCTTCCGCCGCCGCCAAAATGCGTTTCAGATGCTCGGTTGGAAATACCACGTCAGGATCGAGCTCGAACTTATTGTGTTTCGGTTTGGCGAGGTTTACCGACAGCAGCCCGCCCGCGGATTTCCAGGCTTTTCCATCGATCGCCTCGGCGGCGCCATTATCTATGCTTGTTTGCATCTTGAAGTCGAAACTCCGGCCGTCGGCATCCTCGAACGTCGCCGAATGCATGTCCGACACGCGGGTAGGTCCTTCGGCGGGCTGCAATTCAGTTAATTGCCGGAAATTTTGCACGTAGCCGTCGCAGGCGGAGCCGGTGAAATCGAACGCGATGAGTCCATGCGCCGCTGTTGGACTTTTGCTGCCTACCGATTTCAAGAGCGTCAAGTCATAGACCGCGCGATGCGAGACCAGTGAAATCCCTTTTGTGAGGTCGATCATTGCGGGCGGGGGCGCGGCGTTGGCCGTTGCCGACTTTGCCGCGGCCGCCGAGACCGGCGAAGGACCGAGCGCGGCGAAGGCGATAGCGGCCAAGAACAGAAATCGGGCATGACATGCAAACATGATTATGGTTCCTCGAACGATACGGGACGAGCGCCCGGCAAATTCATTGCAAGCCAGGAAACGCGCAAACCGCTGGCGGCCGCGCGAAAGAAGGCGCGTCATGCCAATTATGGTCCTCGCCGGCTCTGGCCGCCAACGACCCCGCTCGGAGCGCACTTGCTTCAAGTTGAGACCATGCCGCTCACAACCCGCGGTTTATGGCCAAGGCAAGCCGTGCCTCTTTTTTGGACCATGTTTTTGTCGCCGCTATCTGGCCTTCCCAGCTTCAGGGTCTGAACCAAACCATGGCGATGGCCTTCTGACGCTTCCGTATAGAGTTATTAGGCGCCGCTGGCAACCCTGCCCGGGCGTCCCGTCGGCGCGCAATAGGAATGTCCCCTTTCGGCACAATTGCAATGCCCCCTTGTGTGGCGAGACAAAATGAGCACTGATGGGTTTTTGGGGACTCGCGCAGCAATTGAAGCGGGCGCCTTTGATTCGCCAGATAGGCAAATAGGGGTTCGACAGCTTACCGCAGCAAAACGGCTCTGGATCGGGCAAAGCCAGACCAACGGCACGCGAAAGGGTGGCGCCAAGCGAGCGAGGGCGCCTGTCGCGGCAAGCGGGACGGGGTCACCGGTTTGCCGCCAACCCACAAGCCGAGATTGCGACCTTGAAACAAGTTGGGACGTTTCGGCGCCGCCGGGCCGCGCTGCCAAGAACGCCAGAGGGAACCAAACCGAGCGCCCAATCCCCGATCATTTGAGTTATGACGGCGCAGACCAGATAGCGAAGTGGAGATAGTGCCGATGAAATCGAAACATATCGTCTTCGTGCCGGGAATTTTTGGCTGGGGGCCGGGAGAGCTAGGCGGTTTTTCCTATTGGGGCGACGCGCTGAAGCAATTCAATGGGACCCGCTTCGAGGCGCACGAGGCGAAATGCGGTCCGGTCAGCTCCTTCCATGATCGCGCATGTGAAGTTTTCGCGCAGGTCAAGGGAACCAAGGTCGATTACGGCTTGGAGCACAGCACCGCCGAGGGCCACGCGCAAACCTCGCGCGATTACACGGGTCCCGGCTTCGTGCCGGATTGGTCGGCGGAAAATCCCGTCATTCTGATCGGCCACAGCGCCGGGGCACAGACGTGCCTGCAGCTGCAACAGCTGCTGGGCTCCAATGCGAATTGGGTCGAGGCCATCATCTGCGTGGCCGGGGTCCTTAATGGCTCGACGCTGGCTTATATGTTTTGCGACGAGCAGACAGGCCGGCTGAAACGTGCGCCGGGCTTTTTGATACGCTCGGCCCTCGGCGCCATCGAGGCGATAAGAATAGCCGCGCGTCCTGTCCATGATTTCGGTGAGAATTATGACCTTTATCTCGATCAGTGGATCGGCAAGACGAACGCGACGCGCGAAGAGGCGCTGGCCTTCTTCGAGAACAGCCCAAGGTTCACGGGCGGAGCCGACAATCTCGCCTTCGATCTCACCTTGCAGGGTTGTCTTGCGGCCAATCAAACGTTCCAAACGAGTAACGAAACATACTATTTTTCCCTGGTGACGGGTGCGACACATGAGTCAGGTTTCCTTGGCCTGCCGTTTGGACCAAAGACGCAGCAGCCGGACAAATCAATGAATCTGCTGCTCAGAGGCGCCGCGGAATTTCAGGCGCTAAAGCCCGATTTCGCGGCGCCCCCGTGTCCGGCTTGGGGAGCAGGCGATCTTGCGATCGCCAAATGGCGCGAAAATGACGGCGCGGTAAGTTCGATTTCGCAGCGATTTCCATTTACGGCCGCAGCTCAACCCATGGGCGGCGAGGGGATTTTCCGGCGCGAACCGGAAAAGATCGAAAAGGGGAAATGGTATTTCGAGGATATTGCTTTGATTACTGGCGCGCGGTTCGATCACTTGGACCCGGTATTCGGCGCAAAATTGAAAGGCTCAGGGATAAAGGCCGCGCAAGCGATGCTCTATGGCAAGTTGAGCACGCTGTTGCAGAGGCTTTAGCGCATGAATCATCGAAAAACTCTGCAACCTTTTTGCGATCCTCGGCGCCCTCTTCCCGCTCCGTAGTGGCCGCGCCTGGCGGGCCATGAAAAACCGCGCCACCGGAGCTGTTATGCTCGCGTGTAATGCGGTGCTCTTTGCAACTGCCTTCGGGCTCTATTACTTCGCCTCGGAAATTTCTTAGCCGTGGGCGAGCGGCCTTCATGTCGACGTCGGACTCGCCATGCCTTTGCTGTTTCTGACGCATGTCAAGACCGGGCGGAAGCGCGATAGGTAGGTCACGCTCGTTCATGCGACTTCCTTCAACGCCGCGCGGCCTGCGTAGCGGGCTTGGCTGCCTAGCTCCTCCTCGATCCTGATCAGCTGATTATATTTCGCGAGCCGCTCGGTGCGGGCAAGCGAGCCGGTTTTGATCTGGCCGCAATTGGTTGCAACCGCAAGATCGCTGATTGTCGAATCCTCGGTCTCGCCGGAGCGGTGCGACATCACCGCGGTGTAGCCCGCCCGCTGCGCCATAGCGACGGCGGCGAGCGTTTCGGTCAGCGTCCCAATCTGATTGACCTTGACTAAGATCGAATTGGCGATGCCATCGGCTATCCCGTGCGATAGACGCGCGACATTGGTGACGAAAAGATCATCGCCAACAAGCTGGCATTTCTTGCCGAGGAGACCGGTGAGAATCTTCCAGCCTTCCCAATCATCCTCTGACATTCCGTCCTCGATCGAGACAATGGGATAGTCCGCGACAAGTTTTGCGAGATATTGCGCCTGCTCTTGGGCCGAGCGCCTCTTGCCTTCGCCTTCATAAACATATTTGCCGTCATGAAAAAATTCGGTCGCCGCGCAATCGACCCCAAGGGCAATATCTTCGCCAGTTTTAAATCCCGCGCCCTCGATCGCCGTGCAGCAGAATTCAAGTGCCGTCTCGGCGGAAGGCAGATTTGGCGCGAAGCCGCCTTCGTCGCCGACATTGGTGTTGTGGCCGGCTTTTTTCAAAGCGTTCTTCAGCACGTGGAAAACTTCCGCGCCCCAGCGCACCGCTTCCTTCAGCGAAGGCGCGCCGATGGGAAGGATCATGAATTCCTGAAAATCGATCGGATTGTCGGAATGGACGCCGCCGTTGATGATGTTCATCATCGGCACCGGAAGCACATGCGCGTGGACGCCGCCGACATAGCGGTAGAGCGGCAAGCCGCAAACTTGCGCCGCCGCCTTGGCGACGGCAAGCGAGACTCCCAAAATGGCGTTGGCGCCGAGCCGCGCTTTGTTTGGCGTGCCGTCGAGCGCGATCATCGTTGCGTCGATCTTGCCCTGATCTTCCGCGTCGAACCCGCTCAAGGCATCGAAAATATCGCGATTGACGCTCTCGACCGCCTTTAGAACGCCCTTGCCGGAAAAGCGCGCCTTGTCGCCGTCGCGGAGTTCCACCGCCTCATGCGCGCCGGTCGAGGCGCCCGAAGGCACCGCGGCGCGCCCGCTCGCCCCATCTTCCAAGGCGACATCGACCTCGACCGTGGGATTGCCCCGGCTATCCAAGATTTCCCGCGCGGCGATATCGACGATGGCGGTCATGCAACCTCCCGTTGCGATGGAGCCACGAAAACATAGACTTTTACGCCGAGGCGCGGCGCGAAGGAAGCGTGGGCAAGTGCATTTTCACAAAGAACCGGATTGGACTTTCGGCAAGGAAGCGGTACGCGAAGGCGGGCGAACGCCAGCGGCGTATCTCCAAGCGCTCGGCCAAGGCGGCTCCGTGACGTCTCATAGTGGCGAGCCCGGACGCACTCTTGTAACGTGCCACTGGCTGGGTTATAGGGCGAAAACTCCGGTCACGATTGTCAGCCCAACATCGCGGCGAGAGACGGCCAAGCGGGCGCCGACGGATACACGAGGATTTGCCCAAGGATTCTTACAATGAAACCCGATATTCACCCCCAGTACCATTTGATCAAGGTGGTTATGACCGACGGGACTGAGTTTTTCACCCGCTCCACCTATGGCAAAGCGGGCGACACGCTGCACCTCGACATCGATCCAACCACGCATCCGGCCTGGACCGGAGGCTCGCAGCATTTGGTCGATCGTGGCGGCCGCCTGTCGCGCTTCAACTCCCGCTTCGGCAGCCTCGGATTCGGCAAAAAATAGGCCGCCTGCATCGACCGCCCCGTCGCTACGCGGCTCTCCGCATGACAAAGCCCGATTTCCGCGTCGAGAGAAAGCTGCTGACGCAGGGCATTTGGCCGGTGGCGGGGATCGACGAAGCGGGACGCGGTCCCCTCGCCGGGCCGGTCGCCGCGGCAGCCGTCGTGCTCGATCCGCGCAAGCTGCCAAAGGGACTAAATGACTCGAAGCAGCTTACCCCTGGTGAGCGCGAATGCCTTTATGAAGAGATCATGCTGAATGCGATTGCGGTGGCGGTCGCCTTCGCGAGCGCGGCGGAAATCGACCAAATTAATATCCGCCAGGCGACATTTTCGGCGATGCGCCGGGCGCTCCTCGCGCTTGCCTTCGCGCCCCGCCACGTTCTGATCGACGGCAATGACTTGCCGCCGGGTCTTGGCCTCCCCGCCGAGACGATCGTCAGGGGCGACGCCGCCATTTCCTCGATTGCCGCCGCCTCGATCGTCGCCAAGGTGACCCGCGACCGCCTGATGCGGCGCGTCTCGTCTAATTATCCCGCCTATCGTTTCAGCGAGCATTTTGGCTATGGTACGCCCGCCCATCTCGCGGCGATCGCCCTGCATGGACCGTGCCCTTTTCACCGGCTGAGCTTCCGGCCTTTCGCGGCGGCCCGACCAGGATCGCTTCGATCCGCTCTCGGCGTGCGAATATGGGACAGCCGGGGATTTGGCCCTTAAACGCGGTCTTTACCAAACGCAACGCAGGATTCGCTTGGAGCGCCATCCGTCACCGAGAATGACGCTGGCCCCACTCTCGAAATCCCGCTCATCCTCTCGCTAAAACGTCGGAATTGAGGAAGTCCCATGGACCGCCCCGCGCGGCCCAGGCAATCGCGTCGCGAAGCGGTTTTTGTTCATGCGTAGCCAACGTGCCGGGGCGCCCGGCCAGAATTTCCAGATCAAGGTAATGCGTACTGGGATTTCGCCGGCGCGCTCCGCCATGCGCGCCCAAGGTGTTGCGCCCGCCGCGCTTCCTCTCGACGAAATCATCAAAGGCGATTGCATCAAAGCGATGGACCGGCTCCCACCGGAAAGCGTCGATCTCGTCTTCGCCGATCCGCCTTATAATTTGCAGCTCGAAACCCACCTGTCGCGGCCGGACCAAAGCCTCGTCGATGGCGTCGACGACGATTGGGACAAGTTCGCGAGCTTTTCCGACTATGACAATTTTACCCATTCCTGGCTCGCCGGCGTGCGCCGCGTCATGAAAAAGGACGCGACGATTTTCGTGATCGGCTCCTATCACAATATTTTCCGGGCCGGTTCGATCTTGCAGGATCAGGGGTTTTGGATCCTGAACGATATTATTTGGCGCAAAGCTAATCCTATGCCGAATTTTCGCGGCCGGCGCTTCACCAACGCGCATGAAACACTGATCTGGGCGGCGAAGTCCGCGGGGGCCAAGAACTATCGCTTCAACTACGAACTGCTGAAAGCCGGCAACGAGGATTGCCAGGTCCGCTCCGATTGGTTTTTGCCGATTTGCACCGGCACTGAGCGCCTGAAAGATACCTCTGGCCACAAAGTCCACCCGACGCAGAAGCCCGAGGCGCTGCTCTCGCGCATTCTGCTCGCCGCCTCGAACAAAGGGGACGTGGTCCTCGATCCATTCTTTGGTTCGGGCACCACCGGCGCCGTCGCCAAAAGGCTTGGGCGTTCGTTTATCGGCATCGAACGGGATGCAAGCTACGTGAGCGCCGCAGCCGCAAGGATCGCGGACGTGGAGCCGCTCCCGCCGGGCGCCGTCGCGGCGGTCGCGGACAAACGTTCCGAGCCGCGCATTCCTTTCGCCGCGATCGTCGAGGCGGGGCTTATTCGGCCTGGCGAAATTCTCGTCGATGAAAGGAAGCGACACGCCGCAACGGTGCGCGCCGATGGCACGGTCTCGATCGGCGCCGTCACCGGCTCGATTCACAGGATCGGCGCGCTGGCACAAGGCCTGCCCGCCTGCAATGGCTGGACGTTCTGGCAATTTGAGCGCGACGGCAGGTATCAACCGATCGATGCCCTGCGGTCATTGGCGAGGGCGAGCAAGCCGGCGTTTCGAAGCCGAGCCGAAGCACGGCTTCGCTCGGTCGAGAGCCGGCGCAGCGAGGCGAGCCCGCGCCTTGCTGCGGAATAGATTCGTGCGTGCGCCGCAAGCTTGAGGATGGAATTTTCGCGCCGCACCATGATAATTGCCATGTTGATTTTTGAGGCGGCGACCCCCGCGATCGTTTGCATAGGGCGCAAGTCAAGGGCGGCCGGGCCCTGCGATGCAGAAGCATTCCAGTTGGTCCGCGTAGCGCTAAAATCGGTCCTGCGCCGGTTTCAACTTGCGCTGGCACGACCATGGATGTTCAATGGCTGAATGAATGAGGCGTGTTCGTTTGTGCTGCATGTCTAAACCGTGAGGAAGAATTCCTATGAGAGGCAAGACAGTGGTCATTACGGGCGCCACGTCGGGGATTGGCGAGGTCGCCGCAAAACGGCTGGCGCAAATGGGGGCGCGGATCGTCCTGATCGCGCGGGACAAGACGCGCGGAGAAGCGACCTTGGCAACGCTTCTCGAAAGAGCGCCCGGCCTCGCCCAC
>JBOHJV010000041.1:0-21902 GCA_050728695.1 Methylocella sp. | reverse complement strand
TGCGAGGGCGTCCACGGCTCCGGCCGCGTTACCCTCTCGGCGCCCCGAAGTGTTGCGCCAGTCCCACACCAGCTCATCATTATACGCCGGGCATGATGTCGTCGAAATTTTGACGAAATGCCGGGCCCACCATCCATCGCGCGGGCATCTCCGCGTTGGTGCCGCGCGAGCGTGGAGCAATAGGGCGACGGTTCGGCCTTGACCCGATAGAGGGCGTTCCGGTCAACCCTGTCGCAAGCTTGTCATAGAAAACATAGGGGGTTTCCTCATGTCCACTGTGCCGTCAATCATCGTTCTCGCGATAACCGCTCTCCTTGTTTTTCGCCGCGAGCTTACCGCCCGTCCCGCCGCGCCAGCTTCACAGCCGACGCCCGGCACCAAGCGGCGTCCCTTGCGGCAGTCCAAGCCGAGACTTCCTCCGCGAGCTTGATGGCATCCCCGCGGCACGCATTGCCGAGCTCTTCCGCCGCGCCGCCATGCCAATTGGCGCCGACGTCCTGGCAAAGTGGAACTGTATCTCTGTGGGAATGTGGTACGGATTGTGAGCGTATGCTTGAGCGGTTGACTCAAGCGGCCGCGCCGCCGCGGGTCAACGGACAATCCGATGTGGGAAGCTCATCGCGCGACGACGGCCCTCATGGGCGGTGGCGTGCGTCGTCAGCGGCATGAAGCCGAAGCCGCGATCGATCGAGATATGGTTCTGATAGCCGAAGACCGGGATCGCGAAATCGAATGGCGGCGTCGATCCATCCTCGCGAGGCTTGGAGCCCGCGGCGGCAGGGAACATATTGCCCTTGTTACGCCCTTTTCGCGGGTGGTCTTTACAGGCACGGCGCGATATGCGATTTCATTGGGAACCAGGAATTAAAGAGGACCAACGTCTGGATCGCTTTGACCTGTGGCGCCAACCAATTACCTTACACGTGGCGCAAAAAACCAAGGTCGCGTCAGCGACACTAAATCGCCACTTTGAGCGGCTCGCATCCTAAATTCCCGGCCTTGCCGGGGAATATTGGGATTGCCCCGAGATCGCCCCGCGGGATAGGAGCACCATCCGAATGGCTGCCATCTTCCCGCAAAGTGCGAATTTGGCGGCGACGCTGGCCCTGCTGGGTATCGCGGCTTTATTTGTCTTGGGCCTTGGCTGGTGGTTTGTCTGGCCCCGAACGGATTATGCCCGCCACGTCGGCTGGACCATAGGTCAGCCGGTACCGTTCAGCCACGAGCATCATGTTGCCGGTTTAGGGATCGATTGCCGATTCTGCCACGCATCGGTGGAGGTGTCGTCGAACGCTGGCCTGCCGCCGACCTACACCTGCATGACCTGTCATTCCCAGATCTGGACCAACGCGGACCTTCTGGCGCCGGTGCGCCAAAGCCTCGCCGATGACAAGCCGATCGTCTGGAACCGGATCACCGACCTGCCCGACTACGTTTTTTTCAATCACAGCATCCATATCGCCAAGGGCGTCGGCTGCTCGAGCTGTCACGGGGAGATGGACAGGATGCCGCTAAGCTCCAAGGCGAAGAGCCTCACGATGGAGTTCTGTCTGGATTGTCATCGGAACCCCGGCCCGAATCTGCGACCGAAGGATCAGATCTATAACACCGAGTGGCAGCGGACCGCCTCCACGCCCTCGGCGGAGACGCTGATGGCCGAGTACCATATAGGCGGGCGCAATCTCACGGATTGTTCGATATGTCACCGGTGAGCCGGCAATGGCGCAGTCTGGAGGAATTGGCGAACGATCCGTCGTTCATCGCGCGCGCGGCCGAGGAATTTCCTGGACTCGCCGAGGCGCTGGCCTCGCCCCATGATCGCCGGCGTGTCCTCAAGCTGATGTCGGCGGCGTTGGCGATGGCCGGGCTCGGCGGCTGTGGTGCCGGGGCGCCAGAAGGACACCTTATTCCAGCGGTGAAGGTGCCGCCAAACATTATCCCGGGCTTGCCAAATTTCTACACCACGGCGAACGTGCTCAATGGATACGCGACCGGCATAGTGGTCAAACATCAGATGGGCCGGCCGATCAAGGTCGAGGGAAATCCTCAGCATCCCGCGAGTCTCGGCGCGACCGACGTGTTCGCGCAGGCCCAAGTGCTGGATTTTTACGATCCGGATCGGGCCTGGGCGATCACGGCACACGGTTTTCCCGGCGATCAACAAGGCTTGCAGACAGCTTTGCTCGTGCAGCGCGCAAAAATCGCCGAGAGCCGCGGAAAAGGATTCCGCATTCTGACCGGCACCATCACCTCGCCGACGTTGGCCGCGCAGCTCGATGCGCTTCTCTCACGCTGCCCAGAGGCCCGCTGGCATAGTTGGGAGCCGGTCTCACGCTCCAATGTTTCAAAGGGCGCTATACTGGCGTACGGCCACCTTGTCGAAGTGACGCCGAAACTCGACGCGGCGGATATCATCCTAGCGATCGACAGCGATCTCCTGAGCTCCGCGCCAGGTCATTTGCGCTTCGCCCGAGATTTCGCCTCGCGCCGGAATCCTACGCGCACGCAACAGATGAGCCGGATTTATGCAATCGAGCCGACGCCGAACCTGACGGGATCGGTCGCGGATCATCGCTTCATCGCGGGACCGCGCGAGCTTCATCAAATTGTCATGGCGCTGGCGGCAGGAATCCTAAAGGGCTTGGAAAGGCCGCCGTTGTCGGAGATGCCGGATTGGGTCGACAAGATTAGGGCTGATCTCATGGCAAATCGCGGGCGGGCGCTGGTGCACGTCGGGCCGGACCAGCCCGCCGAAACGCACGCGCTCATGCATGCGATGAACGAGGCGCTGGGCGCGCGCGGAAACACGCTCGAGCTCATCGCGCCGGTGGCGCATACGGCGGGTGGCCAGGCGGGTTCGCTGCCCGAGCTGGTGGACGACATGCATGCCGGGGACGTGAATACGTTGCTGATCATGGACAGCAACCCCGCCTACGCCGCTCCGGCGGCGCTCGGCTTCGCCGAGGCCCTGAAACGCGTGGACTTTAGCCTCGCGCTGAGCTCGGCTCCGAACGAGACCTGCCAAGCGACCGTTTGGGGTGTCCCGATGGCGCATGCGTGGGAGACCTGGAGCGATGCCCGTGCATATGATGGCACCGCGACCATTGTCCAGCCGCAGGCGCTGCCGCTTTACGGCGGTATCAGCATGCATGAGATGCTGGCGTTATTCACGAAAGCCGCCCCCCCTGCCCCGCTCGAACTCGTGCAGGGCACCTGGCGGGGCCGGATGGGTCAAGGTTTCGGGCAGGCCTGGCATGACGCGCTGGCGAGCGGTATCGTTCCCAACACCGTAAGTCCGAAAGCCGATGTGACATTGCGCGCGGACGCGAGACGTCAGACGCCACCGGAACCGCCCAATCATCCGCTGACGATCCTGTTCCGCCCGGACCCGCATCTATGGGACGGGCGCTACGCAAACAACGCTTGGCTGCAGGAGCTGCCGCGACCCCTCACGAAACTGACCTGGGACAATCCGCTCTTGATCTCTCCGGAGCAGGCACGGCAGTTAAAGCTTCGTAACGGCGACATGGTTCGCCTCTCCATCGGAGATACCAGCGTGACAGCGCCCGCCTGGACCATGCCGGGGCAAGCCGCGGACTGCGTGGTGGCGCTCCTTGGCTTTGGCCGGCCGCTCGTCGGTACGGTCGGCACCGGCGCGGGCTTCGACTTCTATCCGCTGACCGGACGCGCGGATGCGCCGTCGCTCCAGAAGATGGCTGGTCACGTGAACCTTGCTAGCACCGACCACCATAACCTGATCTTCCACGAGACGGGCGAGTATGCGAGGCACGGCACGCTTGCCGCATTTAGGGAGGACCCGCGCTTCCTCGCCGACAAGAAGCCAGAGCCGCACTTGTATCGCTGGAAGCCCGAAGGACCGGCCGCCTGGGCGATGAGCGTCGACCTCAACGCCTGCATCGGTTGCAATGCGTGCATTGTCGCCTGCCAGGCCGAGAACAACATTCCGGTGGTCGGCAAAGAGGAGGTGCTCCGCGAGCGCGAGATGCACTGGCTGCGCATCGATCGCTACTACGAAGGGAGTCCAGCCGCTCCCGAAAGTTCTTTTCAGCCGGTGCTGTGCATGCACTGCGAGCAGGCGCCCTGCGAGACCGTTTGTCCCGTCGGCGCCACGCTCCACGATTCCGAGGGCCTCAATGTGATGGTGTACAACCGCTGCGTCGGGACACGGTTCTGCTCCAACAATTGCCCGTACAAGGTGCGCCGGTTCAACTATTTCGCGTTCGCGAACGAAGAGCAAAGACCGCCGGAAGCGCGCAATCCCGATGTCACCGTGCGCGGGCGCGGGGTGATGGAGAAATGCAGTTTTTGCCTGCAGCGTATCGCCGAGGCGCGGATCGCCGCCGACCGAGAGAACCGGCCGGTCGGCGAGGTCGTGACGGCGTGTCAAGCCGCCTGCCCGACGCAGGCATTTACCTTCGGCAACATGGCGGACCACGGCAGCGAGGTCGCAAGACGCAAACAAAGCCCGCTCGACTATGCGCTGCTAGCCGACCAGGGAACCCGCCCGCGCGTCACCTACGAGGCGCGCATCCGCAACCCGAATCCGGCGATCGAGGGCGGCGGCGGATGACCGATATTCCTGCTTCCCACGCATTGCTTCCCGAGAGGCCAAGTGGCGGATCGGCGCCGCCGCGTGCCGGCGATCCCGTTATCTTGCCGGGCCCCACCATCGGCTCGATGACTGATCATATATGCGCGATCGCGCTGCGCAAACGCGCCTTTCTTTGGTGGTGGGTCGCGATGGTCCCCGTCGCGCTGGCCACGGCTGTTTTGTGTGGCGCGATCGCCTGGCTGTTCTATGCGGGCATCGGCATCTGGGGGGTGGACTGGCCGGTGGTCTGGGGCTTCGCCCTCATCGGCTATGTCTGGTGGATCGCGATCGCGTCGGGGGGAACCTTTATCTCCTCGCTGTTTTATTTGACGCAGGTGGAATGGCGGACTTCACTCAATCGTCTCGCCGAGACGATGACGCTCTTCGCGGCCGCCTGCGCGGGGATCTATCCGATCCTGCACCTCGGCCGCCCGTGGCTCTTCTATTGGCTGTTTCCCTATCCCAACACGATGACGCTGTGGCCGCAATTCCGCAGCCCACTCCTGTGGGATTTTTTTGCGATATTTACCTACGTCATCTCCTCCATCCTGTTTTGGTATTTTGGCGTCATCCCCGATCTTGCGACGATGCGCGATCGCGCGGCGACGCGCCGCAAGCAGATCCTTTACGGTGTGTTCGCTTTGGGATTCCGCGGCTCGGGCAGCCAGTGGCGGCATTACCATCCAACTTATGGCGTCATGGCGGCGATCATGGCGCCGCTCGTCGTATCGGTGCACAGCATCGTCGGGCTGGATTTTGCCGGCGCCGCCACCGTCGGATGGCACTCCACGGAGTTCCCGCCGTTCTTCGTTTTCGGCGCATTGCTATCGGGCTTCGCGATGGTGCTGCTGATTGTCGTGCCGCTGCGCCGCCTGCTGAGCCTGGAGAACTTCATAACGGGGCACCACCTCGATATTCTTTGCAAAATGTTGTTGGTGAGCAGCCTGTGCCTCGCCTACGCCTATATGATGGATGCGTTCTCGGTCTTCTACGGCGGGGAGAACGCCGAGAAAACGCAATTCGTCGATAAGGTGAAGGGATCCCTGGCGGGCGTCTATTGGGCCACCATTCTTTTCAACATCACTCTTCCGCAGCTCATGTGGTTTCGCCGGCTGCGCCTGAACCAGACCGTGATCATGCTCGTCAGTTTCGGCGTGATCGTCGGCATGTGGTGCGAACGCTACGAGATCGTCGTGATGAGTCTGCGCCGTACGCACCTCTCGTCGGCTTGGGGCAATTTCGTTCCCACGATCTGGGACTGGGCGACGCTTTTCGGCACGGTGGGTCTGTTCGTCTCCGGAATCCTGCTCGCCGTGCGCTTCGTGCCGGCGATCTCGATGTTCGAGATGCGTGCGCTGCTCCAGCGTCGCTCGCATGAAGGAGACCGGCAATGAGCGGCGGCATCGTTGCCTCTTTTGAAACCGAGACGGCCCTGCGCCGCGCGATGGAGCGCCTCGACGCCGGAGGCATCGGCGGACTGCAAACATACACCCCGACATTTGTTGAAGGCGGCCGTACGGACTCGCCTTTGCCAACCGTTATTTTGATCGTCGGACTGTTTGGCGCCGCGGCCGGTTTCGGGATGGAAGTTTATGCGAACACGGTCGGCTATCCTCTCGACATTGGCGGACGGCCGGAGTTTTCCTGGCCAGCTTTCGTACCGATCGCATTTGAAATCGGCGTCTTGTTCGCCATTTTCGCCGGGTTTTTCGGCTATTTGATCGCCGCCCGAATGATTAGGCTCTACGATCCGATCGACGAGTGCCAATCCATGCGCCAAGCAATGCGCGATGGATGGGTCGTCGCGGTCCGCACGGGCGACGCGCCGCAGCTCGAGCGCGCCCACCAGATCCTGGACGGCCTCGATCCCAAGCTGACCGAGGAGATGCCAGAATGAGGTGCGCGGTCCTGCTTGCCGGGCTGGTGGCGCTCGCCGGGTGCGACGACATGAGCGTTCAGCCGAAACAGAAGGTTTATTCGCCGCTCGTCGGTCCCGCCAACGTCCCGTCCGGCACGGTGGAATATCGTGATAAGCCGGCGGCGGCGGCGCCCGTGACGCTCGCGCTCCTCGAGCGCGGTCAAGAGCGGTTCCGGATTTACTGCACACCCTGCCACTCCGAGCTAGGGGACGGACACGGGATGGTGGTTCGGCGCGGCTTCCCGCCGCCACCCTCCTATCACACCGATCGGTTGCGCCGGGCGCCAGTGCAGCACTTCTACGACGTAATAACGAACGGCTATGGAGCAATGTATTCCTTTGCCGAGCGCGTGCAGCCAGCGGATCGCTGGGCGATCGCGGCCTATATCCGTGCTTTGCAGCGCAGCCAGCACGCCACGGTGGCGGATTTGCCGGCGGATCAGCAGGGGGCGCTGCAATGAGTCGCCGGCAAGCCGAGCGCATAGCCTGGATTGTCGGAAGCGCCGGCGTTGTTGGCGCGGCGATCGGATGGTTCGTCGCACCCGCCGCGTTCCCCTATGCTTGGTTGGCGGCGTTGACCGCATGGCTCGGGTGGCCGATCGGCTGCATGGGGCTACTCTTGATCCACGCCTTGACTGGCGGAGATTGGGGTTACGCGACAAGGCCGCAGCTTGTTGCCGGGATGCTCACGTTGCTGTTGCTGCTGCCGCCTGCTCTGGTCCCGCTGATTATCGTCTCGCCCGCCCTCTATTCCTGGCTGAGGCCGGAGGTCACGGCGCATTTGGATAATGGGTTTTACTTGAACTCGCCTTTCTTCGTTGCTCGAAGCGTCGTTTACTTGATCGTTTGGTTCGGGCTGAGCTTGCTGATCTTGCGCGCGCTTCGAACGGAGGGGACCGATCCGAGGCTAGCACGGATCGCGCCCGCCGGGCTGATGCTGCTGGCGATCACTGTCACCTTCGCGGCAATCGACACGACAATGTCACTCGACCCGCACTTTGTTTCCAGCGCCTACGGCCTGATCGAGATTGCCGATATGGGGCTTCTGGCGCTTTCGGTGTCCATCTTCGCCGCTGTCATCGGAGTGCCGCCGGACGCCGGGACATTGCGCAGCCTGGGTCGGCTGCTGCTGGCGCTCCTGATCCTGTGGGCATATCTTGACTTCATGCAGTTGCTGATCGTGTGGCAGTCTGACCTGCCAAACGAGGCGCCGTGGTACATCTCCCGCTCGACAGGAGGATGGGGCTTTGCGGCCGCATTGGTTGCGGGAGGCCACTTCGCACTGCCCTTCCTTGCCCTTTTGTCGCCCCAGGTGCAAAGTTCGCGGCGGGGAATCGGCTGCGTCACAGCCCTGCTCATACTGAGCGAGATCGTCCGCAACTGGTGGCTGGTGGTGCCCGCATCCGGAAAGGGTTTCGGCATCGTCGACGTAGTGGCGATGCTCGGGGTGATCGGAATTGCGGCTGCGCTGGCGCTCCGTGCGCCTCTGATGCCGTGGGTGCCCGAGCAGGTGCGGCGCCATGTCTGAGAAAGACCTCGCTCCCGCGCGACACGAGCCAAGCGATGTCGGCGCACGTTTCATCTGGATCGGCGCGGCGGCGGTACCGGCTTCGGCGGTCATTCTGGCGCTGATCGCGCTGTGGCTCTATCCGGGTGCGACGACCGACCGGACTCTGCATTTGCCCTTGCCGCGATATCCAAACCCCCAGCTGCAACCGGATGCGCGAGCGGACCTGGCGAGGTTTTACCTTGAGGAAATGCAGAGGCTGAACGGCGCGGGCTGGGTCGACAAGGCGCACGGAACCGCGCACATCCCCATTGCGGAGGCAATGCGCGAAGTCGCGCGGGAGAATATCCCGGGTTGGCCCGGTTCGGCGGAACCCCGCCCCGCCGCGCAGGCGGTAATTCCGGCTGCTCCCGCGCCGGCGGCAACGCCCTCTGCCACGCAGGTAGAAACCCCCGCCTCGCCAGCGGTAACGGAGAAACCCCATGAGGCGGCGCTTCCTAATTATCCTTCTGCTCGCGGCGCCAAGGTTCGCGGCTGCGGCGTCAGTCCCGGACCTCAGCGGCGTTGCCTACCAGCAAAGGCCAGGAGCCATGCTCCCCCTGCAAGACGTGTTCCGCGAAGACACCGGCCGCACGGTGAGGCTCGCGGACGTTTTTGAAGGACGGCCGTTGATCCTTGCGCTCGGCTACTTTCGTTGCCCCAATCTTTGCAGTGTTGTTCGCGCCGACTTGTTCCATGCGCTCCTGGCATCCGGAATGATCGCGGGGCGCGACTACACTTTGACCTTGCTGAGCATCGACCCGGCGGAGACCAGCGCGACCGCGGCCTCGGTCAAGGTGGAAGAACTGCAACGTTATCCGGCGCCGGGCGCGGCGCGGAATTGGCATTTCCTTACAGGAACCGCCGATGCCGTGCAGGCGGTGGCCGACAGCATTGGATTTCGCGATCGCTTCGATCCGGAGCTGAAGCAGTTCATGCATCCCGTCGGTATCGTCTTCGCGACGCCTTCTGGTATCGTATCGAGCTATCTGCTCGGTGTCGGCTACGCGCCCGCCGATGTGCGGCTAGGCGTGACGCGCGCCGAGTCGGGCACCATCGCGGCCGCGGCGCTGCCGGTGCTATTGCTCTGCTACAATTACGACGCGACGACGGGGCGCTACACGCTCGCGATCATGAAGCTACTGCGCTTGGCCGCGGCGATCACGGTGCTGGCCGTCGGGGGCACGTTGTTCCTTGCGTTTCGCCGGGAGAAAGAGCGCGCATGAGGTTCTGGCTTCCCCAGGCGACAATTGACGCGGCCGAAGTCGACTATCTGATCTTGGCCCTGCTCCTGGTTTCCTGCGCGATCCTCGCGCTCGTTTTTGGTCTCATCTGGCTCTATATGATCAAATACCGCGCCGGCAGCCCGATTGATCGCGGTTCGCTCCCCAAGAAGACTTGGCGGCTGGAGACGGCCTGGACCGTCGCCACCTTGGTGATTTTTTTTGGTTTGTTCGTCTGGGGCGCGGACCTCTACGTCCGCCTGTTCCAGCCGCCTCCCGACGTCTTAAAGATCTATGTCATCGGCAAGCAATGGATGTGGAAAATCGAGCATCATGGCGGCCAGCGCGAGATCAACGCGTTGCATCTGCCGGTTGGGCGCCCGATCCAGCTGGTGATGACGTCGGAGGACGTAATCCACGATTTTTCCGTGCCCGCATTCCGGATCAAGCACGACGTGCTTCCGGGCCGTTACGAGACATTGTGGTTTGAGGTTGACCGGCCAGGCACGTATCGCTTGTTCTGCACGCAGCTTTGCGGCACGGGCCACGCCAGTATGATTGGCGAGGTCGTGGCGATGCCAGATCCGGATTACCAAAAATGGCTGGAACAGAACGGCGGCGGCGAAACCATGGCGAAGCAAGGTGGAACTCTGTTCATGCGCTATGGCTGCAGTGGCTGCCATGGCGGGAACGGCGCCGGCGGGCGTCAATCGCTCAGCACGGTGCGCGCTCCTGCCCTCGCAGGGCTCTACGGCAGCCCGGTGACGCTGACCGACGGCACAATCGTCACCGCGGACGACCGTTATATCCGCGACTGCATTCTAATGCCGGAGACGCAGCGGGTGGCGAGCTATCCGCCCGTCATGCCCACCTTCGCGGGACAGATCAGCGAAGAAGATCTTCTGAAGGTCATTGCTTACATCAAGTCCTTAACTCCGGAGGCGCAGCCATGAGCGTAATGGCCATGGAACCAGAGAAGATGGCGAGCTCGTATCTGACGGACGGTTTCACTCTCCGCAGTTGGCTGTTGACGACCGATCACAAGCGGATCGCGGTCCTATATCTCGGCACGAATACAATCTTTTTCTTTGTCGGCGGCATCGCGGCGGCATTGATTCGTTATAATTTGATCGTGCCGCAAGGCATGATCGGGTCGGCGGAGACGTATAACAGGCTCTTCACCATGCATGGCGTGGTGATGGTGTGGTTTTTTCTTATTCCGGCCGTTCCAACGACGCTCGGCAATTTCGTTGTTCCCCTGATGCTCGGCGCGCGCGACCTGGCGTTCCCAAAGCTCAATCTCTTCAGCTGGTATCTATTCGTATTTGCCGGGCTGGCCGTCCTCTACTCGTTGTTCGTCGGCGGCGTCGATACGGGCTGGACATTCTATACCCCGCTTACCTCCGCCTATTCCAAGGGCCACGTGGTGGCGACGGTCGTGGCGATCTTTATCGCAGGCTTTTCCTCGATCGCGACCGGACTGAACTTCATCATCACCATCCATCGCCTGCGCGCGCCAGGCATGACCTGGCACAAGATGCCAGTGTTTCTTTGGTCGCTCTATTCGACCAGCGTCCTTTTGGTGCTTGCCACGCCGGTGTTGGCCATGACCCTGCTGCTTCTGGCTTTCGAGCGGATCTTCCACATCGGCGTATTCGATCCGGCGTTGGGTGGCGATCCGCTCTTGTTCCAGCACCTTTTCTGGTTCTACTCGCATCCAGCCGTCTACATCATGATCCTGCCGGGCCTCGGCGTGATCAGCGAAATCGTCCCTGCCTTCGCGCGCAAGCGCCTATTCGGCTACGAATTTGTCGTCTGGTGCAGCATCGCAATCGCGGTAATCAGCTTCCTCGTTTGGGGGCATCACATGTTCGTGGCCGGCACGTCCCTCTATTCCGCCCTGGTATTCTCGATTCTGAGCTACATGGTTGCGGTGCCATCCGCGATCAAAGTTTTCAACTGGATTGGGACAATGCACAAAGGCTTCATCCGGTTCGACGCGCCGATGCTGTATGCAATCGGCTTCATCGGACTTTTCACGATGGGCGGCCTGACCGGCCTGTTCGTGGCCGCGCTCGCCGCCGATGTGCATCTGGCGCAGACCTACTTCGTGGTGGCGCATTTTCACTACGTCATGGTCGGCGGCATGGTCTCCGCCTTTTTCGCCGGACTGCATTATTGGTGGCCGAAGATCTTCGGTCGGATGTATCCGGAGATGTGGGGCCGGGCCGGCGCGATTCTCATCTTCATCGGCTTCAACCTGACCTTCTTCCCCCAGTTCATCGTCGGCTATCTCGGCATGCCCCGGCGCTACCACTCCTACCCGCCGGAATTCCAGGTCCTGAACGTGCTCTCGTCGGCGGGCGCGACCATACTGGCATTGGGCTATCTGTTGCCGCTAGCCTATCTGACGTGGTCGTTGTTCTACGGCAAACGAGCGAGTGCCAATCCCTGGGGCGCCACTGGGCTCGAATGGCAAACGTCCTCACCGCCGCTCACGGAGAACTTCGTGGTGACGCCTGTAGTGATTGAGCCGCCTTATAACTACCCGCCACCCGAGGTCGTGCAGCACCATGTCTGATGCTTCGCTTACGCACGATTTCCAATATTCGAGTGCGCGCCACCAATCGGAGTCGGCGATTTCGGGGATGTGGCTTTTTCTGGCGACCGAGGTGCTGTTCTTTGGCGCCCTTTTCCTGACCTGGATCTATTCCCGCCATTGGAATCAGTCAGGGTTCGATGCTGGCGCGCGGCAGACCGAGCTTGCAATCGGCACGATCAACACCGTGATCCTTGTGACAAGCAGTCTCGCCTACAGCGCAGGCGTCGCCTACATCGAGGCGGGGAATACCCGCAGGCTGATCCAATGCTGTACCATCGCCGTGTTGCTCGGGGGCGCTTTTCTGGTTCTCAAATTCGGCATCGAGTGGCGCGACGATTTCGACAAGCATCTGTTCCCGGGACCCCATTTCGCCATCAATGGTCCGCTTGGCGCCGGGGCACGGATTTTCTTCGTCTTCTACTTCCTCGGCACCGCGCTCCACGGTATTCATATGATCATCGGCGTGGTCCTGGTCGCCTGGATCATCCTGCGCGCGCGGCGGGACGAATTTTCATCCCGCTATTACACGCCGGTAAGCGTGGTCGGCCTCTACTGGAGCTTTGTCGACATGGTGTGGATCGTGCTCTATCCGCTGATCTACCTCGTCGGGCGCGGCCCATGAACCGGCGTATGCGCCACTTGTTGCTGGCCTGGGTGGCGCTGATGGTTCTGCTGGCAATAGAACTCGGCGCAAGTTTCTTGCCTCTCGACCGGTCGATCCGGCCGCTCGTACTGGTTCCCGCAGTGCTGATGATTGGGGTGGTCGGGGCGATCTTCATGGAAGTCGGCCGAGGTCCCGAAATCGTGCGCCTCTTCGCCGCCGCCGGTTTGCTCTGGCTTTGCATCTTGCTCGGCCTGGGCAGCTTGGACCCGCTGACGCGAATTGTTTATCTTGTGCAAACCGCAATTCCAAAGTGATGCGGAATACCCGAAATTAGAGACCGTCGGCTGTTCTTCGAATCTGGGGCTGCAGCTAGTTCAACATAGGATTGCTATCCGCGCGAGTTTGGGGTTTGTCGGGGGAGGGCAATAGATGCAAGATGCCGCCGGCGACATTCTCGAAACTCGTGTCCCGGCCCGTCTCGATCGTCTGCCCTGGGGAAGATTTCATACGCTGGTTGTGGCGGCGCTCGGAATCACCTGGGTGCTCGATGGTCTTGAAGTCACACTTGCGGGCTCTATCGCCGGCGCCCTCGAAGCGAGCCCCCGCCTGCGCTTCAATGCGTCCGACATCGGCTTGGCGTCGAGCTTTTATCTCGCCGGCGCGGTCATTGGCGCGCTTGGCTTTGGATGGATGACGGACCGGCTGGGCCGCAGGCTGCTATTTTTCATTACGTTGGGTCTCTATTTGGTTTCCACGGCCGCTACGGCTTTTGCCTGGAATCTGGAAAGCTTTTGTCTGTTCCGCATGCTTACCGGCGCTGGAATAGGCGGCGAATACAGTGCCGTCAATTCGACGATTCAGGAGATGATCCCGGCGCGCTACCGCGGATGGACCGATCTTGCCATCAACGGCTCGTTTTGGATCGGCGGGGCGCTGGGAGCGGCCGCATCGATATTCGTTCTGGACCCGGCCCGCTTCGATCCCGACCTCGGCTGGCGGCTCGCTTTTTTCATTGGTTCCACGCTCGGCCTCATTATTCTCTTTCTGCGGACGTGGATCCCAGAAAGCCCACGCTGGCTCGTCATTCACGGAAGGGAGCGAGCAGCGGAAAAGGTGGTTGCCGATATCGAAGCCCGATTCCGAATACACGGCGCGTGTTTGCAAGACGGATCGACACTCCCGCCAATGCGGCTGCGCCCGCGTACGCACACGCCGCTGCGGGAAGTCTTTCAAACACTTTTCATTACTTTCAGAGTCCGGACCCTTCTGGCGCTTGCTCTCATGTTGGCGCAGGCCTTCTTTTACAACGCAATTTTTTTCACCTATGCGCTCGTTCTCACGAATTTCTATGATGTTCCCTCGTACAATGTCGGCTGGTACATTCTGCCCTTCGCGCTTGGCAATGTGCTTGGCCCAGTCGTGCTTGGCCCGCTGTTTGATTCTATTGGCCGCAAGCCAATGATCGCCTTTACCTATGCGATTTCGGGTTTGCTGCTTGCCGGGGGCGGCTGGCTGTTCGCGCATCATCTTCTCGACGCGACGCAGCAGACAATCGTCTGGACGGTAAATTTCTTTTTTGCGTCCGCGGCGGCGGGAGCCGCCTATTTGACGGCGTCCGAGATCTTTCCGGTGGAAATTCGCGCGCTCGCCATCGCCTTCTTTTACGCGGGCGGCACTGCGATCGGCGGCGTGGGGGCGCCGTTTCTATTTGGCGGCCTGATTGAAACCGGTTCGCGCGCCAGCGTTTTCAGCGGCTATCTGTTTGGGTCGGGGCTCATGGTCCTAGCCGCCATTTTCGAGATGATCTGGGGCGTGGCCGCCGAGCGGAAACCGCTGGAAATGGTGGCGCGACCCTTGTCATCGGTGAAAGGTTGAAGAGACGGGCCCGCCCCGCGAATAGCGGGACACCAAATTCGAGCCTTGACCGGCAACGCCGATCAGGCCTACTTCGCCCTACTGCCGTATGTCGCGGCGGCTTAATGCCGGCAAGCGCAAGCACGCTAATGTTTCGGCAACAGGGAATGCAAACCCTCCTTGACGCGATCCCAATCGTGAAGGAGAAAATGATCGCCGCTTGAGTGACGGCAGACGAACAAGACTGGCCAGCGCCGTCTGCAAAGATAGTGCTCGGCCCGGTGCGCGGATCGGCGGCGGATCGCCGGGGACGCACGGGTACCGGTATTGATTCCCGATGCAGTCCCTCATGCGCATGGACCCGATGCTCAGGGGAATCAACGTTTCCTGGCACCCCAAGCGCATCAGCGCCTTTTGCCAACACCCTACAGGCGGCAATATCATCGTTCGCGGCGGGACCTTATTCAACAACCGCCATCCTCGCGCATTTCGGGATGAGGAGAAGCCATGGCTCAGAAAATCGAGGACTATGCCATCATCGGCGATTGCGAGACGGCCGCCCTCGTCGGGCGCGACCTGTCGGTGGATTGGCTTTGCTGGCCGCGTTTCGACTCTCCGGCGTGTTTCGCCAATCTCGTGGGAACCGTGGAAAACGGCCGATGGTTAATTGCGCCGGCGGACTCGGGCGCCAAAATAACGCGAAACTATCGGGGCCATACTTTGATTCTCGAAACCACGATAGAGACCGACTCTGGCGTCGCCATCGTGACCGATTTCATGCCGACAAGCGCGCCGGGCACCCATCTCATTCGTCTCGTGCGCGGCATAAGCGGGAACGTTAGATTGCGCACCGAGCTCATCCTCCGCTTCGATTATGGTTCGGTCGTGCCATGGGTACGCCGCCGCGACGATGGGAGCCTGCAGGCTATCGCAGGTCCCCACCGCGTCGTCCTGCGCACGCCCGTACGGCTTAGCCCGCGAGGCCGGACTCATGTCGGTGAATTCATTGTCGCCGCCGGGGAAACAACTGATTTTACGTTGAGCTATGGTATCTCCTATGAGGACGTACCCAAACCCATCGATCCTTATCAAGCGCTCGAACATACCGAACGTGGCTGGACCGCATGGTCGCAGCCGGCCGAGGGCGCCGGGCGGTGGTCGGAGGCGGTGATCCGATCGTTGCTCACCTTGCGCGCGCTAATTTTCCAGCCCAGCGGCGGAATTGTCGCGGCGCCCACCACCTCGCTTCCGGAGCAATTGGGCGGCTCGCGCAACTGGGATTACCGGTTTTGCTGGTTGCGCGACGCGACCTTCACTTTGCTCGCCTTGATGAACGGGGGCTACGCCCATGAAGCGATGCGATGGCGCGGTTGGTTGATACGTGCCCTCGGCGGCGAACCGGCATTGGTGCAAGTTCTCTATGGTCTCGGAGGGGAGCGCAACATACCTGAACGCACGCTTCCTTGGCTTTCTGGCTATGGTGGCGCGAAACCCGTGCGCGCCGGCAATGCCGCCACTGGCCAATTGCAGCTCGATATCTATGGCGAGGTATTGGATGCGTTTTATCAGAGCCGCAAGCGGCAACTCGTCGTCGACGCGGCCGACTGGATGCTGCAATGCGCGCTACTAAAGCATCTCGAAAAGATCTGGGAATTGCCCGACGAAGGCATCTGGGAAGTGCGCGGGCCACGGAGGCATTTCACTCACTCCAAAATCATGACCTGGGTTGCGTTTGACCGCGCCGTGAAGAGCATCGAGGAATTCGGCTTTGTCGGGCCGCTTGATAACTGGCGGCGCCTGCGCCAGCGCATCCACGACGATATTTGCGCCAATGGATTCGATCCAAAGCAAGGCACTTTCACGCAGAGCTATGGCGGAAAAGAACTCGACGCGAGCCTTCTAATGATGGCCCTCGTTGGTTTCTTGCCGCCCGACGACATGCGCCTGCTCGGTACGGTCGATGCCATAGAGCGACGCTTGATGGCGGATGGGTTGGTGCGCCGCTATGACACGCAAATGGGCGCGGATGGCTTGCCCGGCGGCGAGGGCGTATTTCTTGCTTGCAGCTTCTGGCTCGTCGATAATTTCGTGCTTTTGGGAAGGCTCGACGACGCGCACAGACTGTTCGAGCGGCTGCTCGCGCTACGCAACGATCTCGGTCTGTTGTCCGAGGAATATGACCCTGCGGCGAAACGTCTCGTCGGTAATTTTCCACAGGCTTTTTCGCATATTGCCTTGATCAACTCCGCGTATAATCTCGCCCGCGCCGAGAAGCCCGCCGAACAACGCTCCGGCGCGATAGCGCCGGAGGCCGGGGAACATCGATTCGTGCGGTTTTGAGCGGCAAGCCAGCCCTGAAGCCGGTTCCTTGCTCGACTGCATACCGCGCGTGCCCGACTGTTCGAAAAAGCTCGGCGTGCGCTACCGGTACCATGAGTCGCGCGCGATCCCGAGGAATCGAACAGTCGAAGCGGCCAGCATGGCGGTGGAGTCCTGCCTTTCCCAATCAGCTCGGGCGGCCGGCATCAAAAAGGTTGTGGCCGCGCCGCGATCATCGTGGCAGAATCCCCATGGCGAGCGCGTCATCGGCTCGATCCGCCGCGAATATATGGATCGCATCGTCATCTTTGACGAGCATGGCTTGCGCGGCGTCCTGCCGAAGTATGTTCAATTCCATCGCAAAACCGGAACATAGATCAAGCACATCAACATTCATGGCGTCGCGGTCTCACCATCACCGGAAATTCGCGCGAGCCAGCCGCGCACGGCTTCTGGATTCTCGAAATGTCCATCGACTCCCTGAGCGATGCGACCCACCGAAAATGCAAGCCCATGGAACTCCCCGATGATTTCGAAAACCGACTCATCCGTGACGTCGTCGCCGATGAATATCGGGTGGCGGTCGCGAAACGGCGGGTAGCGCATCAGTTCACGCACCCCTGTCGCCTTGCTAAACCCCGCTTGCTTAATTTCCAAAACGGACTTACCGCGAAGAAGTTCGATCGATATCGACGGATTTTCTAGGCAAATGCGGGCAGCGGCTTCGTTCACTGCGTCGCCCAATTCCGGCGCCAGACGATAGTGCAAAACGACTGAGTAGCCCTTGTCCTCGGTGAGGATACCGGGTCCGATTTCTGCGATCGCGGCGAATTTGCGTTTGAGCGTCGCATCTAGCGGTAGACCGCGCCGGATATCGAGGCTCGTCCCGGCAACGAGTCGAAACTCGGCGCCATGGCCCCCGACAACGGGGAGTTCCAACGGCGCGAAGAGCAGATCCAGGTCACTCACTGGACGCCCGCTGACAAGTGCCAGCGCTCCGCCGGTGCGTTCGCTGAGCCTACTCACGGCGTGCCGAAGGGAGGACGGAACTCGCACTTCCCGCGGCGTCGGTGCGAGATCCAAAATAGTACCATCGACGTCGAGAAGAAGGGCACACGCCTGGAAATCCGGAACAAGGCAAGGCGCGGCGATACTCATTTATTTCTATCCCGGGATCGCTTCAGGCCAAATGTGCATCGCGCGGTTATTTATTCGGCTAAGCCCGGCCGACAGCGGATCTTAAGCGGCTCGCCGATGTTTGAATTTAAGCTTGGATTTCTAGCCTTTGGGTTGCGGGATTGACAGCGGCTAACAGGTTGGCGCCATAATCGCGGCCATGCATTACAAATTGGCCGTGCGATCGAGGATTGTGTTGATGCTGTCGATCGACGTGTCAATCCACTCCGGGCGTTTTTCCGCCTCGCTTGCGATGTCATGAAGTATCTCGACCAGCAGGTAGAGGACGAGGAGGCGCTTGCGCGTGCCTTCATCCTCGATCCAGATCGGGCTGTCGCGCGCCGCTTCCATATAAGCCCGGATGAAGATTTGGGAAACTTCAATGAGTTCCTCGCGAAACTTTGTCACGGCGAGTGCCGGATCGGGAACGAGCCGTGCGAGATCGGTTTTCGCGGCGGCAACGACGTGCGCAAATGAGCAAAGCATGACCGCCACATCCCGCAGCGGCGACGTTTTGGCGCGCTTTTGGCCAGCCGATAGGGAAGGCCATTCCCCGAAATCGACGGTCACGACGTCGTCCTTCACGATCAGAAGCCGGCCAAGATGATAATCGCCGTGAACGCGGATCTTGATCGCGCCATGCGGTTTCTGGACAAGCTTGTCGATCAGAGCAAAGCACTCGTCCTGCCGGGCCAGAAGGCGTTCGGCCTGGGCGCGCTTGTCCTCGCTTGCATTCGTGGCGACCGATAGAAGGCGTTTGAAGGCATGCATGGCCAAAATTCTTGCCGCGTCCGCTGTCTCGCGGACATCGTCGAGCGTCAGTGCCTCGGCTTTGAATGCGGGATCACTGGTCGGCGTCGCAAGCGCCTTGTGCATCCCTGCCGCGTGCAGGCCAAGCCGGCCAACGTGCGGCACAAAAGCCGCGAATTCCTCATGGCCCGCGCGGCCTTCTTGCCAGGGTGTCAGGGCAGCCGCCTCGAGGCTTCGCTTCAGCGCTTCGAGCGTCCAGGTCCAGGCGTCGCCCTGATTGCGAACAAAAGTTTGCAGGATCGCGAGCACAGCGCGGTTTCCCGCGCGATCGAAATGTTCGACAACGCCGAGCAAGCGAGGGGAATTGGAGAAGTGCGCCACCTCGGTCAAAAAGCGCAAGGTCTCGACCTCGGGATCTTCGCCGGTTGTAAGCCGGTGATGGATTTTCAGCATCATATGGTTGGCAAGGACGAGCGAGGAGTTGCGCCGTCCCGAGCCAATACGACGGACATCGGACGTCTCGATCATGGGTTCGGTGGCGAGTTGAGGCGACGGCAAGAAAGAAATTGTTCCGCCTTGGTCCGTATCCAATCTTTCACCGCGCCGGAGCGCCGCCAAGATCGCTGGGGCGAACCCTTCGCACGCCTCTGCTTCGTACAGCAGGCCGGTTGAACCACCACGGCGCAAGCGCGCGGCGGCGTGCACGAGGGACGGCCCGTCTTCTCGTTCCGGTTCGGCCGCAAGTGGCGTGAAATAAGTCTCAACCTGGCCGCCGGGCAGTTCGCGGTCGAGGACCGGGAGAACGAAACGGTACTCTGCTCCATTGCGAAACACCGCGAAGTCCTTGACCGATACGCTGCCGATCGGCGTCCCCGCGTCGCCAAACCAGTGTCGCGAGGCCAGGAAGCGCGGCGCCACCGTACGTTCGAATGCGATGCGTTCACGCCCGGCGAGAATTGTTTCGAGCTTGCCCGTGGCGACCAGCGTGAACAATCCCGGCGCCGGTTGCTGATCGTGGCGATCCTTGCTTGCCTCCGCCGCCTCGAGCCGGAACCAGAAAAAACCGTAGGCCGGCAAGGTCAGAAGATAGGGCCGCGACTCGATTGCCGGAAAGAGGCTGCCGGCGGCAAGCTCGATCGGCACGGCATCCTTGAATTCGGCAAGGTCCAGTTCGACCGCTTGCGCCGCTCGCGACACATTGGCGACGCAGAGAATGCGCTCGGCCGGGGTTTCCCGCAGATAAGCCAAGACCTTGCGGTTCGATGGATGAAGAAACCGCAGCGCGCCCCGCCCGAAAGACTGATGCGAACGCCGCACCGCGATCATTCTGCGCATCCAGGTTAAGAGGCTCGACGGGCTCGCGAGCTGTGCTTCGACGTTAACGGCGCTGAAGCCGTAAACTGGATCCTGGATCGAAGGAAGGAAGAGCTTGGCCGGGTCGGCACGGCTGAAGCCGCCATTGCGATCGAGCGACCATTGCATCGGCGTGCGCACGCCGTCGCGGTCGCCGAGATAGATATTGTCGCCCATGCCGATCTCGTCGCCATAGTAAAGGACCGGCGTGCCCGGCATGGACAAGAGGAGCGAATTCAGAAGGTCAATCTTGCGCCGGTCGTTTTCGAGCAAGGGGGCGAGACGGCGGCGAATGCCGAGATTGATCCGCGCCCGCGGGTCGGCCGCATAAAAGGACCATAGATAGTCGCGCTCCTTGTCGGTCACCATGGCAAGCGTCATCTCGTCGTGGTTGCGGAGAAAGATCGCCCATTGCGCGCCGTCCGGGATCTCCGGTGTCTGCCGCATGATATCGGTGATCGGATGCCGGTCCTCCTGGGCCAGCGCCATGTAGATGCGCGGCATGAGGGGGAAATGAAAAGCCATATGGCATTCATCGCCTTGGCCGAAATATTGCGCTGTCTCTTCGGGCCAAAGATTCGCCTCGGCGAGAAGCATCCGGTCAGGATAGCGGGCATCGACGGCGGCTCTGATCTTTTTGACGACCGCGTGGGACTCCGGGAGGTTTTCGCAATTGGTGCCTTCCCGCTCGACAAGATAGGGAATGGCGTCAAGCCGCAAACCATCGACGCCCATGTCGAGCCAATAGGCCATCGCATCGAGCACGGCTTCGAGGACCCGCGGATTGTCGAAGTTCAAGTCGGGCTGATGTGTGTAGAAGCGATGCCAATAAAAAGCCTTTGCTTGATCGTCCCAGGTCCAGTTCGACTTTTCGGTGTCGAGAAAAATGATCGGGGCGTCCTTGTAGGCGCGATCCGTGGTCGCCCAAACATAGAAATTGCGCGCCGCCGAGCCGGGCTTGGCCGCGCGGGCGCGCTGAAACCAGGGATGCTGATCCGAGGTATGATTGATCACGAGTTCGGTGATGACCCGCAGGCCCCGCTCGTGCGCCTCGCGCACGAAACGTTTGAAATCCCGCAGGCTCCCATAGGCGGGGTTTATCCCGCGATAGGAGGAAATGTCATAACCATCGTCGCGCAGCGGCGAAGGATAGAATGGCATCACCCAGATCGCGGTCGCGCCGAGATCCTTGAGGTAATCGAGCTTCTCGGTCAGGCCGCCGAAATCGCCGACGCCGTCGTTGTTGGCGTCGAAGAAGGATTTCACATGCAGCTGATAGATAATCGCATCGCGATACCATCGCAGGTCATTGCGATCAATCATGCCGTGGGACTCCGCGCGGCAGCGTTGTTTTTAAAATCGTCGCCGGACCGCCCGATAGGATGCGCGACCGGCCATGTCAATCCGGATCGCTCCTTTGTTCCGGAGTTTGGCATCATTGCCGAGACACGCGCGCTGATCTTTCTCGAAGCCGCGGTCAACCGGCGCATAAAAGGTTTGCCGCCCCAGCAACCAAGGTCAGTAATTTTGGTGTGAGAACCCTTCCAACTCGCCGTGATCATACGCATTCTTGGCGCCGACGCCTTTATTCTTAATGAGCTTCATCAGCGCGTTAAAAATGAGATTTGCTGGGCAATATTATACAGTGCATAAGCATTTGCACGCTTCAGGTGCGCTTGATTTAGGCAAGCGGCTTGAATCACCGCCATTGCAGGGGTTGCCGCAAACTCGCCGCCCACATCCCGAACGCGTCGGAAATCAAATTTCGCCTTCGGCCAAGCGTCGCTGTAAGTGCTGGCGACCGGCTTCCGCGGCGCTGGACCGAGGGCTACGCCATGCCATTGCCGCCGGGGCACGCCGCTGCGGAAGGCTCAACGCGCTCGCCGCCGAGCGGCCGGGCGTTGTTCGCTTGACTTGGCCGTATCGGGGCGCGGGATCGAAATCG
>JBOHJV010000040.1:0-22096 GCA_050728695.1 Methylocella sp. | reverse complement strand
ATGGGGAACCGCCAAATGCGGAGCTTAATGCAGCAGCCGCGCGGAGGGCGCTTCCGGTGCGGTATTGGCAAACCAACTTATTCAAGCGAGCGCGGCGCAAGCTGGCGCGCGAACTCGTAATTGGCGCCTGGGTCCCACGCGAAATCTCTTCCGCATTCAACCGTCTGCGCGCCGAGATCTTCAACCGCCTCAAGGAGAACGGCTGGACGACGGTCGCTGTTACGAGTCCCGCCAGGGCATCGGGTAAAACCCTCACCGCGATCAATCTTGCGATCAGCATGGCGCGGGATTTCAGTTACACTGTTTTGCTGGTGGAACTCGACCTCGTCAATCCGTCGTTTCGCGAAGTCCTGGGGTTCAAGCAGCGGCAAAGGATCGTCGATCATTTGCTCCATGACGTGCCGATCGCGGAGATTCTGTTCAACCCTGGCATCGACCGCCTCTTCTTGATTCCGGCTGGCTCGCCCATAACCAACTCCTCGGCGCTGCTCTCCTCGCCCAAGATGACTAAGCTCTTGGATGAGCTCAACCTCCGCTATGAGCACAAGATTGTATTGTTCGACTTTCCCTCGGTGCCGGAAATTGACGACGCGATGGCGATCTCCGCATTCGTGGACTGCGCACTACTAGTGGTCGAAGAGGGGGAGACCCGGGTCGACGACGTTCGACGGGCTCTAGAGGTCCTCAAATCGACCAAGATAATCGGTGTTGTGCTCAACCGCTCAATCCACGTCGAAAACGACGGCAAGATAATATCCCGCTGAAGCCGGCGGGTTTGTCAGGCGGCGACTCAAGGAAACCTTGAAGGCGATTACCACGACCGGATCGACCGTTCCGAAGGCAAGGGGAAGACCCACCCTCGAAATGTATTTGGTTGTTTCATGCGCTCGAGCCAAAGGCGCGGGCGGCTGCGTCGCGTGGGCGCCAGGCGATTTCTCGCCCGAGACGATTGCGCAGCGTGCGAACGAAGGCTCCAGCAGACCGAGCGGGCGCGGCAAACGTTGGGGGAGTAAACGAAATTCCGACCGGCTCTCCCAAAAACCGGTTGTCGTCGCGGGCCTGGCACTGCCTCATAACTGGCGAAGGCGGCCGAGCTCGGGACTGAAACGATCAGCGAGGACGATTGGCAGAAACTGATGGAGCGAGAATGCTAAGGGCGGCAAGTCGGTTGCCAATATAAACTCACGCACAGCGCAAGCTGTGGTTGCGCCGAAAAATGTGATATAAGCTTGCCGATGGCAATGAAAATACCCAACGATCCCGTCCTCAAATGCTACCGAGTGGCGCTTGGCGAAATTTATGGCGAACGGCTCGAACGCGTTGTGCTGTTCGGTTCGCGCGCGCGGCGATGCGCTCCGGATTCCGATTACGACATTTCCGTTTTCCTGAAATTCCTTCCCGACCGGTGGGCGGAGCTCGACAGGCTGGCTAAGCTCCGCGTCGATTTCCTCGATGAAACCGATGCTTTCTTCGATACAAAACCCTATCCGGCCGAAGCCTACCGGGAACGTTCGCCCCTCATGCGTGAAATCCGTCAGGAAGGTCTTGAGATGTGACCCCGCAGGCAAGCCGGTTTCTCGCTACGCCGCCGCTGCTTTCCCTTGAATTGCGCCAAAAATTGATTGATCTTACGGATTGAAGAGGGAGGAGCTGTCTTCCGCCTTGTACGGTTTTTGGCACCGGCGTCGATTTGCGCAGGGTTACCGCAGCGCTTTTTCGATCTCGGGCAAGATCACCGTCCGATAACTCTCCTCGCCGATGGGGCCGACGAAACGGTAAGCGATCGTGCCGTCGCCCTTGACAACAAAAGTTTCGGGCACGCCATATACGCCAAAGTCGATCGCGGTTCGCCCCGTGCGGTCGGCGCCGATCCGCGCGAAGGGATCGCCCGCCTCGGCGAGAAATTTTTGAATATGTTCTGGCTCGTCCTTATAGGCGAGTCCAAACACACGTATCCCCCTGCGTGTGAGAGCGGGGTCCACCGAAAGCCGCATGATGAGCTCATGCTCCGCGTGGCACGGCACGCACCAGGAGGCAAAGACATTGATGAGCGTCACTCTGCCTTGGCGGAGATCGGCGTCGGAAAATCCCGGCTTGCCCGAAAACCCTTCGATCGGCGGCAAGGCGAAGGCCGGGACTTCACTTCCGATGAGCGCGGAGGGCAAAAGCGCAGCATCGCCGGAATAGAGCCGGATCACGAACAGCGCCGCCAGCGCGGCGAAAATGGCCAAGGGTACAAAAACGAGAAGCGGCCGCCGCGCGGCGGGCGGTTCCACGTCTCCCCGCGGCGCGGCAGGCGGTTCCACTTCTCGCCGCGGCGCGCTAGCCGTCATCTATTCGAAGCTTTCCGGGCCGGGGACTTGGCGCGTCGCGCGCGACAAGGACGAAAGCGCCTGTTTCAAGCGGATGTAATCGGCCACGATCGTCACGATCATTGCCGCCACGATCACGAAGGCAAGGGCATACGCGGCAACCACGAAGCCGAGATTTGGATCATGGCTCATAGGCAGCCTCCCACGCCCCGCGCGCTGGCCCCTGCTCTCGAGCGCCCGCCGCCAGGATCGACAAGCGGCGCAGGCGCCTGCGGAGGATCTCGTTGCGGATCGCCATGAGATAAAGCGTGACGAACAGAAACGTGAAGGCGAACGCCATCACCACGAGCGGCCACAGCATGGACGGCGCGATCGCGGGACCGCCGAGGCGGAAGACCGAGGCCGGCTGATGCAAGGTGTTCCACCAATCGACCGAAAATTTGATGATCGGAATGTTGACCGCGCCGACGAGGGTGAATATCGCGGCGGCGCGCGCGGCCTTGCCCGGATCCTCGATCGTGCGCCACAAGGCGACGAGGCCGAGATAGATCAAGAAAAGCACAAGAACCGACGTCAGGCGCGCGTCCCAGACCCACCACGCGCCCCACATCGGCTTGCCCCAGAGCGAGCCGGTGCCAAGGCAGAGCAAGGTGAAGCCGGCGCCCAGTGCCGCCGCCGGCCGTTGCGCCGCGTCGGCGAGCGGATGGCGCCACACAAGCGTGCCAAGCGCCGCCGAGGTCATGACGACATAGATCGCCATGGCAAGCCACGCGGCCGGCACATGCAGATACATGATCCTGACCGTCTCGCCTTGCTGATAATCGGGAGGCGCCACGAACCAGGCCAGATAAAGCCCAACGCAAAGCAAGAGCGCGGTCAACGTCGCCGATAAAGGCACGAGCACTCTGGCAAGGCGCAGAAAATTGGCTGGGTTGGCGTAATTCGGCATGATCTTCATATAAGTTCGAACATACGAAAAATGAGGTTGCATGCAGCGCGGCAAAACGTTCCGATTTTGCCTGGTGGAGCTGAGGGGAATCGAACCCCTGACCTCTGCAGTGCGATTGCAGCGCTCTCCCATCTGAGCTACAGCCCCCAAAACCGGTGTTTACGCGAGCGGCTATGCGCATGCAAGGTTGTTGGCGCCGGCCCGAACTCGACATCGATACATCGCGGCTCTTGTGGCTCCACTTGCCAGCAAGACCGGGGCCGCGTAAACGAGCTTGGTCCAAGCCAGCGGTCCGGAGCTCCCATGCGCGCCCTTCTCGACGTCCTTTTAGTGGTCCTAAACCTCTATATCTATGTGATCATCGCCGCGGCGATCCTCTCCTGGCTTGTCGCCTTCAATGTCGTCAACCGTTATAACGACGTCGTGCGCTCGATTTGGAACGTTGTGACCGCGTTGACGGAACCGCTGCTCCGCCCGATCCGGGGAATGATACCAAATTTTGGCGGGATAGATATTTCGCCGCTCATTTTGCTTTTGCTGATATGGTTTCTTGAGGATGTCATCGAGAGATATATTTATCCAAACGTATTCTGAACTTGCCCTGGCCACGTTCCGTGGCCGCTCACGCATCGCGCGGCGCGTCGTTAAAATAATTGGATTGCTTTCCGAATTGACGCGCAGACTTAGATCCGAATATGCTACGTTTTGGGTTAATTCCGTCGGCCGGAAAACATTTGTGGACATATGAACATGGTCGATATCGTGCTGATCAATCCGCGTTTCGAGGCGAGCTATTGGGGTATGGAGCACGCCATCCACCTATGTGCCATGTCTGGCAAGCGCGCGAATATGCCGGTCTCAGCCCTGCCTTTGCTTGCGGCTCTGACGCCCGCGGAGCACAAAATCACGTTGATCGATGAGAATGTCGAGGAGATCGATTTTGCTCTTTGTGCCAAGGCCGACATCGTCGGCCTTACGGGAATGACGGTGCAGAGATTCCGCATGACTGAAATACTCAAGGAATTGAAAGGCCGGGGCTGCTTCACGGTTGTCGGCGGTCCCTGGGTCAGCGTGCAGGAGGATTATTTCGGCGCGTTGGCCAATGTCATATTCGTGGGGGAGGCCGAAGACACCTGGCCGCAATTTCTTGCCGATTGGGCCGAACGGAAACATGTCAGCCGCTACGAGCAGGTTGAGCGCACCGACATGAGCAAAGTGCCGGCGCCTCGTTACGACCTATTAAAGATGGACCGTTATGCCGTGGCTCCGGTGCAGTTCTCGCGCGGCTGCCCATTCACCTGCGAGTTTTGCGACATCATTGTAACCTTCGGTCGCCGTCCGCGCCTCAAGACGATACCCCAGATTATCGCCGAACTGGATGTGCTTCTCCGTTTAGGCGGGGTCGGCGCCGTCTTCATCGTTGACGACAATCTGATCGGCAATAAGAAGGCGGTAAAACTCATTCTCCGCGAAGTCGTCGCCTGGCAGAAGGCGCATGATTATCCGGTAACTTTTTTTGCGGAGGCTTCGCTCGATCTCGCGGACGATGAAGAACTCATGGGCCTCATGGACGACGCAAATATCCGTTCGGTCTTTGTTGGCGTTGAAACGCCCAACGAGGAATCGTTGCGTGAAACGAGCAAGCTGCAAAACCTGCGCGGTAACGAGCGCAGCTTGGTAGAAAAGGTGCACGCCATCCAGGCCCACGGAATCGAGGTCTGGAGCGGGATGATCGTCGGTTTCGACAATGACGGCCCTGACATTTTCGACCGTCAAATAAAATTTGTCGAGCAGGCCCGTGTGATCCATACCTCGGTCGGCATGCTCACCGCGATCCCCAAGACGCCACTCTATGCAAGGCTTGCCGGCGAGAATCGGCTCGATCCCGCCGATCGGACGCCGTACGGAACGAACGTCATTCCCCTCGGCATGGACCGCGACGCCTTGCGGGAAGGATATTTGCGGGTGCTGCATGCACTTTATGATCCGAAAGCCTATTTCGCCCGTGTGGATTCACTCTTTCTCGAAGGCGGCCTGGCGGCGAGCGTCTCCCGCGACGCGCATTTGCGCAGCCGGCCATTCACCCGGTACACTCAATATGCATTTGCGATGCTTTACGTAGGTTTCATCTATTTCAAGCTGCTAACCGCCGTGGAGGCGGTCGATCTTCGCCGCCACTATCGGCGCGCCTTATTCAAGGCGGTGCGACAGCGTCCCGACCCGTTTGTGCTGCAAGCTTATGCGTTGAAGGCTCTGTTCCATTATCATTATCACAAGCTCATCGCTGCCATAGATGCCGACGGACATATGCTGAATATCTTCTGATGGCTCTGTCATATGTGGACATCCGATAATCGCGGTCGGCGCCTGATCTGACTATAACGCAGGGCGCTTCGCTTTTGCGCCAACGACAGGGGCCGCGCGATCGCCTGCTGCGGTGTGCGCTCGGCTGCTACCCAAAATCACAGATAGCCGCCGAAAACGCTGGTGCGCGAGCCGGTTTCAACCAGGGGCCCAAGCAGGAGCGGCGCGGCCGCCTCGGCAAGAGACGCCGCGGTTGGCCTGACCGCTCGAAATTTCGATATTGCTCTGTTCGTGGCCGTCAAATATGTTAATGATTGACGACAGTCGTTATTTTGAGTTTATAAAATGGGGCAGATAGAGGTCACCGCCGAGAACCTTGCGCAACGTATCCTGCCTTTGCTGCCGCAGGATGGGACTCCCGTCCTCAACCGCGTCATGCGGGTGATGTTGTCCCGACAATTGGAGGAATCAATCGGGCCCGATCTTTATTTCGCGGCGCGCGACCTGCTTCTCCAAAGCGGCAAGATCGGAAGATTGCGCGGCCAAAACGGTCAGATTTTTTTGGCCGCCCTCAACGGCGCCCAGCCCGCAGCCGCCAAACCCGCCGAGTCCTGGCCGGAGGCCAGACTCATGCCCCCGCTGAACACCTACCTTGAGGGAGCGTTTCGGCGCGGCCTCGATCTCCCGGCCGATGGCATTGCCATCGTGCAAGATACCTCCGCGAAGGGTCCATCGAAGGGGCTTTGGGCGCATCCCGATTTCATCTTGATCAGCGCCATGCGGTTCAGGTTCATGCCCGGCGCGCAAGTTGACGTGCATGGTTTCGAGTTGAAGACCGAAACGGGCTGTTCGGTGCTTGCCGTTCATGAAGCCTTGGCGCAGACAAGGTTCACTCATTTCGGCCATCTCGTGTGGCATCTGCCGGAAAGCTCGAGATCGGAAGCACGGCTCGCCGAAATCGAGGACCATTGCGGCGCGCACGGGATAGGCTTGATCCGCATGCGCGACCCTCTGGCCAAGGAGGGATGCGAAATTCTCGCCGATCCGGTCCGCAAATCGACGCTGACGCTGAGCATCGAAGGATTTTTGGAAACGCGTCTTTCGGCGGCGCAGAAAGACAGTCTCGCGCGTGCCGTGGGGGGACGATGATGATACCGGGCAAGCTGATCGCGGTCGCGAACATGAAGGGAGGCGTCGGCAAGACGACGACGGTCGTCAGCCTCGCGGAGGCGCTAGCGGCGGACGATCCCCGTGCGTCCATTCTCGTGGTCGATCTCGATCCGCAAGCGAGCGCTTCGGTCTGCCTCGCGGGCGACGATCTTTTAGAAGAAATGATCAAGCACGGAAGAACGCTCGACGCTTTTCTTGCACTTCGCCTCATCAAGCGCACATCGGCAAAGCTCGCTCCGAGAATCCGAGGATCCGTGAGCCGCACCACGCATTGTAGCATCCCGCTCAAAATTTCAATTCTGCCTTGTGGGCCACACCTCCGCCTGGTGGAGCGTGAAATTATTTATCGTCTCACAGAAATGAAATATAGCATGAGAGCCATTGAAGGCCAGACCTGGAAATTGTTCGAGCAGGAATTTTTACCACTCAAGCTGCTTAATGATTATATTATCTTCGACTGCCCACCAGGAATTTCGCCCATGACCGAAATAGTCATAAGGGCAAGCGATCTCGTCATAGTACCAACAATTCCTGATTTTATTTCAGTCTTCGGATTGAATGCCTTCTGCGAGAGCATTTGGAAAGGTCCGAATGGCAGTCTGCCAGGGCCAAAGTTGTTGCCCCACGTTCTCGTGACGAGATGGCAGCGAGGCGTTAAACAACACGAAGAAACTCTGGAACGGCTCGAAGTAGAAGCCGAAGCGGAGGATGCGGGCATCTATTTGCTTAATACGAGGATACAGCAAGCCGCAGCACTTGCCGGGGCTTTGGCCAGCGACGGTGTGCCTACGTTCAGACAAAAATACGGCCAAATGACTTCTGTGCTTAACCAACTTGTTCAAGAGCTGAAGGAAGTGCTCTATGGCAATTGACGTAGACGGCTTCGGGATATTCCGTTCAATCGGCGATAATCCGCAACTATTCTCCGATATCACAGATGAGATCAACAAGACCGCACAAACGCTCATCGTCAAACAGCTCAAAGCTAATACGATCAATCTAGCAAAAGTGCGCGCCGTTTATGAAGCCATCGGAGCCGACAGCTTTACCCTCATTCTCGACGGGTTCGCCGATCCAGCGACACTCACATTCTTAAAGAAACTCAACAAATACCATCCGGACATCGCTAGCGCGTCTGTGGATCGGCACCGACAGCGTATCGGAGAGCTTGCTAGAGGCACCGCCGAGCCCGCGCCAACGGCAACGAAAAAGGCGAGGGCAGCGGCTACGGGGGAGCCCAAGGAAAAGGCGAAAGCTGCGGCTAAGGGGGAGCGCAAAAAGAAGACCACAAGGTCAACTCGAGCGGCGCAACCCAAGGCCGAACGTGCCCTTAGCAGCAAGGCGCTCGCAGCTAGATGGGATGGAATGGACCGCGACGATTAGCTCCACATCCCCGATGACAGCCGGAGGAGCTTTGCTGCTTCCTCATCCTCTCATTATCATCTCGCCGGTAGGCGCTGGCGATCGCCATGAACTCGGCGGAGCGCAAGCTCGCGCCGCCGACGAGCGCGCCATCGACGTCTTCGGCCAACAACTAATTCCGCGGCATTGGCCGGACACACCCCATTTACCCCCTTGCGTCTCGCAAAATCTAAGCTAGATTGGAGGCTAGCTTAAATTCAAGCGAGGTTCTATGCGCGAGATCGGCGCCTTCGAGGCGAAGAACAAGCTCGGCCAATTGCTCGACCAGGTCGAGCACGGCGAAGAGATCACCATCACCCGGCATGGACGCCCGGTGGCCAAGCTCGTCCGTGCCGGCCACGGCTTCGATCGCGACAAGGCGCGCCGCGCCGCCGCCGGCTTGCGCGAGGCGAGCCGCGGCGTCATGCTCGGCGGGCTGAAGATCAAGGATCTGGTCAACGAAGGCCGCCTGTGACCGTCGTCGTCGATAGCTCGGTGAGCCTGGCTTGGTGCTTCGAGGACGAGCAGACGGAGGCGGTCATGACGCTTCTCGATCGGGTCGCCGAAGCCGGGGCCATTGCTCCTCAGCTCTGGCCGCTCGAAGTCCTGAATGGGCTGTTGATGGCGGAGCGGCGGGGCCGGCTCGACGGGGCGCGCCGGCAGCGCCTCGCCGGATTGCTCCAGAGCCTGCCCATAATGATCGACGCCGAGACGGCTGGCCAAGCCTGGAGCGCTGTTGCCCGCCTCGCGGAGCAGTTCCGGCTCACCGCTTACGATGCGGCCTATCTGGAGCTCGCGCAGCGGCGGAACTTCCCGCTCGCGACCCTCGACCAGCAGCTGCGCGCCGCCGGCAAGACGCTCGGCGTGACGCTGCTCGGCACCGCGCAAGGACCTTGAGACAGGAGCTAACGCCGGGCATTGCCAAAAAGACACCTTGCAACCCCACTTATCTCAAGCGGCCGTGCATAAGAGGCCACGGGCTACTTTGGGCCCTCAATTTGCTGCGATTGGCGCGGGGTTCCGGTCAATTGCTTGCCACGCGCCTATCAGCGTTTCGACGTGCGGCACCGGAGCGGGCGTTCCGGGGGCAAGACTATGAGGCAGAACTCGGACGGTGCGGGAGCAGAGCGCTTTACCGGTAAACGTCGGCGATTGCCATGAACTCGGCGGAGCGCAAGCTCGCGCCGCCGACGAGCGCGCCATCGACGTCTTCGACCGACAGCAGTTCCGCGGCATTGGCCGGGCGCACCGAGCCCCCATAGAGAATGCGCGTGCTTTCGCCCTGCCCCGGCAGATGCTGGTTCACCTTGGCGCGGATAAAGTCGCGGATAAAGCCATGCATCTCGGCGATGTCTTGGCGCGTCGGCGTCAGACCAGTGCCGATCGCCCAGATCGGCTCGTAGGCGACAACAACGCGTCCCGGCGGCGAATCTTTGGGAATCGAACCGGCCAATTGCGCGCCGACGACGGAGAAGGCCTCGCCCGCGTCCCGCGCGGTTCTCGTTTCGCCGACGCAAATGATCACTGTCAACCCCGCGCGGAGCGCCGCCGTGGCCTTCGCGCGAACGATCTTATCGGTTTCGTGGTGGCCGGCGCGGCGCTCCGAATGGCCAAGGATCACATAGGCAGCGCCCGCGTCCTTGAGCATTTCGGCGGAAATATCGCCGGTGAAGGCGCCGCTTGTTTCGGCATGGCAATCCTGGCCGCCAAGCCCAACTTTCGTGCCTTCGCAAATCCGCGCCGTGGATATCAGCAAGGTCGCCGGAGGACAAACGACGACCTCCGCCTCTCCCGCGCCGCCCGCGGCCACGGATTCGCAAATCGCGGTGACTTCGGCGAGGCTTTTACGCAAGCCGTTCATTTTCCAATTGCCCGCGACGAGCGGGCGTGAACCATGGGTCATGCGGACAGTTTCCGGTTATTTCCGCGTTGCAAGCGGGGCTTCGTCTTTTTATAGTCCCCCGCCAATTTGCAAAAGCCCGGCGACTGCCGGAAACCCCGTAAAGAGACCCCTTCCCATGCTCCAATCAATGCGCGCCTCGGCGCAAGGCTGGTTCGGCCGCGTCGTCATGGCAATCCTGATGGGCCTGATCATCCTCAGTTTCGCGATCTGGGGCATCGGCGACATTTTCCGCGGTTTCGGCGCCAATAGTCTCGCTCAGGTCGGCGGCGTCGAGATCGGCGCCGACACTTACCGCAACGCCTATCAGAACGAATTGCAGACAATGCAGCGGGCCGAACACCGCAACATCACCAATGAGGAAGCGCACCAGTATGGTCTTGACGATCAGGTTCTTTCCCGCCTCGTCAACGAGGCCGCGCTCGATGACCAGGTCCGCGGGCTGGGGCTTGCGATCAGCGACGAGGACATCAAAAAGGCGATCATGAACGACGACAATTTTAAGGGGATGACTGGCAAGTTCGATCGCCAGGCGTTCGACGCGTTTCTCCGCGACGAAGGATTGACCGAAAAGTCCTACGTGCGGCAGCAGCGCAGCGTCCGGCTGCACCGCCAAATCGTCGATGCGCTGACCGGCGGCGTCCAATTGCCGAAGGCATTGCTCGAGGCGATTTTCCGTTTTCAAATGGAAACCCGGAGCGTCGATTACATCTTGTTTCCCAGTGCGAGCGCGGGCCCGCTGCCCGCCCCCTCCGAGGGAGAGCTGAAAGGTTACTTCGAAACCAACCAGCAACTTTATGTCATGCCTGAATTTCGCGGCCTCGTCGTTCTGCCGCTTACTCCCGCCTCGATCGCCAAGCCGGATGACGTCTCCGACGCCGACGCGCGAAACCGCTACGAGGAAGTCAAGAACGAGCGTTTCGGGGCGCCGGAAAAGCGCGAGGTCGAGCAGATTCTCTTTGCGAGCGAGGCGGAGGCCATGGAGGCGCGGGCGAAACTCGATGCCGGAAAGACGTTCGCCGATCTCTTGGGGGAAAAAAATCTTTCCCCGAAGGATGCGAGCCTCGGCACCGTCGCGCGGACCGGCCTAGTCGACAAAAACGTCGCGGATGCCGTCTTTTCGCTCAAGGAAGGCGAGGTCAGCGCGCCGGTCAAGGCGCAATTCGGCACGGTCATTCTGCGCGTCGGCAAGATCGCCGCATCGACCGTCAAGCCTTACTCCGACGTCGCCGCCGAGCTCAAACGCGAGATTGGCCTTAAGCGCGCGCAAAGCGAGATCACAAGGCTTCACGATGCGATCGAAGATCAGCGCACATCGGGAAAATCGCTGACGGAGGCCGCGAGAAGCGTCGGCCTCGAACCACGGGTCATCGGTGCGATCGATGCGACGGGCAATGATCCGCAAGGGGTGCCAGTCAAGGATTTGGTAGATGGCGCGGCCCTCCTCAAAGGGGCGTTTGCCTCGGACATCGGCGTCGACAACGACACATTGAGGGTGCAAGGCGGCGGCTATCAATGGTTCGAAGTCGCCAAGATCGACAAGGCCCGCGACAAAACGTTCGACGAATCCAAGGCGTATGTCGAGAAGGCCTGGCGCGAGGCCACGGCCGGGAAGCTGTTGTCGGCGAAGACGGCGGAACTCGTCAAGAAACTCGACGCCGGCGAAAACATGGCGGCGATTGCCGCGGCGGAAGGCAATCTCACGGTCAAGCATGCGAGCGATGTGAGGCGCTCCGGGTCGAGCGGCCTCGCGCCAAATGTCGTCGCCCAGATATTCAACGTCCCGGTTCATCGCGCGGGATCGGCGGTGAGCGAAGACGGCGGCCGGATCTTGTTTATGGTCGCCGATTCGACCGTTCCAGTCTTCGACCCTGAGTCCGCCGAACTCACCAACATCACGGGCGACGTGAAGCGTGGATTTGGCGAGGATTTGTCCGCGCAATATCTCGCGAAGCTTGAAAGCGATATCGGCGTGAAACTCAACACCAAGGTATTGTCCACCGTGACCGGCGTCTCTTCTGGCGACTATTGAGCTGCGGGCCGATGTTCGAGCCGTCGCGTGAGGCCTGCGCGCGAAGCTATGAGGCGGGGCAAGCCTGCCTCGTTTCCGCCCGCCTAGCCGGCGATCTCGAAACGCCGGTTTCGGCCTTTTTGAAATTGTCGGCTCGTCGCGCGGGGCGGATTTTTCTGCTCGAATCGGTCGAGGGCGGCGCCGCGCGCGGCCGCTACTCGATGATCGGCCTCGATCCGGACATCGTCTGGCGCGTCCTTGCTGGGAAAGCAGAGATCAATCGCCGCGCGCTCGCCGATCCCGACGGTTTTTCTCCTTGCGCCAGCCCGCCTCTCACGGCGTTGCGCGAGCTAATTACCGAATCGTGGATCGAGACCGACGCCGATCTCCCGCCGATGGCGGCGGGTGTGTTCGGCTATCTCGGCTACGACATGGTCCGCCAAATGGAGCGCCTTGCCGAAGCAAAGCCAGATCCGATTGGCGTGCCGGACGCGCTCATGCTGCGCCCTACGGTGATGGTGGTTTTCGATGCGGTGAGGGATGAAATTTTCGTCGTCACGCCGTTGCGCCCGGACCAGAGTGGGGCGTTTCGCGCCGCCCATGATCGCGCGCAGGAACGCCTCGAAACCGTGGTCGCGACCCTCGAAGGCCCGCCGCGCGTGCCCGATGCCGGCAATCCTGCGCCGGCCACGGATCAGCCGCGCTCGAACACGCCGCGGACACGCTTTTTCGAGATGGTCGAGCGCGCCAAGAATTACATCCGGGCGGGCGATATTTTTCAGGTTGTCCTGTCGCAGCGGTTTTCGGCGCCATTCGCTCTGCCCGCCTTTGCGCTCTACCGGGCGTTGCGGCGAATCAACCCCGCGCCGTTTCTCTGTTACCTCGATTTCGGATCGTTTCAGATAGTCTGTTCGAGCCCGGAAATCCTGGTGCGCGTGCGGGGCGGGAAAGTCACGATAAGGCCGATCGCGGGCACCCGCTGGCGCGGCAAGACGAAGGCCGAGGACGAACGCCTGGCGGCGGAGTTGTTGGCCGACGAAAAGGAACGCGCCGAGCATTTGATGCTGCTCGATCTCGGCCGCAACGACGTTGGGCGCGTTGCGCAAATGGGCTCGGTCGAGGTGACCGAGAAATTCGCGATCGAGCGCTATTCCCATGTCATGCATATCGTCTCGAACGTCGAAGGCAAGCTCGACGCCAAGCGCGATGTCATCGACGCGCTGTGCGCGGGGTTTCCAGCCGGCACCGTTTCCGGCGCGCCAAAAGTGCGGGCGATGGAAATCATCGACGAGCTCGAGACCGACAAGCGCGGCATCTACGGCGGCTGCATCGGCTATTTCGGCGCCGCGGGCGAGATGGATACGTGCATTGTTCTGCGCACCGCGATCGTCAAGGACGGGACAATGCATGTTCAGGCAGGCGGAGGAGTCGTCTATGATTCCGATCCGGCTTATGAGTACCGCGAAAGCGTCAACAAGGCGCAAGCCCTATTCCGCGCCGCCGAGGAAGCCGTCCGCTTCGCGGCGCGGGCCAAGCGCGGGCAATGAGCAGTAAGCATGTCGCCGTTCTCAATGGGCAATCTTCGATCTGCTTTCACCGAGGACTGCGCCGCGCTTCGTTTGGAACCCGGCGCGACTGTTGCGAGCCACGTGACCATTGATTCAGGCCAGACATTCTATGTCTATGGAGAAGGAGACATAGTGATTGCGTTGAGCTCTCTGCCGAAAAAAACAATTGTAAAGGCCGTAGCCAACACAGTCTTCGGAACTTCCATACAAGTTCAATGGACTGATGACGGCCCTATACCAGAAACGCGTGCCGAGACGGGACTGGTCATCACGCAAATCTTGAGCACAGAAGCTCCAAAGACCGGAACCGAAGTCGCATAAGGCCCATCATGGCACGGTGGAGTTGTCATCAAATATCTGCAATGGGTCGGCCGGGGAGCATAGCTTTAAATACGATCCGTTACGCGGTGACCTCCAGGATCAGACTGTCATGATGGTCGCGGCCATATTCATCGACCACATGGACGTCGATCGCATGCGCGCCCGGTTCCAACGACGCGGGCAGGCGCGCGACCCAAATATGCGATGAGGGCTCCGCCTTCACCCAGGGTTTTATTGTCTCCGGGTTACGGGCAAAAACTTCCTGTACAAAGGGATCGGGCCTCGTTTGCCGCTTCATCTTGACGGCATCGCCCTTGCCGATCCTGTATTCGACCTCGGTCTTCGGTCCGCCGTCGAAAAAATCGACAATGAGCGAGGCGCTAGCGAGCTGATCTTTCGCAATCGGCGAGCCTTGCAATTGGCCCATGCGGAAATCGCGGAATAAATCGCGCCCGAAATGAAACTCGGCGTCGAGGCTGATTCGCATTTGCCGCCCGTTTGGTTCATTGGCCGGAACAAAGCGGGTTTGGTAGCCGCCGCCATCGATCGAAAGGATATGGAAGCCGTGCGGGGTGCCGTCGCGGCTGTCGGCCGATGCGATGCCGCGCCGGTCGAGCGGCCCGCTCCACCATGAGCCAGAGACCGCCGTCAACACATGATGGTGATGCGGCGTCGACTCCATGAAACCCTCCGCGGCGCCAAAATAGTGATGTTCCGTCGTGTGGGTGTGCCCGGAAAAACTGACTGCTTTGCGGCCTTCGAGGAGCGCCAAAAATTTGGCCCTGTCGGCAACATTTCTCGAGGGATCGTCCGGGTCGAGATAGTTTTGCAAGGGAATGTGCATGAAGGCGGCGACGAGGCGAGTTCTTTCCGTCTCCTTGAGGACGTTGGCGACAAAGTCAAGCTGGCGCTCGCCAAAAAAACCTCTGTATTTGCCCGCGCGGCGCGGTTTTGCGGGATCGGCGCCAAGGTAGTCGACATTATCGAGCATCAAAAAAAGCACATCGCCATATTCGAAGGCATAATAATTGGCGCCAAACACGCGCTTATATGTTTCGCGGCAGTAGCGGGCGCTCGGCGCCTCGAAGTTCAAATCATGGTTGCCGCCGATATTCCACCAGGGGAGCCCGATCTGCCCAACAATCCGGTTGTAGCGCCCATAGAGCGAAAGATCGTCGAACATGATGTCTCCCGCGGTGATCCCGAAGGCTGCCTCGACGCCGGTCAGCGCGCTCAAAACATCGTCCCGGATGAAATCGATCTCGGCGTGGCTCTCGGGCTGGGGATCGGTAAAAAGCACGGCGTCGAAGCGCCTTGGCTCCTTTTTCCCAATCAGCGCGAAATCGATGGATTCGGGCAGGGGCCCGGTTGGCGCGAGACCAGGATAGAGCAGGTCGAGGCCGGAAGGAGTTCCATCCGGCTGATGGATGTAGGAGAAACGCGGCAGCCTTGTTTCCTCGTCGAGCGGGACCGCATAATCGCTCGGCTTAATGACAAAAACCGCCACGCCATCCTCAATTGGCAGGCTGTAGCGGCCATCGGGCCCGGTGCGAACGACCTCGCGGCCGTTTGATACGAGGACGCCGCCGATGCCTGGATCGCCCGCCTGCCGCTCCCTTGCGCCGGACCTTGATTCGAAGACGGCTCCGTTAACGATCCTTGCGCCAGCGGTGCCAGTCGGCAATGGCGCGGCTTGCTCGTCCGCCAACAGGTTCCGCGCCGGCACGGCGGCGGCCAGGGTTGCGGCCGCGGCCATTAGCTCGCGGCGCGAGAGATCGGCGTTCATTGTCATCTTCGTCCTCCATGGCTATAGGGCTGGCCGGCGGCGTGGCGCCCGCTCATGCGCGTTGGTATCCCCAGTTGATTTGAGAGATGATGACAGCCTGCCCGCTGTTCCCAGGAATTTTTTGTACATGGCGCACTTCGCGGCTGATCCCGGCGCGAGCGTACCCGTCGGGTCATTCATCTTGACGTTGCGGCGGACGCGGCCCAAGAAGCGGCGGAAGGAGCGGTGGGAAACGCGCATGACAAATGTAACGCTGATCGACAACTACGACAGTTTCACTTGGAACCTGGTGCATTGCCTGGGAAGGCTCGGCGCTGATGTCACGGTGCATCGCAACGACATGGTGAGCGTGGCCGAAATCATGCGCGCGACGCCCGACGCGATCGTGCTCTCGCCTGGCCCTTGCCGGCCGCGGGACGCCGGGATTTGCCTCGAGCTCATCGAGACGGCGGCGGCAACCATTCCAATATTTGGGGTTTGCCTCGGCCATCAGGCGATCGGCGAGGCCTTTGGCGGTGAGATCGTCCGCGCGCCAAAGCCCGTGCATGGCAAGCTCGCATCGATTGAACACCAGGGCGAAACGGTTTTTCGCGGCCTCAATGGCCCGTTCGTGGCGGCGCGCTACCATTCGCTTGTCGTCAATAGCGACAGCGTGCCGGATGTCTTGACGGTGACGGCGAAAACCGATGGTCTTGTCATGGGGCTTTCGCACAAGCTTCTTCCCGCGCACGGCGTGCAATTTCACCCCGAAAGCATCGCCTCCGAACATGGCTTGCGCATTTTTGAGAATTTTCTCGACCTCGCGGCACAATGGAACCACAATGCGCGGCGGACCGGGATTTCAGACTCCGCCCTATCGCGGATTTGAGGGCTTTAAGGGCCGAAAATGGATGCGTTCAAACCGCTGATCGCCAAGGTCGCGACCGGCTCGAGCCTGACCGAGGCCGAAGCCAGGGCGGCGTTCGATCTTATTTTCGCGGGAAGTGTCACCAAGGCCCAGCTCGGCGGGCTCCTGATGGCGCTGAGCGCGCGCGGCGAAACGGTCGCCGAAATTACCGGCGCGGCCATGGCGATGCGGGCGCGGATGCTGCGGGTGGAAGTGCCACCCGGGGCGATCGATATCGTTGGCACCGGTGGCGACGGGCATCAGACGCGCAATATCTCGACGCTCGCGGCGCTGATCGTCGCCGCCTGCGGCGTTCCGGTCGCCAAGCATGGCAATCGCGCGGCCTCGTCTAAATCCGGCGCGAGCGACGTATTAGGCGCGCTCGGCGTCGGCTTGGAACTAAAACCCCGTGAAATCGAAGCCTGCATCGTGGAGGCGGGGATTGGCTTCATGTCGGCACGGGCGCATCATGCGGCAATGCGTCACGCCGCCCCGGTCCGGGCCGAACTCGGCACGCCCACCATTTTCAATCTCATCGGCCCGCTCGCCAATCCGGCCGGCGTCAAATACCAGGTGCTCGGCGTCTTTGCACGAGGCTGGCTCGTACCTCTCGCGCGGGTGCTGCGCAATCTTGGCTCCAAGCGAGTGTGGCTCGTGCATGGCTCCGATGGCCTCGACGAGGCAACGATCACCGGCCAAACCTACGTCACCGCGCTCGAGGACGGCCACATTCGCTCCTTTGATATCGCGCCCGAGGATGCTGGAATCTCCCGGGCGTCGCTCGCCGACCTCGCGGGAGGCGATCCGGCCACCAACGCGGCGGCGCTTCAAAGCGTGCTCGGCGGCGCCAAGAACGCTTATCGCGACATCGCCGTTTTGAACGCGGCGATTGCTCTCGTCGTCGCCTGCAAGGCGGGCGATTTGAAGCATGGCGCGGCTTTGGCGGCGGCGGCGCTCGACGAGGGCCTTGCCGCCGATACGCTCGCCAAACTCGTGCAAGTCTCGAACCGCGCCTCGCCCCCGCCGGACGGCGTTGCCGTTGAAGCCGCCAAGGGAATTCGATGCCCGACATCTTAAAGGCGATCGAGGCCTATAAGCGGCGCGAAATCGCGGCGGCCAAGGTGCGCATGCCGTTCGAGACCTTGGCACGCAAGGCGTATGACCAGGATCCGCCGCGTGGCTTCGTCAAAGCGGTCGAGGCCAAGTGCGAGACCGGCCATATGGCTTTGATCGCAGAAATCAAAAAGGCGAGCCCCTCGAAAGGGCTGATCCGCGCCGATTTCGACCCGCCTGCCCTCGCCCGCGCCTATCAATCGGGGGGGGCGGCATGTCTCTCGGTGCTCACCGACGGGCCCTCCTTTCAGGGGAGTTTCGGCGATCTTTCCGGGGCACGGCTAGCAACGCATCTGCCTTGTCTTCGCAAGGACTTCTTGTTTGATCCATATCAAGTATATGAGGCACGGGCGAATGGCGCTGACTGCATTTTGATCATCATGGCTTGCGTCACCGACGCGGAGGCCTATGGCTTGACCCGCGCGGCGCATGATCTTGGCATGGACATTCTTGTCGAGGTTCACGAAGAAGCCGAGCTTGCCCGCGCGTTGCCGCTGGAAACACGGCTTGTCGGCGTCAACAACCGCGATCTACGAACCTTCAAAGTATCGCTCGAAGTGTGCGAACGGCTCGCCGCGAAAATCCCGCCGGACCGGATTGCAGTCGGCGAAAGCGGCATCCTCACTCATCAGGATTGTCTGCGCCTGCAAGCACAAGGCATTCGGGCCATTCTAGTCGGCGAGAGTCTCATGCGCCAGAGAGACGTCACAGCGGCGGCGCGGGCCCTTCTTCTTGGCGAACCGCACGCTCGCGGCAACAAACCCCAGCGAGGATGATTTTTGCTCGCTCGACATCCGCAAGCACGACGGTTCGCGGAGCGGCCTCGTTCACCACGATAGCGGATCAACCGGTTTCTCTTGCCAAAGGGAGTCTTTTGGAGTCTTACTGTCCAGCCTCCGGCCAGCGGGGGAGGGGTGCAAGGGATATAAACCAAAAGTGTAATACTTTAAACAAATTAGGATGAGTTATGGGTGCAAATCAGGGCAGCCAGAATTCGTCCAATTCCCGGTCGTTCATTTTCCAGTTTATTCACATGCATGCGCGCCTCGCGGCTCTTGCGTTGGTGGCGGCGGTACTGTTTTCGCCCGGCCAGTCGGAAGCATACTGAGTTCCATGTTTTCCTAATCTGGCTACGTGCGAGGCTTCGTCTGCAGAAGCGGCTTGCCAGTCGATAGCAGGATTCTACAGATCCCCCTACTACTTCATAACTCCCGAGCGCCCGCCCGATTTTATGTACTGCTGGATTCAGTATTTTGGAACCCAATACTCGAAGCTAACGCAGGCATTTTGTCCTTCTGGCCTCATCCCGGATCTCAATACGCCAGGTGGATGCTCACCGGTAGCTATGCCTAGTAAGCTTATCGGGGGCGGCGGTTGCAATTGCGGTGCGCCGGATAGTCTTGGTAATGCGTTCGGCGGAGAGCCTATCAACATTGCTTCCGGCAATATGTTCTATTCCGTCACGGACTATAAGACGGCGGGACAAAACACGCTCGATTTCACGCGCTATTACAACAGCCGCGGCAATGCGTTGGCAGAATTAGGTGCAAACTGACGTTCAACCTACGACCGCTTTATCTGGCTATATTCCTCGTCTTCCGTCGATGTTCAACGCGCCGATGGTCAGATTCTGAGATTTACCTTAAACGGAACCACATGGACTACCGACAGCGATGTCGATTACACGCTCGCCAATTCCGGCTCGGCCTGGACTCTGACCGCTCCCAACGATACGGTTGAAACCTATACCAATTCTAGCGCGATAAATGCCGCCGTGCTTAATACAATACAGGCACGCAATGGCTATACGGAAACCCTGACGTATAACGCCAGCAATCAACTAGCCTCTGTGACCGACTCCTATGGCCGGACGCTGAACTTCACCTATAACGCTAGCGGTCTGTTGCAGACGCTTGGCACGCCTGACGGCAGGACGTTCACCTACGGTTATACCGCGACGACCAGCGCCCAAAATCTCACCTCGGTCACTTATCCAACCGCCACGGCAACCAACAATACTTATGTCTACGAAAACCCCAATCTAACCAATACTCTCACCGGCGTCATCGACGAAACGGGCAACCGCTATGCCACATGGACATATGACGCATATGGCCGCGCCTTAACCAGCTCGCTTGGCGGGTCTCTGGCCGCCAGCCTCACCACGGTCGCTTACAACGATTCCAACGGCAGCCGCACCGTCACCAACGCGTTGGGCGCGACGGACACCTACACGTTGACTACGCTGCAGGGCGTGCCGAAAGTGGCGCAAATTAGCCGTGCCGCGACATCCACGACCGCCGCCGCGACGCGCACGTTCACCTATGACGCCAACGGCTTCATGACGAGTTCCAACGACTGGGACGGCAATGTCACGACCTATACCCATGACACGCGCGGCGATCAGACTTCGCGCGTCGAGGCATCCGGCACGCCGCTAGCGCGGACAATCGGCACCACATGGCTTTCGACTTTCCATTTGCCAGCGCAGATCGCGGAGCCGAATAGGAGCACGGCCTTCACCTATGACGCTCACGGCGATTTGCTGACCAAAACGATCACGGCGGGCGCGGCGACGCGCAGCTTCGCTTATACTTACAACGCCACCGGCGAAGCGCTTACGGCGTCCGATCCGCGCGGGAACGTCGCCAATTACGCGTATGACACCAAAGGCAATCTTACCAACGTGACGGATGCTCTGGGGCATGTGACCAGCATTCCGCGTTATAACCCCAATGGCCAGCCGCGGACGATTGTCGATCCAAACGGGGTGACGACGAGCCTAAAATATGATCCGCGCGGGCGCTTGATCTCGCGCACCGTCGCAACGCTCCAGACCACTTACGGATATGACAAGGCCGGGAATTTGATCCAGGTGACCCAGCCGGACGGTTCCTATCTGACCCACACCTACGATCATGCGCATCGTCTGACGGGGATCGCGGACGCCGCCGGCGACTATATCGTTTATACGCTCGACGCGGCGGGCAATCGGACCAATGAACAGACGTTCGACCCGTCCGGCATGCTCGCGCGAACACGCTCTTATACCTATGACGCCCTCAGCCGGCTGTATAACACGATTGGAGCGCAGGGTCAGACGACCGCTTATGCTTATGACAAGCAGGGCAATCTGACCGCAGTCACCGATCCGCTGAATGATGCGACCGATTACAGTTATGATGCGCTCAATCGTTTGGCGGAGGCGATCGCCCCGGATGGCGGAACCACATTCTATGGGTACGACGCCAACGATCATCTGACTTCGGTCACCGATCCGCGCGGCCTGAACACTGCCTACACATGGGATGGGCTCGACGAGCAATTGCAGCTTGCAAGCCCCGATACCGGCACGGCCAATAGAACCTTTGACGCCGCCGGCAATGTCACCACTTCGACCGACGCGCGCGGAAACGCGACGTCCTACAGCTACGATGCGCTGAACCGCAAAACCGGGGCGGCCTTCGCCGGCGGCACGAGCGCCGCCTGGCAATATGATCAGGGTGCAAACGGCATTGGGCGTTTGAGCATGATCACGGACGTGACCGGCTCGACCAGCTACTCTTATGATGCCAACGGCCATGTGACGCGGAAGCAACAGACCGCCGCCGCAATAACCCTGACGGCGGCCTACGGCTATGACTCGGGCGGGCGTTTGGCGAGCATCACTTATCCATCAGGCGATGGGGTTGCGTATGCCTATGACGCCGCGGGCCGGGTGAGCAGCGTGACGGCGGCGAACGGCCATGCAGTGGCCACCAACGTGACCTACCTGCCGTTTGGCATGGCGTCTGGATGGACGGCGGGCAATGGCGCTTCCTATCAACGCACGATCGATCAAGACGGGCGGATTAGCGGCTTGGCGCTGCCCGCGGCCGACACGATCGCACTCACTTACGATGCGGCGAGCCGGATCACCGGCATCGCGGAGACCGGGTTTCCGGCCGCAAGTTTCACCTATAACAAGCGCGACAGCTTGCGCACCTATGCGAGCGGTGCGGCCACCCAAAGCTACACTTACGATGCGGACGGCAACCGGGCGAGTTATCTCGACCACGCAACGCCGCCGGTTTCGCTGACGTACAATTACGATACGGTCAGCAATCATTTGCTGAGCATCGGCGGCAGCTGGGCCGGGAGTTTTACTTATGACGCGAGCGGCAACATGCTCTCGTACTCGACGCCGTTTTCCGGTTACAGCTTCTCCTACGACGCGCGGAACCGTCAGACGGAGTCGTTTGTCGGAGCGATTGGCACGACCTGGCTGATTAACGGTCTTGGCCAGCGCATCGCGCAGATGAACGGGAGTGTTCCGCAATTCTTCTTCGTCTATGATGAGACCGGCCATCTGATTGGCAAATACGACGGCGGCGGC
>JBOHJV010000039.1:0-22453 GCA_050728695.1 Methylocella sp. | reverse complement strand
AATGCCATGACAGACGAGGTCTTGCCGGTCTCGACGGCGACCTTGCTCAATGTGAACGCGCCGGCCGAATGCGCGCGGGGCACGGGAACCGCTTGCGGCGGCCAAAATAACGCGGGAGCGAGCAACGAACCAGGGACGACCCAGCCGGGAACCACCCAGCCCGGGACCACTCAGCCGGGACCAGCACCGCCGCCACAGTGAGCGGTTTTGCCCGAAGCGGCCCTGGCGGCGAAACTCGCGCAAGGGTATTTTGATCGGATTTTCCAGCCGGTTCGCGAAATGAAAATGCGGCGAAGTGAAATTCATAAAACGTCTAGCCGCGCCCATCGGCACCCCGCCGCCGCGCGCGACCATGCACGGTTAACAATTTAGCAAAATTGTCACCCCCTGAACAGGGGGCGCGGAGGATGCGGTTTCATGTTTGGATTTTGAGGTCGACGAAACAAGCGATCTAGCCGTTGGAGACTTTATGCCTCGACCGGAACTTAAGAATGCTCCAGGCGCGGACGGCTTTATTATCGTCGCGGTGCTTTGGATTCTTGCCGCCCTGGCGGCGCTCGCCTCCGTCTACGCGGTGTATGTCGCCAACACGGCGGTGGCCGCGCGCGTGTATGACTCCAGGCTCGAGACCGAAGCTCTGATTGCCGCTTCGCTCGAACTCACCGCCTACCGGTTGATTGGATTTGACGACACTTCGCGCCCAAGTTCGGGCGCCTTCGACTTCCAACTGGGACCATCCCATGTTAGCGTGGCGTTTCGTTCCGAGGGAGCGCGAATCGACCTCAACCTCGCGCCCAAGCCATTGCTTTCGGGCTTATGCGTGGTGCTCGGTGCAAAGCCCGACGACGCGGACTCCTATGCCGATCGCATCATCGCATGGCGGACAAAACCGCCGCCGGGAAACCGAAACCCGGAAGCCGACGCCTACAAGGACGCGGGCTTAAACTACGGGCCGCGGCAGGCCCCCTTTCAAAATGCCGCCGAATTGCGGCTTGTGCGCGATTTGCCGGCGGCGCTCGTGGACTTGGCTCTCCCTTTTGTGACGGTTTTCAATGGCCGGGCGGAGATCGATGCCAACGAGGCCGCGCCAGAAGTGATCGCGGCCTTGCCCAACATAAACTCGAACGTGGTCGACGAAATTCTCAAAGAACGCGATCCACAAAATCCGCAAAGGGTTTTGAGTCTGCTTGGCACGGCGGCTTCCAGTGTCGCGGTCGGCGGGCGCAAGGCGGCACGGGCCGCCGTTCACATCACCCTTCACACTGGCCGCAAGGTGAACGCCGATGCCGTTCTCCTCGTTAGCGACAATAATAGCCCGGAGCCCTATCGTATCCTGGCCTGGCACGACGATTTCGATGGCCCCATCTAAGTTTGGACTAACAACGGAGATCAAATGAATTCCTACCGCGATATTGTCGACGCCGCGTCCCGCTGGATCGACAAGGTTGCAGCGACAATCGTCGAGGGCCGTGAATCATTGCGGACTCGGCGTCTCTACCGGCTCGTCGAGCAGCCGGATGGCGCTTTCGTGCTGCAAGGTACTTCGCAAAGGGATGCGTTGGGCTCGGCCTTGGAGCCGGTTCACATCGTCGAGGGGCAAATCGAAGCCTCCGTTTCGGCCAGACTTGCGGAAATATTGCGCGGCGCCCAAGTCGAACTCGTGCTGCAACCCAATCGTTTCATGTTCCGGCTGCTCGAATTGCCGCGCCGTGCCTCGGATTTCCTCGAAGGGATCATCCGCGCCCAAATCGACCGCCTGACGCCTTGGAGTGCCGCCAATGCGGCCTTCGGTTGGTATCCTTCGACGGAAACCGGCACCGACCGGATGGCCGTCACAATCGCCGCGACGGCGCGGACGCTGATCGCGCCGTTCATTAGCGCGATTGCTCGTCTCGGCGCCGACACGATCGTTGTATCGGCGGCATGGCAACAGCCGCGGCCGGATCTCGCGGCCATTAAGATATGCGAACAGAAGACCGGACAGGCGGAGGCACAGCGCCGTATTCGGCATATTCTGGTCTTGCTGCTTGTTGGTGCTGGTGCCCTCGGCGCCGTGTCGGTTGCGGCGAGTGCTGTCATCGGCGGCGCGATCGAGACGCGGCGAGACGATTTGACGCGCCGCATCGCGGAGCGCCGTGCCGCGATCCAACCGGGTCACGACGGGGCGAGCGAGGCAGCGCTCGATTTGCAGCGGCATAAGCATGAAGCGCCATCGAGCGTCATTGTCATCGAAGCCTTGTCGCGGGTGCTGCCGGACGATACTTATCTAACCGAGCTTAGAATTCTTGGCGACAAGGTGCAAATGGTTGGCGTGACGCGAGATGCCCCATCCTTGATCCGCCTCATCGAACAGACTTCGCATTTCAGCCGCGCGACGTTTTTTGCGCCGACAACGCGATCGCCATCGGAGTCGGGCGAGCGTTTCTCCATCGAGGCTCACATCGAGCCGGTTTACACGCCAGGTCTATGATCAGCCCCATGCTCCGCGCCCATCCGGTCCAAAAGCTCTTTACCCGCGCGCACGCCCTGCCGCTCTTGGGTTATGCCGCGCTTGTCATGGGTTTGGCGGTTACTACCTGGCTCGCGCTTGCCAGCCTTGCCATCGATTACGCGGATTACACGGCCGCTGCGGATTTGCTTGACCGCCTCGAAGGCCGCAAGCCTTCGATCAGTCGGGCCGGCCTCGCGTTGGGCATGTCCGGCTCGCCGTTCCTGGAAGGCCCGACGGTGGAAGTCGCTGGTGCCGCGCTGCAACAGCGGGTCGTCGCGGCGGTCAAGGAGGCCGGCGGGAATGTGCTGTCCTCACAGGTCGATTTGCAAGGGTCGCAGGCCAAACAAGGCTATGTCAGCCTCTCGGCCAATTGCGAGGTCGGCCAGAGCGCCTTGCAGCAGTTGCTTTATGATCTGGAATCGGGAATGCCGTTTTTGTTTATTGACCAACTTGTGGTACAAGTGCCGCAATCGGGCGGCGGAGCAGGGGTTGAGTCAGAAGCTGCGCGGATGCGCGTGCAAATCGATGTCTCGGGGCAATGGCAGGTGACCAAATGATAAGGCTTTGCGCTTGCGTCATCGTGGCAATGGGCGGTTTTTCCGCCAGCGAAGCGATCGGCCAGGCGCCGGCCGGCGCGACTTTGAGGGAAAAAGCCCCGGGTCAGACCATTTTAAACGCGGAGCAACCCCCTGCCGCCGCCAGGGAGGGGGCCGCGCGGCCCCCGCCGGGCGGCAATCCGTTGTGGGGGATTCCCATCAGCGCGCTCGACGCCACAAAGGAACGGCCAATTTTTTCGGCGTCCCGGCGGCCGCCAATGCCGCCGGTCGTGGCCCAGCGGGTGATCGCGGCCCCGCTTCCGCCCAAACCAGCAGAGCCCGAGCATCCGCTCATCACGCTCGTCGGAACGGTGATCGGCAAGCCGAAAAATGTCGCGGTTGTGCTCGACCGAGCCACGAAAACCATTGTTCGTCTCCATGTCGGCGAAGCTGCCTCGGGGTGGATTTTGCGCTCGGTCGATGCGCGGACAATGACAATCGAGAAAAATAGCCAGACCGTGACCTTGGCACTCCCGGCGCCTGGCGCGGCGCCGGCGAGCCCGTTTCCTGTTTCGGAAGCGTCCGGAGCTGCCCGCGAGTTTTGAGCCAAGTTAAAGCGGCCAAAACTCACGACGACCCACGCGGTGGTGCGGCCGCCACCGATTTGCAATCACCTAATTTACATGGTAGCGATAGCCTGACGTTTGTTAAAGCGCCACATTTGTATCCTATTTGCCCGTAGCCGCGCCGCAGGCGTCAATCGCAAAAAACGCTTCCATAAGAGGGAACCTTCATGCTTAGACGACTCCTGATGGCGGGCGCGGTGGCGGCCCCATGCTCGACGGCCGCCATGGCCGCGCCTACGCCGTTGATTACGGTTCCGCCCAGCTGTACCGGCGGTGTCTCTCTCTCCGCGGCCGATTACACGACATTCAAAAATCAACTTGTGTTAGCCGTTCAGGCTAGTGGCAACGGCGGCTTCGGCTTCAATATGTGGGGGACCATCGTCGCCAGGGACGGCACGGTTTGCGCCCTCGCCTTCTCGGGCGCCCACTTAAGGGATCAATGGCTGGCCAGCCGGGTGATTTCCGCGCAAAAGGCCGCCGCGGCGAACAGCCTGAGCTTGGGCACCGTCTCCGGCGCCAGCACCAAGGGACAACTTGCGCTGTCCACGGCCAATCTCTACGCGGCGACGCAGCCCGGGGGCAGCCTCTACGGCTTGTCGGATAGCAATCCTGTCGCCGCCGCGGGGGCTTACGGGGATAGAATTAACCCCGGCACCGGCGTTTTTAGTGGCCCTTCCAGCACCCTAACCTATGGCACGGCCACCGATCCGATGGTTGGTCAGATCATCGGCGGCATAAATGTCTTCGGCGGCGGGCTCGCTCTGTACAACGGCAGCAAAAGAGTGGGCGGCGTCGGCGTCAGTGGCGATACGTCCTGCACGGATCACATGGTCGCTTGGCAACTTCGCCATGGTTTGAACCTGGACCTTCTAACGGCGGAGAGCATCAGCGGGCCGGCGGCCCATTTCGCGCCCGACACGAACCATCCCGACAATATCATTTACGACATCAAGCCCAATCCCAACGGCGGCACCGGCATAAGCGTCAGCGGTTTCGGCCACCCGACGTGCTTTAATAACCCGGTGGTCGACCCGAAGACCGGTACCCCCACGTCACTTCCGGTGGTGCAGTAACGCGAGCGGGACGTTGGCGCATTGCGCGATGGCCACAAATGGGAAGCGGCGTATCGCCGCTACCCTATTTTAATGGGCGCATCGCCAACGGACTGTGTCTTTTTTCCTGGTATCGGCAAAGATGTCGGGGCCGGAACCGGACATTCGCCAATTTTTCGCCAAACAATTCCGGCAAGTGGCAACAAGATGCGCCTTGCGCAGCCGGAGTCCCGCGCGATTTGTAAAAAATTCTCCGTTGGGCAACCGGAGCGAAAAAACCCAGCGCGAAATCTTAGGCGCCGTCATCGGCCAGCATGACGCCGATTTCCGCCTCGCACACAAGAACGCCGTCCACCAAGGCGCGGCCTTTGTACCACCACATAGTGCGGCGCCGGTTGGTCTTGGTCATATGAAACTCGACCCGATCGCCCGGCATGACCGGTTTGCGAAACCTGGCTTCGTCGATCCTCGTGAAATAAACAAGCTGCGGCTTACGGTCGCGCGAATGTGCGTTGACGCACAAAACCCCGGCGGTCTGGGCCATGCCCTCGATCAGTAGAACCCCGGGCATGACCGGGCGCTCCGGGAAATGTCCCTGGAATTGCGGCTCGTTGATGCTGACATTCTTGATGCCGATGCCGGATTCCTCGCCCCGCGCCTCGATCACCCGGTCGATCATCAGAAACGGATAGCGGTGCGGCAGGGATTTCAACAAGCGCAGAATGTCAAACGTTTCGATCGTTCCAGGCTCCGCCTCGTGCATAATGTCCGCTCTCCCCGCCGCCAAATAGCCGTCGCTCGTTCGCGCGGCGCTCCGCATGGCGCCAACGGCGGCTTTTTTCAAAGCGATAGCGGAAATTCCCGCGGCGCGCCAGCGCTCCTCGGCGCCCTATCGTGAAAGGACGTAAGGTTGTAAAGAAGGTGTCTAATCCTTTGCGGCTTTTTAAATTCCGCTTGGCCGCCTCCGCGCCTTTGTTGGCCGCGGTCGTGCGCGCCGCCGAGTCTCAACTATGAACCTCTCCGCGCCTTTCATCGCGCGTCCGGTGGCGACTACCCTCCTTACCCTGGGGATTGCGCTTGCCGGGTGCCTTGCGTTTTTGAAGCTGCCGGTCTCGCCGCTTCCGCAAGTCGATTTTCCAACGATCCTGGTGCAGGCGCAGCTTCCCGGCGCGAGCCCGGAGACCGTGGCATCGAGCTTGGCGGAACCGCTAGAACGCCACCTCGGCCAGATTGCCCATGTCACGGAAATGACATCGGCAAGCACCCTCGGGCAAACCCGCATTATCCTCCTGTTCGACATCGGCCGCGACATCGACGGCGCCGCGCGCGACGTCCAGGCGGCAATCAACGCCGCCGGCGCCGATCTGCCAACGAACCTGCCCACCAATCCGACCTATCGCAAGATCAATCCCGCCGACGCGCCGATCCTTATCCTCACCATGACCTCGAAGACCAAGACGCGCGCTCAGATGTATGATCTCGCCAGCAATATCCTCCAGCAAAGGCTCTCCCAGCTCGATGGCATCGGTCAAGTTTTCGTTTTCGGCGGCGCCTTGCCCGCGGTGCGCATCGAGCTCAACCCGCACGCCTTGGCCAAATACGGCATCGGGCTTGAGGACGTGCGCGCGGCGCTCGCTTCCGCCAATGCCAATAGTCCGAAAGGCGCGATCGAGGACGGCGAAAGGCACCTCCAGATCTATACCAACGATCAAGCGACCCGGGCCGCGGATTATATTCCTCTCGTCATTGCCTACCGAAATGGCGCTCCGGTGCGGCTCGCCGACGTCGCCGACGTGCTGGATTCGGCCGAGGATATCCGCAACGTGGGCCTTTCCGACGGCCGGGAGGCCGTTTTCGCGGTCATTTTCCGTCAGCCCGGCGCCAATATCATCGATACGATCGAGCGCGTGAAGGCCGAATTGCCGCATCTCCAAGCGGCGATGCCAAACGATATCGAATTCCTGCCCGCCTCCGATCGCAGCATTACGATCCGCGCCTCGTTGCATGACACCGAATTGACCTTGGCCATCGCGATTCTCTTGGTCACGCTGATTGTCTTCTTGTTCCTGCGCGATGTTCGCGCCGCGATCATTCCAAGCGTCGCCGTGCTGATTTCGATCTTCGGCACCTTCGGCGCGATGTATCTCATGAACTTCAGCTTGAACAATTTGTCGCTGATGGCGCTCACCATCTCAACCGGCTTCGTGGTCGACGATGCGATCGTGGTTCAGGAAAACATTGCCCGCCACCTCGAGGTTGGACGAGGGCGCATGGAAGCGGCCCTGACCGGCGCGCGGGAGGTCGGATTTACCGTGCTGTCGATCAGCCTTTCGTTGATCGCGGTGTTCCTTCCGATTCTTCTGATGGGCGGAATTGTCGGCCGCCTGTTCCGCGAATTCGGTCTTACTCTTTCGCTCGCCATCCTCGTCTCGCTTGCCTTATCCTTGACCTTGACGCCGATGATGTGCGCGCGGTTTCTCCGGCCGCCGCCGCCTGGAGAAATTCGTCAACGCCGGTTCGATCCGTTCGCCAAGGTCCTGCGGGGCTACGAGCGGACGCTCGGCTGGGCACTGCGCCACGGCATCTTGGTGATGGTGGTTTTGCTTTCGACCGTTGGCCTCAATTTCGTATTGTTCAAGATCGTGCCGAAAGGCTTCTTTCCGCAGCAGGACACCGGCCGCTTGTTCGGCTCCATTCAGGCCGACCAGGCGATCTCGTTCCAGGCCATGCGTCTAAAGCTCGCGCAGCTTCAGGCGATCGTGCAAGCCGACCCAGCGGTTACCAGTGTCAAAGGCTATACCGGCTCGGGCTCGGGGACCAATTCCGGCTCGGTCTACATCGACCTGAAGCCAGAGTCCCAACGCAGCGACACGGCGGACGAAGTGATCGCCCGCCTGCGCCGCGAGCTCGCGCGGGTGCCGGGCGCGCGTCTTTATCTACAATCGGTGCAGGATATTCGCATGGGCGGGCGGGCGAGCAATGCCCAATACCAATACACCTTGCAAGGCGAGAGCACGAGCGAACTCTATGACTTCGTGCCGCGTCTCGTCGAGGCCTTGCAAAACAGTTCCGTGCTCACGGATGTCAATTCCGATCAGCAGGAGAAGGGATTGGAAACCGATATCGACATCGACCGCGACACGGCTTCCCGTCTCGGCATCATCGTAAGCCAGATCGACAATACTCTTTACGATGCTTTCGGGCAGCGCCAGGTCTCGACCATCTACAGCGCGGTCAATCAATATCACGTGGTGATGGAGGTCGACCCGCGCTACTGGCAATATCCCGCGATCCTGAAAGATCTTTATGTCAGCACTTCGGGGGCAAACCCGAGCGGCACGGCTACCACCAATGCGGTGGCGGGAACGGTGACTCGCAGCCCCGCTCGGCCCGCGCCGGGGTCGTCGGCCACTGCCTCCACTTCCATTCAAGCCGCGAATGCGGAGGGAGCCGAGGCGCGCAACGCCCAAACCAATGCACTTGCCAACACCGGCAAGCAGGGCACTTCCGCCGGTTCGCCCGTGAGCACAAAGCAGGAAACAATGATTCCGCTCGCCGTCCTTAGCCATTCTCGGCCGGGCCACACGCCCTTGGCGGTCAACCACCAGGGCCTGTTCGTGGCAAGCACCATTTCATTCAATGTGCGTCCCGGCGCATCACTTGGCGACGCGGCTACGCAACTGCGGGCGGCCATGAAACGGCTCCACCCCCCGGCCACGATCCACGGCAGCCTGCAAGGAACCGCCCGTTTATTCGAAGAGTCTTTGTCGAATGAGCTCTTGCTGATCGTAGCCGCGCTCGCCACGGTCTATATCGTTCTTGGCATTCTTTACGAAAGCTTCATCCATCCAATCACCATTCTCTCGACCTTGTTTTCGGCCGGCGTCGGCGCGGTCCTCGCGCTTTTGCTGTTTCATAACGAGTTCAGCATCATCGCGATGATCGGGGTGATTTTGCTGATCGGCATCGTCAAGAAAAACGCGATTTTGATGATCGATTTCGCCCTGGAAGCTGAACGAACGGACGGGCTTTCGCCGCGCGACGCGATTTTTCGCGCTTGTATTTTGCGATTTCGTCCGATCATGATGACGACATTCGCCGCGATTTTCGGCGCCGTCCCGCTGCTGCTGAGTTTCGGCGAGGGAAGCGAGATCCGCCGCCCTCTGGGCATCGCGATTATCGGCGGTCTGATTGTGAGCCAATTCCTGACCCTTTACACCACCCCGGTGCTTTATCTCTACCTCGATAAATTCCGTCTCTGGTCGAACCGGCAATGGCGCCGCCTGTTTCCCCGCATCGCCGGCGCCGTTCCGGAACGTTCCGGGTAGCCGGAAGCTTATGCCGCCGCAGCGATGCGCATCATCGGCTACCGCGACTATCCGCGGTGCCCGGCCCTATTTGATCGCGACGACCATCGAGTCGGGACCGGCGAGCGGTTCGACGCGCGTTTGCGAGAAACCAGCATCGCGCATCCAGGCCTGGCAGTCGGCTCCGGTAAAATCGAAGCCCCCCGTCGTCTCGATCAACATGTTCACGCTCATCAATAGACCGAAGACGTTTTGGCGCCGCTCGTCATCGATGATCGACTCATAGACAATGAGCGCGCCGCCCTTTCGAAGGGCCGCAAAGGCTTTTTCTAGCAACATGCGTTTTTGCGAAAGATCCCAGTCGTGCAGAATGTGGCCCATGATCAAAACATCGGCCGCGGGCAGGGGGTCCGTGAAAAAGTTTCCGCTAAGAAATTTCACCCGCTCCCGCATTCCGTGCTGGGCGATGAATTCCTCAAAGACTGGCTTGACCTCGGGCAGATCATATCCGGCGCCCGCGAGATGGTTATGCGCGCGGGCGATGGAAATTGGCACCATGCCTTGCGCGGTGCCGATGTCGACGAAGGTCTGATAATCCTTCCACGGGAATTTGGCGGCGATCGCCTCCGCGGCACCGAGGCTTACCCCGCTCATGGCGGCGAGGAACAAGCGCAACCTGTCCGGATCGGCATAAAGCGCGGCGAACACATCGCCCGATTCCTTGGCCTCATTCTGGTTCCGGCCGGTCTTGAGCGCTTCCGTCAAAAAACTCCAGGACTCGTAAAGCCGGGAATTGGCCATTTCGAGAAGCCCGCCGGCATAGCTTGGTTTGGCCCGGTCGAGAAAAAGATCGGTCTCGGCCGTATTGCGATAACGGCCATCCTCGCGGTCGAGCAATTTTAGCGCGACCAGCGCGTCGAGGAAATCGCGCGCCGCACGCTCATGCAAGCCGAGGCGGCGCGTCAAGGCGGCAAGATCGGCCGGACCCGGGGCGAGGTCCGTGAACAAGCCAAGCTCCACCGCGCTAAGAAGCGTCTTCGACGCCCAGAATCCAAACCCAAGATTGAAAATATTGGCGGGCGTTACGGGATCGGTCACGGCGCTTCTCCATCAATGATGGCCTCACCCTGCAAAATTCTCACTCTTTGCAACGGTGGCTGACGAGCGCTTGCCGAGGCCGCATCCCGCACCTCGATTGCTCCCTCGATGAATTCACTTTCCGCTTTAACCGCCGGGCTTACGCCCTGAACGAAAGGGCGTTCAGGCCGCTTGCTCGATATCGGCTTCCTCCACCTCGTTTTCTTCGGTCTTGCCGCGACGCGGGCCTTTTTGCAGTTGCGTCTCGATGACTTTCAATGATTCCGTCTCGGTCATCTTTTGCACGACAAGGATTTCGCGCGCCATGCGATCGAGCGCAGTCTCGTAGAGCTGCCGTTCGGAGTAGGACTGCTCGGGCTGCGTATCGGAACGGTAGAGATCGCGCACAACTTCGGCGATTGCCTTCAAATCGCCGGAGTTGATCTTGGCTTCATATTCTTGCGCGCGGCGCGACCACATGGTCCGCTTGACCCGGGCCCGACCAGTCAAAGTGTCCAATGCCGCCTTAACGGCGGGGGCATCGGCAAGCCTGCGCATTCCGACGCTGGCGGCCTTTGTCGTCGGCACCTTGAGGATCATTTTGTCCCTGACGAATCTGACCACGAAAAGCTCGAGTTTGAAGCCGGCGACTTCCTGTTCCTCGACGGCGACGATCTGGCCGACGCCGTGAGCCGGATAGACCACATACTCTTGCGGCTTGAACATTTGCCGCTGAGCGGTCGCGGTCTTGGTCGGCCTATGCGCGGGGGGGACCGTTTGGGCGTCGAGGCGCGCCGGCGCCCGCGCGCCTGGCTTGCTCTGTACGCGGAGCGGCGTCCTGGAATCCGGCGCCTTCACGGCGACCTTCGCGGCAATAGGCTTGCCTGGGCCGTTGGCGGCGGCTTGCGATGGGCCGTCCGCCGCCGAACCTGTCGGCGGGACGCGCGCGGCAATGGCGTCCGTTGGGCTCAAAGCAGAACCTGCGGATATTTCCTGCTCGGATTTTTTGCTCGCCGCCAGCCGTTCTTTTGAGCCTAAATCCAGCTTCGAGGAGCGTGCGACCGGTCTGTTGACAGGCGGCGACAGCGCTTGCTTGCGCGCCTCGGAAAGCCTCGCGGCGTTTCGCTTAAAGGCGAGAATCGCCGCGGCGGCCGCTTTGCTCGCGGCGGTGTTTTGCGCGGTGCGAGTTGAGGCCTCGACGGCCTCGCGCACAGCCGTTGCCGGTTTGGCGGCGATGCGGCGCGAAACCGCGATCGCCCGCGTCTTTTGCGGCGCGGCCGCCGGCTTTCCCCGGGCCGGTTTATTGCCGAAGCCAGGCCTTGCGGTCTTGCCCCTGACCGATTTGGTGTTCGCGCGTACAGACGCGCCGCGCTTAGCGGCGGCAGTGCGGGCAAGCACCGGCTTGGCGCTCTGAGCCGCGCCCTTTTTTGGCGCGCGCTTCGTGTCGCGTGCCTGCGGCGCGGCGCGTGCCGCCGAAGCCTTTCTCCTGGCCACCGGCTTTGCCGCGACCGGGCCATTCGCGCGGCGGGTCACGGCGGCCGTTTTTGTTTTCGTTCGGCGCGAGGACTTATTGGCCGCTACCCTCTTGGAAGCAAGCGCGCGCGCGGCGGCGGCCCGCTTGGCTTTGAGCATGGCGGATTGTTTCGCCGTTTTTGCCTGGGGGCGTCCCGGCCGCCGTTTCGCCTGTTTTGTCTTGGACGATTTCATGGTCTTCTTGACAGACGCCATACTAAGCGCGCTCCTTTTTCCTGTCCCGCTTTGGATGCGAGACGGCTCTCGACGGCGGACAAACCATCAGCCGTTCGGAAGCTTTGAATTGCGGCCCTGGAGAGGCGCGAAGCGGAATGCTCCTCAACGAAGATCGTCCGACCAAGACTTGGCCGGATTGACGCGCCAAGATATTTTGGGCCACGCCGCCAGGGGATCCTTGTCCTGGCGCCGCTAAAGCCACCAGGACGCCGACGACGGGAGGCCGCAAATTCCCCATCTTACGGCCACCAAGACGCAGTGTGACACAAAAAGGACCACAGATCAAAAGATATACTACTCGCGGGCAGCTTCAACCCCGGTTTTCTGTCTGTGCGCCGAATTTACCCGGCCGCACCGTACCGTGGCGTTAGAGCTTGTCCAGAAAATACTGCTCGACGTTCCGAATCCGACATGCTCGAAGGCGTCGATTTTGAACGAGACCTCATCGATCAAAGGATTCTTTTCGATTGGGACACGCTCTAATCTCCTTGGCCTGGATTTGAGGAAAAATAAGCCTCTAGCTTGCCGGGCGTGCCATCGAATGCTTTGGCGTCCGGAGGGGCATCGCGCTTAATCGTGATATTCGGCCAAGTCCGCGCCATGTCAAGGTTAAGCTTAAGCCATTTTTCGAGCCCCGATTCGGTATCCGGCTTGATCGCCTCGGCCGGGCACTCGGGCTCGCAGACGCCGCAGTCGATGCATTCATCTGGATGGATCACAAGCATATTCTCGCCCTCGTAGAAGCAATCGACGGGGCAGACTTCGACGCAATCCATGTACTTGCACTTGATGCAGTTTTCGACGACGACATAGGTCATGATCAATTTCCTTCGCGGACAATCGCCGCATCGCCGGCGCGGCCAGTCACCGACCTATCGCCAAAGAGCAAGGAGAATAACCGCCGATCCAGTCTCTCGATTTGCTATCGCATTGACCTAACGCGAAGCCGAGAACGGCGCCGTGGACCGGAACACCGTGGTATCACAGTCTTTGCGAAGCTTTCCAGATACACGCCTTGGCCCAAGCGGCGCCTTCACGAGGCCCATAGCGCGGCACTCGATCTAGTCCAGGTGGATGATTTACTTTAGCGCGGTTGGTCGAAATAGTCCAAGGAATTCTGCAAGATTTTTGCAAGAATCCCGAATGCTTCCGCTGCGCCGTCCGGGGAACGCTCAAGTTTTCAAATAGGCCCGTCGGCGGGGCCGGGCGAAGTGCAACCCCCCGGATCAGGCAATTCCTCGAACAAGCACGATGCCTCGGAAAAGCCGCCCCGGCGCGCACCGTGAGAAACGACCTTAAGAACCCGCACCCGCCGCTCCAGCGCGATCGTCAGGACATCGCCGGGTCCGACCCCCTTAGCCGGGGTTTCGATCCGCCGCGCGTTGACGCGCACGTGGCCGTCGGCGATAAGCCGGGCGGCAAGACCCCGGGTTTTCGCCACACGCGCGAACCACAGCCATTTGTCGAGTCGCTGCCGCAGCGCCACGCCTTTCCTTACCTCGTTCCTGTTTCCGCGATAAATATCCCGCGGGAGCGCGATTTCAAGCGACGAGGGCGCCATTGGGCGGCTCGTTGCGAAGAAGCATTTGATTGGGAACCGCTCAAGCGGCTCCTCTCCAAGCAGAGAGCTTGCTCGATCGCCTGAATTCACGTTTCGTTGACAACGAGCAAAGTACCGATGGGCGCCGGATCGCGCGACAGGACCTTCAAGAATCCCGTCTTGCCTGCCCCAAAAAACCGGCGGCGACGGTCAGCGGGAGAGGCGAAGCAGCCATTTTAGCGGCGGGGGTCATCGGCGGCGGCGCGGCGAGCAAAACGAGCGAAAGCTCATCGCCTGGCATGCTTCACCGGCGTCTTGCTCATCGCCTGGCATGCTTCTCCGGCGTCTTACTCTTCGTCTGGCCGGCTTGCGCCGTGACTTTCGCGGGGAAATGGGCCGCAAAACGCGCCGTGGGATGCGCCTTCTTGGCAAATTTTGGGGCGAATTTCGAATGTTTGTGGACGCCCGCCCTGGCGAAGCTGGCTTTTCTTGCCGCGGCTTTGCCATGCGCGTTTTTCAGAGCGTTATGCCAAGTTTTTTGTGCCATTTTGCGGGCAAGCGGCGGGTTTATGTCGCCGGTTTCGCGTCGCGCTAGACGACGCGGGGGGAGGACGTCGGGCGTCGCAATGGCGTGCTTGGCCGCGCCCTTCATCGGCAACGCCGCGGCATCGGGGGCGAGCGGCGTGTCGTCGAGCGCGGTTGCCGGCGTCGCGGGGGCATAGGCGCTGACGATGCTCGGCGGTTGCGCGGTCCCGATCGGCGAATGGCCCGGCCGAGCTTGCGCGATAAGTCCCGCATAGTCCTGGGGCGCACCGACATAGACTGGGACGGGATCGAACGCCGGACGCCGCGCCATGCTAATTCGCAGCGCCATCGGCAGGGGCCCGGCAGGGGCCTCCGTTGCCGCCGGAACAAAATGCCGTGTCGCCGCGGGGCCTCTGGCCTTGGCGGCGCGCAACGGCGCCATCAGCCGCGCGAGTTCCGTGTCAAATTGGGCGACCGCTTTACCGCGTCTGCGGCAGATTGTTTCATGCATGTCGGGCGCCGCCGCAGGGCTATTCATTGAGGTCTGCGCCATAAGGTCGGCGAGCGACTTCGTGGGCCGGTCGATTCCGGCAAATCCACGATCGAACAAGGCCGCGGCCATGATCGTCCGGCTACGCAGATTGGGCGCGCCCAAAATCACGGCAATGAGCTTGCGGCCGCCTTGGCTCGCGCTCGCGACGAGATTGAACCCGGCGGCGCAGGTAAACCCGGTTTTCATGCCGTCGGCGCCCGGATAGCGGCCGAGCAGATTGTTGTGATTTGGGATGATTTGGCTGCCGAGCCGCAAGGCGCCAATGTTAAAGAGGTTGGCCTGCTCGGGAAATGTCAGATAAAGCGCGCGCGCAAGAACCGCGAGGTCGCGCGCGGAGGAGACATGCTCTGGGTCCGGCAGGCCGTTCGGATTGACGAAGTGGGATTGGGTCAAGCCGAGCGAACGCGCCGCGTCGTTCATATCGTCGGCGAAAGCCTCGACCGAGCCCGCAACTCCTTCCGCGATCGTGACAGCCATATCGTTCGCCGATTTCACCATCAGCATTTTGAGGGCATTGTCGAGCGTCACCAGCGAGCCCGGCCGGAAGCCCATCTTGGACGGCGGCATCGTTGCCGCACGCGCCGAGACGGAAAGCGGCGTGTCGAGCTCAATGTGATGATCGCGCACCGCGCTTAGCGCCACATAAACCGTCATCAGTTTCGTCAAGGAAGCTGGGTACCAGGGCTCAGTCGCATGATCCTCGTAGAGGATCGCGCCGGACGGCATTTCGATCACCAGCGCGGGGTTGGCCAAGGCATGGCTAGCACAAACGCCGAGCAAGGCCGCGAAGGCAGAGAGCGCCCGCCCGCCAACACCTATGCCTTGACGCGGTTTTCCGGCGCGAACCATGTTGCATCTTGCCGGCCTATGGCTTTGGCGTATTGGGGTCATGTCCTGATTCCGGCCGAATCGCGGCAGCCGCCGCGGGAAATCTGACATCCGTCCCGCTTCCGCGCAAGCGCGATGGGAGAGTGTCCACGCAAACCTACAAAAGCAACGCGGCAAAGGTAGGGCAGGGGCGGGCCTCGGAACATCTCGATAAACCCATCGGCCGGCGGGAATATCGCCAAGTAGATGGCCTCCCAACCTTGAAGTGGGACACCCCCGAAGGACCGGAGCGTGCGCCAAAATGGATGAGCTTAGGGGGCAAAGCCAAGCGCGGCATCGCCTTTTTCGCGGTCACACCGGCAGTTGACCGATCCTAGGGAGGCCGAGTTTCGACCGTGCGTGCCCGCGGCAATCCTGGGAGGAAATGGACGCGGGCGTGCGCAAACTGCAAAGTGTCACGCCGTTGGTTGATCCAAGTCCGCCGCGGGCATCCCGCCTCGGGCCTTAATCGTAGCCGACATTGCGAAAGGATCGGTACATGCTCCGAATGTTACCATCCGCGAACCAGGGAATGTTTAGCCCCACAGCGAGGCGGTCACTACGACAGGAGGCGTGGCGGGCTCCCCACCATGCATCGAAGCGACGCGGGCGCGCGGCGGCGCGGCGGGACTTCCCCGCCCAAGGCAACCGCCGCGCAAGTTTCAGTCCGGCAAGACGTCGGCGCGATCCCGCGATGGCGTCGCGCGATCATGTTTTTGTACGCGCGGGATCGACTGGACGCCGTCAACCGGCACGGCAGGTGTCGTGGAGAGAATAGCCGCCCGTGGTCGTGGCATTCTTGAACGTCAGCGCGCCGGATGCACGATCCAGGTAGTAATAGCCGCCATGCGAAGCGTCGTGCCAGGAGATTTGGCTGCTGGTGATATTGGCCGGAAATGAATCGACCGTGCTCCGGTTGTAATCGACGTTGACGTTCCACGTCGCACCGCTTTTCGGATTGGTGCATTGCAATTTGGAGAATTGAACGTCATGGGATTGACGACCCGGCTGAGCGCCCGCCGCGCTAATCGAGGCGGCCAAGGTTGCGACAGCAAGCGCCAACGTCACCGCGAACCCACCATGGAAGGCGCCTTCCCGGGATAATTTTGAAAGAGTAGTCATAAGGTTTCTCCCCTTAAGTGTTGCCCGTTGAGGTTGCAGAAAATGTAGCGAGGCCGCGGCAAATGGTACTGGGACGAATACGGGGGAACTCCGCCTCGGTTGGCGCCGGGTCGCAGGGGCAGCCAGCTGCCCGCTTTCGCCAAACAGGCAGGGCAAAGCCAATCGACGGCGCCGCCATTATTTTCAAGCAGGTGCAGGAGCCGGCGCCAGTGCCGCGCGGAGAATGCCGGTGCCGCCCGGTCGAAGCTGAGCGTAGCGGAAAGGCCGTGGCCCTTGCCAGCGAATAATCACGCGCAAAAATCGCCTATTCGCCTCCGGTTTGTTGCGCGAGATTTCATGCAGGACCGCAGCATCTTATTTGTCGCCAGCAGAGTCGGCATTGCGGGAGGCCGCGATAGGTGGGTCAAGCGATCCGCAGTTGAGCCGATGCCGCAGTAGCAGGATTTCGGATTCCAGCCGCCGCCGCGATTTGAAGGAGTCGCATAGCATGCAGTGCACGAGGTCGGTCGCGTTCTTCGCGCTGAGCTTGCGCATGATGTTTTCGCGGTGAAATTCGACGGTGCGCGGGCCGATGCCGAGCGCGCGCGCAGCTTCCTTGTTTGAGGCTCCCCTTACGATTTGCGCCAGCGTCGCGCGTTCCCGCGGCGTCAACAACTCGTGACCAGGAAAAGGCTCCAACATGACGTCCAGTGCGCCGCTCAGCTTCTCGATTTCCCACTTGGCTTGCGTGAGGTCGGGCGTTTCCAGAAACTCCCAACTGCCGTTTCGCCTCGTTACGGTGCACTGGTGCGCACGCGCCACGTCCAGCATGTCCACGGCCCTGCTCGCCTGGAGCGAGTAGGTGCAGAGAGCGATCATTTTCTGGCCGGCGAGAGAGCGATCGAGTTCATGCTCGTAATCGCGGAACCCCTTCCAATATTTCGATTCGAACCAGAACGCATTGCCGCTGACCCTCATCCCCTCGTAGCCCCTGGCCAAGGCGCCGTTGAGCTTCTCGCTCCAGCCGCCGGCGATCTTATTTGGATCGAACTTATCTCCTTTGATATACCACTCGGTGCCATCGAGTATCTCGATGCGCCCGTACGTCTGATGCTGGTCAAAATCCGGTATCTCGCGGGCTAACAACGTCTTTGCGTTTTCCGCCGCGATCGGATCGGAGACCACCCACACGCAGAATTCGTTGCTTGCTAGTCCGGCCGCGAAATAAGTGGCCGCGGTGTTCAGCAAGTCCGCCTTGGTCTCGAAGAAAACACAAAGATGCGCCCCCCAGGGCATGTCGCCAATGACCTGGATGCCGGTTTTGCGCAACGCCGGATCGGCGGAATGCTGCTCGGCAAATTCGGCTTCGGCCCGTCGCGGGGACGAGACGTCGCGGCCGCGGCTCAAAATTGCGTTGTCGTTGGTCGCGCGCGCGCGCGAGCGCAATGGCGCGCTCGCGTTCTCACTGAATATGTTGGAATCCGATGACACGATGCGCTCGAATCTCCGCATGGCGGAATAACAATCCGCTGCCCTACCGCTTGGCGACGCCCCGATGCCGCTTTCATTCCAGCTGCCACCCGCGGCGGCCAGACCATAATGCGCGGCGGGACAAGCCGCAACCGCTGGCGGCGTGATAGGAGCATCGTTTTCGCCAGAGTCGCACGCGTTGAGCGAAAGGGGTATCTTCCGGCGATACGCTGGATACTACACGCAGGCCATCGTCGGCCAATCTATCGGATTGGAACGCTTGGCTAAGCCGGTCCGTCGCCGGCCCGAAAGGAGAATGCGATGCCAAGCGTCTTGATCACTGGCGGAAATCGCGGTCTCGGGTTCGAATTCGCCAAACAATACGCGGCCGACGGATGGCGAGTTTATGCCGCGTGCCGCGATCCGAGCAGCGCTTCGGACCTGCGACGGTTGGCCGAAACGAAGGAAGGGCTAGTGGAGATCCTGGCCCTCGACGTGACGGATCTCGCCAGCTTCAGATCGGCGGCCGCCAAGCTCGAGGGGCGCGCGGTCGATCTCCTGCTCAACAGCGCCGGAATCGGCGGGCCGCCGCGGCAGACGGTTGGGGCCATCGATTACGGTGCGTGGGCGAGAGTGCTCGATGTCAACACCATGGGGCCGACGCGCGTGACGGAGGCGTTCGCCGACAACGTGGCGCGCAGCAACCGCAAGCTTATCGTCACCGTCACTAGCGGCATGGGCTCAATCGCCGAGAATACGTCCGGTGGTTCGATCGCCTACCGCAGCTCGAAGGCCGCGGTGAACATGGTGATGCGCAGCCTCGCGATCGATCTCGCCCCGCGCGGCATCAGCTGCGTGCTTGTCAATCCAGGCTGGGTGCGCACCGACATGGGCGGCGCGGGCGCAACCCTTGCCCCCGCCGAGAGCGTGGCGGCGCTGAGGCGCCTGATCGAGACCCTAGGTCCGGTGCAGACGGGCAAATTCTTCCACTACGACGGCCGCGAATGCGCCTGGTAGCCGCCATCAACCCAGAAGTACGCGGGCGGCGGACAGAGATTGCTTTGCACCATCGGGCAGCTCAAGGTGCCTTTCATCCATACGAGTCCCAGCAGCTTCCCAGCCCGGCGCACCTCCAGCCACTCATGCTCGTCCGAAATGCCGGACTTTACGGTGGCGACGCGCGATCGCATCGACAACACCGAATCCTAGTCTAACATGCGTTTCAACGACGCCGAGGCGGTGCAATTTTTCTAAAAGACCCTTCTTGAAGTCTTTGACCAGGAGTTGCGGAAAGGCGTCTGGCCCACGTTGCGTCAGGACCGGAACTTCAATCGTCGATCGACGCCAGCAACGCCAAAACCGTTCCGCGCCGACCGGCCCAGCCTTCTGGGTATGTTTTTTCGCTCTGGTCCCTCGAGCCAGCCAGCACTCTAAAACCAGCGATAAGTGGTCAAAACCGGACAGCGCCGCTCCCGGCAAGGCGTACTAATGAATGAACGGCTGGATCAGCTGAGTTTTTAATTCGCCCAGTCGATCTAAGCTCGCTGAAACGGGGAAAATTTTGGCGGAAGACCCAATCGATCTCGATGGTCGGCGAGGGGTGGCGGCACAAATGGCGGCCAAAATGCGCCGTCGGCGCGCCGCTGCCGATGCCCGCCACGCCGAGCTCCGGGCGCACCAGGAGGAACTCGACGACTTGCTACTCGCCGCGCCTGCCACCGCATGGGTTGAAGCCGTGGCCAAGGCCCGTTATCTTCTAGTCCTGCTTGCACAGACGCCGGCCGCGGAAGATCTGCGGCGGGCGAAGCTCATCGCGGATGTTTTCGCCGACTTCGAGCGGCTGCTTGCAGAACCGAAAAACCCGCCCGTGGCGGGTGACGCCTGGCTCGCACAAGCGAGCCTCATTCGGAAGAGGATAGCGATGGCAAAAGGTCAGCAACGCGGGAACCGCGAAGCCAAGAAGCCGAAAAAGGAAAAGCCCAAGGTCGCCGCGGTCGCCCAGGCGCCGTTCGGGCTCAACCCCCAGAAATCGGCGGGGGCGAAGGACGATCGAAGCAAGAAAAAATAGGCCGCCGCAACATAACTTGGCGCACATGCGATCAGCGCGAGGCGGTCCGTGTTCGGCGGGACTTCGCTGTTTCGGGGATATCCAAGGCTCGGCGGCTCGCCTTCGCGGTCGCACGAGGGTCCAGGATGTTGGTCGGTTAGCCTTTTGATGCGATCGAGAGGAGGGGTTGACCCTGGCGTGACACCGGCCGCGTGTTACAATGCTTGACCAGGAAAATGGCGGCACCTTTTGCGGTCTTGTTGAGCTAAGCAAACCGGCAGATTCTGCCGCTCTCGTGCTTTGATCGTTGGGAGGTCGCGATGAATGCATCATCCATCCCGCCAAAGAGGGCCCGGGGTGCGTCGGGCGCGGAGATCGCTGGCATAGCCGTATTCGTAGGTCTTGCCCTTGGTTTCCTTGGCTTCATGGAGTTTAAGGATGTGCTCATCGGCCCAAAGGCGGGTGGCTATGTGAACATCGACGCGATCGTGGGAGAATGGCAGGCGGCCGGCCGCCCCTGGCACATCGTGTTTCGAACGGACAAGACGCTTGGCATGAGTTTTATTGGTTCCGCCAAACAAGGCAACATGGAACCAGGGACGTTTCGGCTGTGGTCCGAAGGAAATGTCATAATCGACATGAAGAACGGGAGAAATTTCACGGCGACATTTAGAGCGCTTACGCCCAACCAGTTCGACCTCGTCGACTCGGAAAACGGCGCGGTGACGGTCTTCGCGAGAGCGCCGTAGCGCTGGTCGGCCAGAAATCATCGCCGTTCACGGCGGTCCCGCATAGGAGCCGGCAAGCCAGACTCCGCGCGCGGATGCGCCGGACGATTGGCCTTTGGAAAGTGCCCGGCTAGCTAGCGCGGGTCTTCGCATGGCGTTTTCCCAAAAACCACTTCACTCACCGTAATTCTCCTTGAGATATTCCCCGATGGTCTTGGCGTCCGCCGGATCGATCGGCGCGCCAAACGCCTCGATCATTTTGGCGACTTCGGCGTCCCAATGCGCCGCGTCGAGAAATGGCGAATTCATCGGAATGTAATCGAGGCTATGACAAGCGCCGCAATGGCCCTCGACAAGCTCCACCCCCGGCGCCTGCTTGAGATGCACGACCGGTTCATCGGCGCTGACCAACGCCGGGACAAAGGCCAGCGCGGCAAAAATCGCAATCCACCGCAAGGCTGTTTCCTCAAACGACATCGAGCGTCACGGTCTGCGCGACGTTGTTACAATAGCCCGCCGGGTTTGGAATCGGCTCCCGCGTCTGGGTTTGGCCGATCCGATTGGTGGCGCGCGCGATCAGCGCCAGTTTTCCGCGCCGCTCGGGGGTAAACTCATGGCTCCAGGTGCGAAACGCGAATTTGCCGGGTTCCTCTCCGAGCGCCGCTTCCGTCCAGCTCTTGCCGTCGTCGCCCGAGACCTCGACCGAGCGAATGCCGTAGCCGCCGTCCCAGGCGATTCCGCTGATGGCCGTCCTGCCTCCCGCCTCGATGCTTGCGCCATCGGCCGGGCTCGTGATGAGCGAGTTCACGACGATCTCGGTGACCGGAGTAGTGGCGGCCGTCTCCTGCGAAATAAACCGCGCCACCAAAGGAAATTTTCCGACCGGAATCCGGTAGGCTGACTTCGTCCAGTACCCATCGAAGGGCGTGGTCACGGCCGTGATGCTGGTAATGTGCTTCACCCAATAGATCGCGGTCCAGCCGGGCACGACGATCCGCGCCGGAAAGCCGTTCCAATGCGGCAGCGGCTCGCCGTTCATCTCATGGGCGACGAGCGTCGTCTCCTCGATGGCTTTCCACACGGGGAGGCTTTTTACGAGGTCCGGCGTCTTGTCAAGGACGGGGCCGTCGGCGCCATCGAACACCACTTCGACCGCGTCCTTCCTGAGCCCAACCAAGTCGAGCACATCCTTGAGCCTGGCGCCCTTCCAGCGTGCGCAGCCCATCGCGCCATGGCCCCATTGCACGCCGGCGACATGGGGCACAAACAATCCGCGGCGATTGCCCGAGCATTGACAGACGGCGGCGACTTCGAATCCTGGCAGTTTTTTCAACTCGGCGAGTCCGATTTGCAAATCGCCGTTGGCGCCCGCTCCACCCAAATTCAGCTTCCACGTGCCAGCGTCGATCTGCGGGATGTCGGCGAGATGATAACGGACGAAAAATTCGTCGTTGGGGGTGATCGCCGTGCGCAAATAGCTAAGCGGCGCCTCGTAATTGGGTGGCCGGTACGACAGTTTGATCAGCGGCTTTTTGCCGGGCAGAGTATCGAGAACGGCGTCCGAGCGGGTGCCTGCGGGCAGCAAGGGTGAAAGCCAGAGGAGACCGCTGTTTGTTGACCCGGCGGCGCCCGCCGGGGCCGTCAAGGCGCCGCCGCCCCCGAATGCCAGCGCCCCGCCGGCCGCTTCCAGCAAACCGCGCCGTGTGATCATGAAGCTTCCCCCTTGAGGCAGCTGGCCGCCATGTGCGGCAGCCGCGAATCGCAAATATTTAAAATTCTAACCG
>JBOHJV010000038.1:0-22490 GCA_050728695.1 Methylocella sp. | reverse complement strand
CGGCGGCATGATCGACAATCGCTCCCATCGGGGCGCCGGCGCGTCACCTCAGACAAAATCTCGCACGGGAACCGAGCAAAGCCAATCAGTCATCCTACAGAGCTCGTTGATAGAAGCGTCCAGCTGCGGAAAACCTCGCTCAAGTGGAACCATAGATGCGCGAATAGCATGCTTGGCAAGATAGAGAATTGCTTCCCCGTCTTCTGACCCGAGCATAAGCTCTAAACACTTCACGCGTTGCAGGTTATTAGCGTCGATGGATCGCCGAATATGATACGTAAGCGATGGCTGTGGCTCGAAGGCATAAACTGTCAAATCGGGAATGGCAATGGCCGCATCTATCGAAAAGATCCCTGTATTTGACCCTATATCATAATAAATGTCACCTGAACGCAGTACACGCTCACAAGTTTGCATCACATTTGGGTCCGCTTGTCCGCCCAAGTTAGATATATAAGCATAAATGTCGAGATTGGATGAATCGACGGACAAGAATCCACCGTGCCTGGTTAAAATATATCTGTTTTCTCCTTGCCAAATTCGACCAATGGCCCTGGGAATACGCCACTTCCCTCTGACGCCGAAACGGTGCCACCAAAAAGCAGCTCGCACGATAATTGGCATGTCGACTGTTGGCTGCATCGCTTAGGCGTTCAGTCTTCGGAAAAGCCACCATGCGGGAGCACTCAAATCGGCTTATTTATCAAATCGGCTTATTTAAAGGCCGACTAATGCACGCTGGCGTGGGGCGCATCCGCTCGGCGCAGGTCGCAGCAGAGCATCGCAGATGAGATCGAGAAATCCGGCCGGCAGCCGCGCGATCAGCCGGGGCGCATGACGCACGGCGCGGCCCGGCTCGACGATCAGTTGAAAACGCATCCCTTTCATGCGCCGCGCCGCCTATTCGCCGCCGCGCACCCGCTTTTTCGCCGACACTCACTATGTATCATTTTGGATGTGCTATTTTGACGTGGAAATCCCGCGCCCGGATAGGTAAGGGTATGCCGATGAACATCGCAACGCCAATCCAGCGGGCAGTTTTTTCCGCGGCGCCGGCCCCGCGTGGCACGCCACCGCTCGTCGATCCGTTCGGGCGCGCGATCTCCTACCTCCGGGTATCGGTGACCGATCGCTGCGACATGCGCTGCGTCTATTGCATGTCCGAGGACATGAATTTCCTGCCTAAGCGCGATTTGCTCACCCTCGAAGAGCTCGACCGTTTGTGCGCGGCTTTCGTCAGCCGCGGCGTCCGCAAGCTCAGAATCACCGGCGGGGAACCCTTGGTGCGCCGGAATATCCTCCACCTGTTCCGTGTGCTCGGCCGCCACATCGAGTCCGGTGCGCTCTCCGAATTGACGCTCACGACGAACGGATCGCGGCTCGCGCATCATGCGAAGGAACTCGCGGAAGCGGGAGTGCGCCGTCTCAACGTGTCGCTCGATACGCTCGACCCGGCGAAATACAAGGCGATCACCCGCTGGGGCGATCACGCGCAAACAATGGCCGGGATCGATGCCGCGCAAGACGCGGGACTTTCGGTCAAGATCAATATGGTGGCGCTTAAGGGCGTGAACGAGGCCGAGATCGCTCCCATGCTCGCATGGGCGCATGGGCGCGGCCACGACCTCACCTTGATCGAGGTCATGCCGCTGGGTTCGATCGACGCGCGGCGCTTCGATCAATTTTTGCCTCTAAACCTGGTCGAGGCGCGGCTCAAGGAGCGCTTCACTTTTCGCGAAACCGGCTACCGGACAGGCGGGCCCGCCCGTTATGTGCATGTCGAGGAAACCGGCGGCCGTTTGGGCTTCATCACGCCGCTCACCCATAATTTTTGCGAAAGCTGCAATCGCGTGCGCATGACCTGCACCGGAAGGCTTTACATGTGCCTTGGCCAGGAGGACGCGGCCGATCTGCGCGCGCCATTGCGCGCATCGCAAACGGACGAACTTTTGCACGCGGCTCTCGACGCCGCCATTGCCCGCAAGCCCAAGGGCCATGATTTCATCATCGATCGCGACCATACGAGGCCCGCGGTTGCGCGTCATATGAGCGTCACCGGCGGATAGTCTTTTTCGTCCGCGTCGCGGGGGAGAGGCGTCAGCCGCTACCTGCAACGCTGCATGGCGTCATACTGGGGATTTGGATGCAACAGCTATATGTAATGTCTTTGCAATGGCTCGACGAAATTATTCCCGCTATCAACAACTTCTTCGGAGGAAATGCTAATTCGTTCATCAAAAGCCTGGACCTGGGCGCTCTATTCACTTGGATCACGGACCACGCAGTATACGTAATTGGAGCGATTCTTATGGCTTTGTGGCTGATCGGAACATTCAAGAAATGACCCTGACAGAGACGACGGCCATTCGCGGCTCCGCCCTTGGCTCAAAGGTTTTCGATGTAAATTTTGGCGAGCTGGCAAACTTCTCTGAATGTGCCGCGGGCCGGCCGGGGCGAATGGTGCGGCCCGCGCGCGGGAGACGCAACAAGGCATGCGGGAGGCGCTTATGAAATGGCAAGATTTCGGCCGTTCGGACAATGTCGAGGACCGGCGCGGCGGTGGCGGCATCGCCGGCAAGGGCGGTCTTGGCATCGGTACGGTGGTGGTTCTGGGTCTCCTCGGTTGGGCGCTCGGCATCGATCCACGGGTTCTGATCGGCGGCGCGGAAATGGTGAACAACATGCGCCAGGGGGCGCAAACCAGCGCGACGCAGACCGCGACGCCCTCCGACGATATGGGCCAATTCGTCGCCGCCGTTCTCGCCGCGAACGAAACCGTCTGGTCGGAAGTCCTGCCGCGGCAGAAGGGCGTTGCCTACGTAAAGCCGAAGCTCGTCCTCTATAGCGGGCGGACCGCCTCGGGCTGCGGCGGCGCCCAGTCGGCCATGGGGCCTTTCTATTGCCCGAGAGATCGGAAGGTCTATCTCGACGCGGCCTTCTTCCAGGACATGAAACGGCGCCTCGGCGGGGGCGGCGACTTCGCCTACACTTATGTCATCGCGCATGAAATCGGCCATCACGTCCAGAACCTGCTTGGCATTCTGCCGAAAGTTCAGGCGGCGCAGCTAAACGCCGCGAGCAAGGGCGAGGCGAATAATTTGTCGGTGCGGGTCGAGCTCATGGCCGATTGCCTCGCCGGCGTATGGGCCGCCAATGCCGAGCGCAAATACCAATTCCTGGAGGCGGGCGACATCGAAACGGCGGTCGCGACCGCGCAGGCAATCGGCGACGATCGTTTGCAGAAGGCGGCGCAAGGTTTTGCCGTACCCGATTCCTTTACCCACGGCACGGCGGCGCAGCGCGTGCAATGGTTGAACGCCGGCATGAAATCCGGCAACGTAGATTCTTGCAATACCTTCGCGCGATAGGGCAAAGGGCACTCCGCGCCCGGGCCGCGCTACGGATTAGTGATCCGATTTTCGGCTGAATGACTCGACGTTGAAAATGGGGATTCACGCGACCTTGCGAAGCAGATATTCTTAAGCGCCATGAGTCGGGGGGGCGCCACATGGTGACGGTCCGCGAACATTTGAGTGTGGAGCAGCTGGAAGCGGTACGTGAGATGTCAGGATGCCACCGCGTCGCGGCATTTCCAGGCGATCTGGCTTTTGGCGAGGGGTCGCACGGTCTCGCATAGCTCTGCTTTATGAGCGCTTTACTGAGAGAAGATTGGCGTACTGACCATCACGCCACGGGGTTGCCGGTCGAGCCCGAGGTAAACTGCAAGTACGCTAGACTATTAAGGATTATAAGTCTTCCGTTGCCGTCCAAGAAGTATAGTCTTGCGCCGATGCGTTCGCGGGTAAACGGTGGTCGCGTCGGCGAATGCTATTGGCAGCGCGGCAGCCACTCATTTTATAACCTCTCTTGTCACTTCGATCGGAAAACCTGGGAGTGGGTGATTTCTCGGCGTAATTTTCGATCAAGCCAGATATACACCATTTCTGGCGCATTTTTCCTGCGTCCTTCGCTAAAGCTCTAAGTAAAACTCTGTCCACCATGCAACGCACCTTTACTTAGGGTGCTTATTGTCGCATCATTTTCTCCCAACGAGCCGAAACCACTTACTGGAACGATGCTTAGGCGGGGCGTGTGGCTCGAAAGCGGCACCTGAACGTTTTCGCATCGCCAACCGGATTTGGCTTTAGTGTCGCCGTATTATGTTGCCAGGCTCGTCGGGAATCCGTTATCGATGACCAACTGGCCGAGGGGATCGAACGGCGGTGTCCGGAGCAACTGCATCCAATGCGGCCAATGCGCGAGCCTCCATGGAAAGCTTGGGCAGGCTTTTCGGGCGCGATCCTCGCCGTCATTCCGGCCGCATGCAGCGTCGGACCTGACTATCTGCGCCCGTCCGCGCCGGAACCCGCAGCCTACAAGGAGCTGAAAGGCTGGAAACGCGCTACGCCGCGCGACGACATCGACCGCGGCACCTGGTGGTCGGTGTTTACGGATAAAAAGCTCGATTCATTTGAGCCGCAAGTCGAAATCTCCAACCAGACCGTCGCCGCCGACGAGGCGGCCTACCGGCAAACGCTCGCCGTCATCAAGGAGGCGCAGGCTGGCCTGTTTCCGACGGTCACCGTGAATTATTCCTACGTTGGCTCGCATTTCGGGCCAAAGGCAATCGGGAGCGCGCTAGGCACTGGCGTCACTAGAACGGTCTACACTCTGGCCTCCAACGGCAGTTGGGATCTCGATTTATGGGGCAAGATCCGCCGCACGGTGGAAAGCGACGTGTCCGGCGCCCAAGTCTCCGCCGCCGATCTCGCCAATGCCAAGCTTTCCGCCCAGGCCATGCTCGCCACCGCCTATTACAATCTGCGTGCGGCGGATGCGCTGCAGGATCTACTTGATCGCACGGTCGTCTATTACAAAAAAACGCTAACGATCACCGAGAATCAGTACAAGGCTGGCACGGCCTCGCAGGCCGACGTCGCGACTGCACGGACGCAGGTCTTAACTACGCAGGCCCAGGCGATCAATGTCGGCGTCATGCGGGCGCAGTTCGAACATTCGATCGCGGTTTTGATGGGCAAACCGCCCGCGGATTTGACGATCGCGCCCACGCCGCTCGGCTTCAAGCTTCCGGACATTCCGGTGAGTGTGCCTTCGACATTGTTGGAAAGGCGTCCGGATATTGCCGCGGCCGAACGGATGATGCAGCAAGAGAATGCTCTCATTGGCGCCGCCGTCGCCCTTTACTATCCCGACATCAGCCTTACCGGCGTGTTCGGGTACACCGGAACCGGGGGGCTTGCGGTCTCGCTTGCCAACGAAATGTATAGTCTCGGCGCTTCCGCCGCGCAAACCGTTTTCAATGCCGGAAAGTTCAGCGCACAAGTCGAGGCGGCGATAGCCACTTACGAACAAAACGTGGCAACTTACCGGCAGACGGTGCTGGCGGCCTTTCAGCAGGTGGAAGACGAGCTTGCCGCGATTCGCATATTGGCGCGCCAGCAGAAGGTCATCGACGCCGCGGTCAAGTCGGCGCAAGAGGAGGTAGATGTTCTGCTCAATCAATATCAGGCCGGCACGGTGGCCTTCACCGCCGTCGTCGTCGCCGATGCAATGTTGCTTTCCAACCAAGAGTCCGCGTTGACGGTAAGACAGGACCGCTTTCTTGCCGCTGTCACGTTAATCGAGGCGCTTGGCGGCGGATGGTATGCCAGCCAACTCCCAAGCAGCCTGGAGTTGGAAAGTAGGTACAATCCATTCATTCCCCCCATTTAGGAAAATTGTGCCGCCGAATCCTGTGAAGATTAAGTCGTGTGAGCCGGCGACCTCGCGGGTTTGATGATAGGTCTCGGCTATTGATTTTGAGCCATTGTGGCAGCGAGGCTATGAGCCGGGTCTCGGAACCGGAACATTACGAAACTTTCATGCCAAGGAATAGCGGCCGTAAGACGCCTTGGAACAATGATCGGCCGTTTTTCAGATGAGCTAGATGTATGAAATGGCAAGGCACTGGATGCTAAAACATGGATGACCGGACGCATGGGGCCAAGATAGAGGCCTCCGACGACACGCTTCTGCGCGACGATGTCACCGGCCTCCACGAAGACAGGGCCATGCCGCCCGGCACCAAGGCAAAGCCGCGGTCGCGGCTGCGGCCGGTCGTTCTTCTTGGCATCGCCGTCTTGCTTGGGCTCGGCATTTATCGAATCACGGCGACGCTTCGGGCGCCAAGGGATTCGGAGCGCGGTCAGGAAACCGCGCCGCAACCGGTCGGAGTGGCCACTATCGGCACCGGCGACATCAAGGTCGTCGTGAATGCCCTCGGCACGGTGACGCCCATCGCGACCGTCACGGTGAAGACCCAGGTCAACGGACAACTTCTCGACGTCGGCTTCAAGGAAGGCCAATCGGTCAAGAAAGGCGATTTTCTAGCGCAGATCGATCCGCGCCCGTTTCAATTGGCCGAAGCTCAATTCGAGGGTCAGCTCGCTCACGATCAGGGACTTCTCGACCAAGCTAGGATGGATCTGGCGCGCTATCAAACCCTCGTCAAGCAGAACTCCATTGCGCGCCAGCAGGCCGAGGATCAAGTGTTTATCGTCAAGCAATACGAGGGTTCGGTCAAGCTTGATCAAGCCCAGATCGATAATCAGAAGTTGAACTTGATCTACGCGCACATCGTTTCGCCCGTCGATGGCCGCATTGGCCTGCGTTTGGTCGATCCTGGCAATTATGTGCAAACCACCGACGCCGGCCTCGTGGTGGTCGCTCAAATGCATCCGATCACGGTGATTTTCGTGGTGCCGGAGGATGATATTCCGGAAATCATGGCGGCGATGCGTGACGGGAGGGCGCTCGAGGTGACGGCCTACGACCGCGCCAATGTTATCCCCCTTTCGGTTGGCAAGGTCGAGGCGCTCGACAGCGAGATCGATCCTACGACCGGAACGGTGAAGTTGCGCGCCAACTTTGATAATCTGGACGACAAGCTTTTTCCAAACCAGTTTGTCAATGCCCGGCTCTTGATCAAATCCTTGCGCGGCGCCGTGACCGTGCCTTCGAGCGCGGTCCAGCACGGCGCCCCCGGCACTTACGTCTACGTCGTCGGCGCAGATGATACGGCGTCGGCGCGACCCGTCGACCTCGGACCTCTGGACGGCGCAATGTTCGCGGTGAATAAGGGCCTTTCGCCTGGCGATAGAGTTGTCGTCGATGGCGCCGACCGCTTGCGCGACGGAGCAAAGGTCTTGATCGCCGCCGGCGGAGAGGGGTCCGATGGCCGGGCCGCGCACCCGGCGGATGCCGCGCCGCGCGATAAAAGCGGGCCAAGTAACCACCGTAGCGGCGGCCATTCTAGCCAGCCGGGCCAGCCATGAAGATGCAAGTAGATGCAAGAAGATGAATGAGCACCCGGCGGCATCTGGCGCTGGAGCGCGACGATGAACCCATCCCGCGGGTTCATACTGCGCCCGGTCGCGACCACGCTATTTATGGCGGCGATCATGCTCGCCGGCGGCGTTGCGTACAAATTCCTGCCGCTGTCCGCCCTCCCGGAAGTGGATTATCCGACGATACAGGTGCAAACCTTTCTTCCCGGCGCGAGCCCCGAGGTGATGACGTCTTCGGTGACCGCGCCACTCGAGCGGCAGCTCGGGCAGATGCCTGGCCTTAACCAGATGACCTCGTCAAGCTCGGCCGGGGCTTCGGTCATCACCTTGCAGTTCACGCTGAACCTAAGCCTCGATGTCGCCGAGCAGGAAGTTCAGGCCGCGATCAATGCCGCCAACAATTTGCTGCCGAGCGGCCTGCCGGCGCCGCCAATCTACGCAAAGATCAACCCAGCCGACGCGCCGGTCATGACTCTTGCCGTCACCTCCAAGACCTTGCCGTTGACCGAGCTCGAGGACATCGGCGAGACGCGGCTCGCGCAAAAGCTTTCGCAACAACCGGGCGTCGGACTGGTGAGCATTGGCGGCGGCCAAAGGCCGGCGGTGCGGATCAAATTCAATTCCGCCGCGCTCGCCGCCTATGGCCTCAATATCGACGATCTTCGCACCACGATTGCCAATGCCAACGTCAATATCCCGAAGGGGAGCTTCGACGGCCCGGCACAAGCCTCGACGATCAACGCGAACGACCAAATCACCAGCGCCGCCGGCTACGGCGCGCTCGTCATCGCCTACCGCAATGGCGGTCCAGTCCGCCTCTCGGACGTGGCAAGCGTCGGCCCGGGCCCTGAAAATACGAAGCTCGGCGCCTTGGACAACACTACGCCGGCCATCATCCTCAGCATCCGCCGCCAGCCGGGGGCGAATGTGATCGAGGTCGTCGACACGATCAAACGCCTGCTGCCAACTATCGTGGCAAACCTCCCGGCGGCCGTTAACGTCGGCGTGCTGAGCGATCGCACGACGACCATCCGCGCTTCCGTCGCCGACGTCGAGTTCGAGCTGGGGCTGGCGGTCGCGCTTGTTATCCTCGTGATCTTTTTATTCCTGCGTAATCTTCCGGCGACCATCATTCCCAGCCTTTCGGTGCCCTTGTCCCTCGTCGGCACCTTTGGCGCCATGTACCTTTTGGGATTCAGCCTCGACAATCTTTCGCTGATGGCCCTGACGATCTCGACCGGGTTCGTTGTCGACGACGCGATCGTGATGATCGAGAACATTGCCCGCTACGTCGAGGCCGGGGATCCGCCCTTGCAGGCCGCGCTGAAAGGTTCGGAGCAGATCGGCTTCACCATAATTTCGTTGACCGTTTCCCTGATTGCGGTGCTGATTCCGCTCTTGTTCATGGGCGAGGTGGTCGGCCGTCTGTTCCACGAATTCGCGATCACACTCGCGGTCACGATCGTGATTTCGGCGATCGTTTCGCTGACGCTCGTGCCCATGCTCTGCGCGCGTCTGATCCGGCATCGCCCCGATGGCCAGCGCAACCGCTTCGATCTCAAGGCGGAGCGGGCCTTCAACGGATTGGTCGCGCGCTACGGCCGGGCGCTTGACATCGTGCTGCGGCACCAGCCACTTACCCTGTTCGTTGCAATCGCCACGCTCGCTGTCACAATCGTGCTCTATGTCGCGATTCCGAAGGGGTTTTTTCCGGTGCAAGATACCGGCATGATCCAAGCGATTTCGGAAGCCCCGCAAAGCGTTTCCTTCGCCGCGATGGCCGGCCTTCAGCGGCAAGTCGCCGACGCGATCTTGCGCGACCCGGCGGTCGACAATGTGAGTTCGTTCATCGGCGTCGACGGCGACAACACCACGCTCAACTCTGGCCGATTTTTGATCAATCTCAAGCCTAGGGACGAGCGGGCGCTCGGCGCCGGCGAAATCGTCCGCCGCCTGCAGAACGAGGTTTCCGGGATCGTTGGCGTCTCGCTCTACATGCAGCCCGTTCAGGATCTGACGATCGATTCCAGCGTCAGCCGCGCGCAATATCATTTCATCTTGCAAGATCCGGATGCCAGCGCGCTAAAAAGCTGGGTGCCAAAGCTGATGCAACGTCTCCGGCAACTGCCGGAGCTCAGCGACGTAGCGAGCGATATGCAGAGCCAAGGCCTCGCGGTCGATCTCGTCATCGACCGGGCGACCGCGGCGCGGTTCGGGATTACGCCGGCGAGCGTCGACAATGCGCTCTACGATGCCTTCGGCCAGCGCATCATCTCGACCATCTACACCCAATCGAATCAGTACCGGGTCATCATGGAAGCCGACCCATCCCTGCAACGCGCGCTGTCCAGTCTTTCATCGTTTTACTTGCCGTCATCGGCATCGGGCAGCAATGGGCAAGTTCCACTTTCCGCGATCGTCCACGTGAACCAGCGCCAAGGGCCGTTGTTGGTCACCCATCTCGGGCAGTTTCCGGCCACCGCCGTTTCGTTCAATGTCGCGCGGGGCGGCTCGCTCGGCGCCGCCGTTGCGGCAATCGAAAAGGCCGAGCAAGAGATTGGACTGCCCGGCAGCTTCATCACGTCGTTTCAAGGCGCGGCCGCGGCGTTTCGGGCCTCCGTGGCCAATGAGGTGTTTTTGATTATCGCCGCCGTGATCACGATGTACATCGTTCTCGGTGTGCTCTACGAAAGCTTCATCCATCCGGTCACGATCCTCTCCACGCTTCCCTCGGCCGGAGTCGGCGCGCTGCTCGCTTTGATGGCATCCGGCCACGACCTCGATGTCATCGCGATCATCGGCATCATTTTGCTGATCGGTATCGTCAAGAAGAATGCGATCCTGATGATCGATTTCGCCCTCGCCGCCGAACGCCTTGAGGGGCTTTCGCCGCGCGAGGCCATTTTTCAGGCCTGTCTCCTGCGCTTTCGCCCGATCCTGATGACGACGTTTGCCGCGATCCTGGGGGCGTTGCCGTTGATGCTCGGGACCGGCACCGGCTCGGAGCTCCGCAATCCGCTCGGCATCGCCATCGTCGGCGGCCTCATCGTGAGCCAGGTCCTGACGCTCTTCACGACGCCGGTGATTTACCTCTATTTCGATCGCTTGGCGATACGGCTGGCGGGCGGACGTCCCACGAGCCCGCTGGCCGCCGGCGAGACGGCGGGATGAACCTTGCCGTCTTGCATCGCGCTTGCGGTGGCGTCTGGCACATCGAATGTGGGTGACCTGCGTCGTCTCTCGCAAATATATCGTCGGCGCGGTGGCGCCCGCCTCGGACAATTAAACTATTTTCAGGTCCACGCCTTGGCGAGCGAAGGCTCTGCTGCCGTGAAGCGCAAGTTGACGCGCTCGAAAATGCACCGGTGCTTTTCGCAAATCGAGCCCAGCTTTATCGGCATGGAAGCCTGCGACTCGGCGCATTATTGGGCACGAGAATGCAAGGCGACGGGGATGCCCCCCTCTTATATCAAGCCCTATGTCAAGCGCGCGCGAGCTGCTCGTCAAGCAGCGAACCCACCAGGCCGGACATATGACCGCAGCCGACCAAACCATTCAAGTGCTTGCCATGACGTCGGACAGAGCATAGCTCAGGTGGCAGCGTGACCACCGAGCCGTTCTCGCGCGACCACTTGAACGTCGGGACCCGGTTGGCGTCGGCGGTGTTGCCGGAGGTGTGGACCTCGATGCGATACAGGTGGTTCTCCAGGCCGCGGTACCGCGATTTAGGCGGCAGCACGCACGGCAGGTCGGATTTATCCGCGGGCGGAATGGCAGCGGCCATCAGCCCCGATCCCCAGTCCTCCAGCACCACCAGCAGTTCGTCGCAATCGCGCGCGACCCCTATCGGCCCCGGCCCCGGACGGTCCCCACCCGGCGGGCCTGCTGCACCCACGGCGCCTGCGCCGCCCGCGGGACCCGCACCGACCACCTCGATCTGGCCCTTCAGGTCCGCAATCTGCTTCTTCAACTTGGCGATGTTCCTCTTGAGTGTCTCCTGCTTCCTGCGGTCGTGTTCCTTGGCTAGCGCCTTCTCGGCTTTCTCCATCTTGGCCGACATATCCGTCATCCGCGATTCCATCTCGTCGCGATTTTCGGCCATCGGCAAGAGGCCGCCGGTGGCTTCCATGAGCTTGACCTGCCACACGGTCTGCGCGCGGGTGCACGTATCGGGACCGTTGAGAGCGGCCTCGCGGATGGAATCGTCCTCGATATACGTGATATGCCGCTCCCACACGTCGAGGTAGGCAAGGTAGGTTTGCCCCGTTTCGAACTTCTGAGGCAAGGGCGGGTAAGGCTGCGCCGAGAAATAGACCGGCGCGTCGCTTTCGACGAGAATGCCGTCCACGTAATAGCTGCCCTCGCCCAGAACGAAATCGCCCATCACCGGCGCAAGGTAATCTGGCGGCGACAGCACCAGCTCGAAGCCGCAGGCATCCTGTGGGCCTCCGGCCGATCCCAGCAGGTCGACAATCAGGGTCCGCAGCAAAATATTGCGAAATGGCCGCCTGCTCGTTCCAGTCCGCATCCAGATAAACGCGCCCCTGCTGCTTCAGTACGCGGTTGTAGTGCTTTGCCGGGTTGAATCGGTCTATCGAAAAATCACTTTTCATAATTCCCCCATTCAATTCGCTAGCAGAACACCCGCGTCCATTCCGGCCGGGCAGAATTCATCCAGCCGCGCGCGCAAATTCGCAAGCCTCTGCGGCTGGAAGAGGTTATGGAATACTCCCATCTCGGCGCCGTCGTCGGCGCCTTCGAAAATCTCGCGAGCACAATCCACCGAGAGCTGCGCGTAGGTGGGTCCGCCGTACCGGCGCGTGGTGAACGCCGGGATCACGCGCTCGGCTTCGCGCGCCTGGGCCGCGTTGCCGGACGCCGCGGCGATCACCAGGTCTGGCTGGCAATTGTAGCGCTTGGGCGTGCGGCAGCCCGCCGGCACGTAGCAGAACCGCATGCACCCGATCTGCCTCCGCGCGACGTGGACGCAATCCAGGAAGATGCTGTTCTCTCCCAACTCGACCGCGTGCACCTGCATGATGCCGAACACGGTCGAGGGGCGAATGGTGAAGGCGGCATGCGCGTGCTGTCCCTGCGGCCCGATAATCGCCTCCCGCTCCCCATCCATGGCGTCGATAATGCCGTCGCAGATCTCGATCGGAATCGGGTCGGTATTGATGTCGTCTTCCTGTACCTCGATCGGCCCGAGGATGCTGCGCTCGATCGAGACGCGGGCGCGCACATTCCGGATCTTCAGGCTCTCCTTATTGGGCGTGCACGGCTCGCAGTTGCATTCGATAGACCACCCCGGCACGAACGTGCAGTGGCGGATATTGACGCGGGCAGCGCACACCGACGTCGTGGTCCGATCCTCCACGCCGGCAATGCTCACGCTGCGGCCGGTCACCAGCAGGCCATCGAACGTGATCTCGCTCCCCTCCGCCATTGCGACCACCAGGGCGTCGGGCGCATCGATTTGCCAGTCGAGCAGCCGGATCACCGGACGGCATTCACTCGCAGCGCGGAGTTGCAGCGACTGGTTAGGCTGGAGCGCGATGTTGATCGGCTCGACATACGCCCGGCTGTCCGTGATCTCGATCACCGCGTGCTCGGGTTGCTCCTGGCGCCACTGAACGAGTGCTTCGGCGATGCGGCGGTAAAGAGCGCCTTCGCCCACCTGGTAGATCTTCGCGTCTTCCGGCTGCGAGACCGTCCGCGGATACTCGCCTCCGCCGATGTCCCCGCTGAAGCCGTAGCGGTAGCTGACGCGCACGTGGCGCTTCGGCAATTGTTTCACCGGAAACTGAATACGGCCGAGCACCGGATCGACGGCGATATAGCCGTCCGGCGGCGAATAATGCCAGTCCGTAAGATCCGCGGGCTGAATGGCGCTGGCAGGCACCGGCTCGCTGACGGTGTGGCCCGCCCAATCGGCCCAGATTACGAGGCTTTTGCCCACGCCGTAGTACGCGTCGATATCCGCGTCGAGCGCCCACCGTCGGATCGGCGTGGGCACATTGATCTCCTGGGCGATGTGCGTGGGTGTAAGCTCGGGCACGGGCTTTGTGAACAGCGGCGCGTCATTGCCGAGAATCGAGAACGTGTAGGCGCTCTTGCCCACATCCAGGCAGTAGGCTGCGCAGTAGGTGACCGAGTATGACTTCAGCCGCCACACCCACAGGCCGACGCTTGGGATGTTGTATTTGCCCTCCGAGCGGTGGGAGTTGATGCGCCGCACATCGACCGTGTGAGCAAAAGGATCGAACGGCGTGCCGATCTTATCCAGCACATTCGCGCTGCGCAGGCTCGCAACGCGCGCGCGATAGCCGTCCGAATGCCGGTGATCGAGGTTCTGCGTCCAGAGCAGCACCCGGAAGAATTCCACGGCGCGCGCAGGCGAGCCGGCAACAGCGGCGGCGAGGTTCTCCAGCACCGACAGCGTCCCACGCCGCTGCCGGTACGCCACCGTGTTGGCAACTTCGACCCGCGGCACCAGAATCCGCTCTTCCCGCAAGCTCTCGGTGGACGGATCGCCGGGCGCGTTGATGGGCGTGTAGCCGATCAGGTCGGCGATATACGGAACCACCCAGTCCTGCGCGGTCTCAATGAACCAGTTGTCGTAGAGCTGGGTGATGTCGGCCTCGACGGCGTTGACCTGCTCGGCAATCACGCGCAGCAGATCGCGCAGTGGATAGCCTTGGTCCGCGTCGCGCAGCCGGTAGATCGCTGGCAGAAGGTCGTAGAGCCTGTCGGGAGAGTTGTTCATATCAGTCTTCGATCCGGTTCAGAAGCAAAGTTTCCGGCAGCGTGGGAATAAAGAAAGCGATCTGCGCCGGCAGAACCTCGTGTTTTTCCACGCGGATGCCCTTCACCTCGACGAAGGGGTTGGGCCGGCCCTTGGCCGTCGCGTCGCCGATCACCTTCTTCGCGGCGGCGGAAATCTCCTGCGGCGCTCGCAGTTGCCCGCTGAAGGTGAGCTGCGACACCGCGCCGAGGGCTTCAACGTCGACGTATTTGACGCCACGTTGGCCCTGGATGAGAGCGATGATCTCGCTCAGCACCACGCTATGCCCAAGCTCCTGCGTGTCGAAACTGTAGCGGTCCAGAAGCTTGACGCGCACGCGGTCGACCATGTCTTCCCACAGGTAATCCGGGTCGGGATAGATGCGCGCGCTCAGAACCAGCATCAGGAGCTCGCGCGAATCGACACGCACCGGCAGGCTGGGATCGCCATAAGTGCGCAGCGCGTCAACCAGGTTGGCGTAGAGATCGCTGGTGGTGGGGATCGGAATATCGTCGATACCGGCAATCGTGACGTAGACGCCTTCGCCGCCGCCGGCGGCGAGTCGCGCGGAGGCCGCTTTGCCGATGCCCGCAAACGTGCGGGTGAAGTCGGCGTAATCGCGCGTGCTGACCAGGCGATCGAGCGCCATCACCGCGAGCGGAGCGTTCTTGCGGGTATGGTCGCGCGTCTCGCGGTCGGCGCCGCCGGCCGCTTCAATGGGATTGTTGACGCCCTTCACGCCGAGCGGGCGGCTGAGAAGCTGGCTGATTTGGCCGGCCTTCACGTTGCCCGGCTTGCCGATTCCGCTGCGGTAGATGGCGGTCACGTTGTTGATGCCGGTCGGTAGCCGCGCGCCGTTCACTCCGTTTCCGAAAACCACCGAGGTCACGACGTCATCGCTCGTGGTGGTGATGAAGCCGCGGGTCGCGGGGCCCATGGCGAGCATGGCCGGAGCTTCGTGCCATTCCACCCCGTTGACGTAGACGTCCAGCGTCCTGGAGGCGCCGCTGGGCTTGTTGGCGGGGACAAACGTAAGGGGCGCCTGCTTGAGGGCGAACGTTTGCAGCGTCGAGCTGGCGTCCCCGCTCCCGAGAGTTTCGGTGCGCGTTTCGCCGTGTGTGGCCTTGACCACGTTGGCGTTGATCTGCACCGTCGACCGCTTATAGCAGTAAGCCAGCGGCGCGGTAAGCTTGATGAAGGTGTGGAGCTTCTCTCCCGGTGCGAACATCGGCAGCCGGTCGGCAATGGCATCGGCGGCTTTGTCGTAACCACTGTAATCGGCCCTTTGCACGTACTGCCGGACGGCGTCGAGCATCACGAGCTCCGTCCCTTGCACCCCCGTGGTGTCGATTACGTCCGCACGCTCGCCGCTGACCGTGAGCCACCGGCCGGTCTCCAGACCCGTGTACAGCCCGTCAGTCTCGATCCACTGATCGCCGCCGCAGATATCGTCGTCGATCGGTTCCAGTGCGAGGTACAGCTTTTCGCTTTCCGCGTAGACCACCAGCCGGCGGATCAACTGGAACGCGGGAGTGGGGTTCGCCGCTGCTGCGGCGTCTCCCGGCGGAACGTAGATAAACCAGGACGTGGGGTTTCCACTGTCACGATCCAGGAGAAGGATTTGCGTGGTCTGGCCCGAGATGCTGTAGGCGGAGCGGGCAAGCTTCGAGTTCACATTGCCGGCGCGCGCGATAAGCAGGCGCTCGGGCGTTAAGTCCGCAGGAAGTTGAATAGCTCCGAGATTCGGGTCGATCGCCGAGTAATCCATCACAACCCAAGTGCCCGATCGGATTTTTTCCTGCGGCGCCTCAAGATTGATCGCGGTGGTGGATTCGGGGTGGGCTATGTCGTATTCGCTCCATTCGTCGGTTTCGATCGCGCCGGTATCGCGGTTGACGGCGGTCACCTTCTGCGGCGCGCTGGCGCCGAACAGCAGCGATTTCTGGCGGAAGGCGTAGACGTGAATGTCGACATCGGGCGTGACCTGCGCGTTTTGCGTGGCGGTGGCAAGCGTCGTGGCGACGGTGGGGGCGAGAGCAGCGACGGCCTGTGTGCCGACGTCCGAATACGTGTCAATCACGTTGGCCGGATGGCGTTCCAGGGCCTGTGAGTTGCGCGGGGGCACCGAGCGGTCCGCACTGAGCCCGGCCAAGATCCGGCGCATGAGTACGGCGACGCGCTCGTCGTCCGACGCAACGCTGGTCGGGGCGGTAATGGCGCCCAGGCTCTTGTTAAGCGTACCGACCTCAGCGGCGACGACGGTCGCTCCAACCTCATCGACCCTATGCACCAGAGTGTCGATAGACTCAAGCGATGCCTCGAGGGAGCGGAGCAGCACCTCATCGGAAAGCGAGGACACGGCAATCTCGCGGATCTTCTCGATGGTCGAGAGGATCAAAGCCGCGAGCGCGGGCCGTCTGAGGACGCCCTCGACTCCGGGATCGGGCGGCGACGCGATGGTCGCCGCGTAGAACGAGTTCAGGAAGATGCCGAGGGCGGCCAGGATCTGCTGCGCGACCGAGCCTTCGGGAAATTGCGCTAGCGGGGTCTGCTGGAGCGTCAGAATAGCGCGGCGGATCTGTAGGATTGCGGGCATTGGCACTGGTGCGCCGTTCCATTGCGCGAAGCGGACCAGCGCCCGGTTCGCCGCAGCGTCGGGAGTGACCTCGGTGACGCGGAAGAAGCCCATCACCCGGCCGAACGCTTCGATCAACAGGGCGTCATTGGCCTTGAGATTCGTGGTGACGCCCACCAGATACGCGCGCGCGCCGGGATCTTTATCGGTGCCGAATTTGAGGCGCGTGATGAACTGCTGGCGCTCCAGGCGAGGGCGTATCGCGTTCCATTCCTTGCGGGCGATGAACTTGTCGCTGGTCTCGAAGGTTTGCGGCAGCTCGCCGGGGCCGGGCAGGCTCTGGACTTTACTGCCGACTGGGATCTCCACCGGCGCTTCCGCGTTCTGATCGATTTCGTATGCCAGGTAGACCGTCGCGGCGACGCCCGGGCGCGGCGTGTAGCCGATGAGGCGGACGAGCTCGGTGACGGAGCGGCGCTCGGTGGCAGTGCGGAGGTAGCCTTCGTTCGCGAGGCGCTCCTGGTAAAACGTGAGAACGTCGGCGAGGGTGGCCCACGCGTCCAGCATGGCGATCGATGGATCGTCGATGGTGCGCGCCCCGAGGTCCTTGAGTGCAGGGAAATCCGTGGAGGCCAGCCGCGCCTTCATGGTTTCGAAGAAGGAACCGTGCTCGCCAATGCGATACGCAATCGAATCCTGGCCGGGCAGACTGTAGAGCGCCCGCGGAGTGATCGCGCGGGTTCCTTCACAGCATCCGCAGGTGCAGGTTTTGGCGCAGCTCATTAGCGTCCTCCCTGTAGGTCGATTTCGAGGCGGCCGTGGCCGGGTTAGTTGGGGTCGTTGTCGAGACGCACGATTTCGAAATGGCCGAGCGGCAGCAGCCCGTTTTCGATTTCGTGATTGGGCGCTTGGTACTGGCGCTGGAGGCGCGTGACCCGCACGCTGGCAACACCCGGATTGGCCTGTGCCACGGCGATGATGGCACTGAGATAGATGCCCTGGCCGAAGGTGAGGCGGTCGCGATGGAAGAAGCCGAGCTTGCCGCCTGGGAGCACGCGGTTGCTGAAGGCGTCGAGCAGCGCTTTCTTCAGGTGGCCGCGGAGATAGTTGGGCAGCACGCAGACAGAGAGCGCGAGATCTATGGAGACGTATTCGCCGAGCCGCGCATCGAGATCGTGACCGATGCGGCGATAGTCTTCCAGATAGGTGTCGATGGCCGTGGCGATGGACGCGGACTGCTTGGCGTAGGCAGCTTTCACATCGAGGCTGACTTCGGCTTCGTACCAACTTCCGGTCCAGACCAGGCGGCCGGCGGCGAGCTGGATCTTGCGGTTGCGTTCGGCGATGGTGGCGTAGTCGTCACCCGTAATCGCACGCTGGAGCGCCCGCTCGCCGAAGCGAAAGGCGTAGGGCGCGTTCAGCTTGGCCTCGTTCATGGGCTCGGGATCGGCGCCACCTCGAGCGGGCAGTGGGTTCCACACGCGAGTGATATCGTTGCTGACCTGGCTCGCGTTGTGCACTAGGACGGAAATTGCGCCCGCGCCAACATTCCCCTTCGTGCCGTTGCCAACCCGGTAGATGGCGCTGTAAGAAGCGCCCGCGGCAGGACGGCGTCCAAGCGTGCCGTCGCCGAAGCGGATGTTGGCATCGCCTTCTTCCTCCATCTCGACCACAAAGTGGCGATCGCCCGTGGAGCTGGAGAGCAGGTCGTAACGCGGCTTCCACACGTAGCCACCCGAAGTCAAACTCACTACTGGCAGCGCGGCGCGCGGCTCGGGTTGAAATATAGCGGCGGCGGAATCGGAGTCGCTGACTGGCGCGGCGAAGGTGAGCGGCATGGATTTCAGGCCAGGCCGGTAACGGCCGGGGACCGTGACAGTGTCGGGCGGCTCGCCCTCGCATTCGCAGCACTGGGCGGTGGCCTTGGTGGGGACAGTTCCAAGATCCTCGGGGCCAGTGTGACGGCCGTGGTCGACCAGAATGACGTTGCCGCGGGCGACGGAGATGTCTTTCAAATACTTGCACTCGGGCGCGGCGCCGACGGCGGAGATGCAGAGATCTCGTCGGGCGCGCCGGGCTTGGTGGTTCTGAAAATGGCGTTGGCGCGGATTTCGCCGCTGGTAATGTCGGCGCCGAACTTCTTGGTTTTGGTGGTGCCGCCGACGGTTTCGGTGAGGGTGGCGGCGAACCCGGGAAGGCTCGCGCTCTTCAGCTTGGCGTCGAGGCTGAGGAGATTGTCGGTAAAGTTCTTCGAGAGATTGTTGATGGCGATCCCCTCGACGGTCGCGGTGGGCATGTTGAGATCGATGGTTTTGGTTCCCTTGTCGCTCTCCAAGGGACCGTGGTAGGTGAGGATCGTGGCCGATATTTTGGGGATCGAGACGCCGGCGATGGTGAACCTGTCCAGCACCGAGCGCGTCTCTTCTTTGCCGCTGACGATCTTGCCGGTGGGCACTTTTTTGAAGTCGGCGCGGATCTCGTGGATGGTGAGGAAATCGGGGAGCGTGGCCGACTCCATCGTGACAGTCTGGGTGGTAGCGCCGGTGACGGTCCACTTGCCTGCGGCGATTCCCACGGGGCCGGCAACCTCGATATCGGTGATGGAAACGTAATCGTCCTTGATGACCAGATCTCCGATCGTGATGCCGGTGAGCACTATCTTGTTCACCGTAGAATCCGTCGATTTCGATCGACTGGACAAAGCTGCCTCCGCTGGTGGCCACGCCATTGAGGGCCATGCGCTCAAACGCAAGCCGGACGCCCATGGCGTGCTTGGGATTGAGGATGGCGGAGAACATGGCGCCCAGGCCATCTTGCTTCTCCGTCTGGCCGAAGGCTTCGTTGGTCAGGAGCAGCCGCACCTTCGTCAGGGTGAAGGAGTTGACGCTGTAAATGGAGTCGCCCAAGACGATGGCACAGTCGGAAAGGGTCAGCTCGGCAAAGCCGGCTTCCAGGGAGATGGGTTTGTTGTCCTTGGGGGTGTATTTGACCGAGAGATGTAGGCCCTTGCAGGCGACCGGCGACGCGGTGACGGTGGTCGCTCCGGCCATGGCGAGGTGGTCGAGCAGCAGGTTGGGTAGGTCGATGACGATTTCGCCCTTGTCGTGCTTTTCGAAGCGCACCACATTGAGCGGGATCTCGCCCTTTTTGCGGGACTCCTTGCGCTGCTCGCGCGTGGTGCGGTGGAAGGTCGCGCTCTTGACGTAGGTGGAATACAGGTCGCCCGAGAGCAGCGTGGGCACAGCACCGTAGTCCGCCAGATCGTTGAGGTCGACATCGGCAGCGAGCTTGCCGGTAACCAGATGAACATTCTCGAGGCCGAATAGGAGGCCGAAGAAGTGCCAGACGTGGGCGAACTTGGCGAAAATGCCCTCTTCGTACCACCCATAGCCTTTAAGGGCCTTCTCCTCGTAGGTTTCGCGCTGGCCTTCGACGTAGAGCAGATACTTGTCGACGATGAACTTGAGCTCGGGGACCTGGTCGGCGCGATGCTTTTTCGACTGCTCGAAGACAAACGACTTTCGCCGGCCGCGCGGGCAATGCTGATGGTGGCATCGAGCTTATCCTTCTGGGACGCGGTCCAGATCTGGTCGTCGATGAGCTGGGTGAGAATGGACTGCCGGTCTTGTTCGCCGGCACGTCCCTGGTAAAAGTTGAAGGTGGCGGACTCGCGGATATTCGCGGGCAGGTGGTCGATAATCTCGGTCCACTTTCCGCCGCCGCGCGCCTTGAGGAAGGCGTTGCGGGCCCGCTCGGGCATTGACTTGACGAGCAGGTAGGCAAGGAAGGCTTCTTCGCTGGGTGACGGTGTCCCAAAACTGCCACCACGGCGAGGACACCAGGTTTTCGGCGATCTGCTCGTTCTTGAAAGGCGGCCGGGTGGCGACCAGGTAGACATAGGCCTTGCGCCGGCGCTCGGATTGGTAGAGGCCCTTGGCGGGGATCTGGTCGATCAGCTCGTCGACATATTTCGGTGTAAGGCCGTTGGCGAGAGCCCGGAATTTGTTGGCCGGGTCTTTGAAGGGCAGGCAGGCGTCGGCGACGGAGTCGAGCAGTTCGAGAGCTTCCTTGTCGCTGACGAACCATTCGTCGAGCTTGGCTTTGATGCGCTTGACGAGGTCGTCGAGGGTCGCGTCCGCCTTCTTCAGCGCATCCGCTTCGGCTTGCTCCTCTTTCTTGGCATCTTCGAGCGCCTTGTTCCCGGCGGCCTGGCCCTTCTCGGACCTCGCGAATTCCTGGGCGTCGGCGATGCGGGCTTTACGCTTGTCGTCGCGGGTGGCGACTTCTTTGACCTTGGGGCTGAGGGTGACGATGTAGTCGACGGCGAGCGCTTCGAGGGGTTCAACGTCGTTGAGCTGGAGGAAATTGAGGATCTGATACTTTTCGCTGGCGAACTCGTCTTCCCTTTCGGCGGCCCAGCAAACGGCGAGGATTTGGGCGCCTCAACGTCGGTGCTTTCATGCAGGATCTGTTCCGCCAGCACGCCTAGGCTCTCTTCGATGTAGAGCGCCGGTGCGGCGGACTGGAACATATTTCCACTCGGAGCCGATTTCGTCGTTGCCGCGGAGGGTGTGGGCGCCCCAGATGATGGTGCCGTAGACGGGGAAGCGGCGGATGCAATTGACGGCAAGCGGATTGAGGTTGCCATTCTCCTTGTCCGTCATCGGCTTGGTCACACCGCTGACGCCGGTGAGGCTGGCATCGGTGCCGGCGGGGGCTTTCCACACGCCGCGGGTGGCGTCGGTGCGGGCGAAGACGCCGGCGACAGAGCCGCAGGGCGGCAACGGCCGGATGCGGCCCTCCTACTGGGGATCGGGGGCGAGCAGCCACGGATAGTAGAACGAGGCGTTGATGCCATCGTCTCCGGTGAGGCTCGAGTCGGGCGCGCCGGTCATCGCCTTGTCTTGCCCAGTTGTACCCTTGTCGGAATCGACGAGCAGCAGAGCGCGCTTGGACCGGCAGAAGGTCTCCAGCTTGCCGAGATTGGTTATGTTCGCATAACCCGGGACGTTGAGAAGATTGAACAGGTCCACCTTGTCGAGATAGAAGACGCCGGTGGAGACTCCGTCGCCCATCAGGCCCGTGTCAAAATCGGCGTCGGAGGGCTGGAGGACCGGGCCATCGACGCCGCCATTGATATCGATAGTCTTCGCGGTGACGGGCTTGGTTACATCGGTCTTGGTGACGGTCACGATGCCGGATTCGTCATTCAGAACGGCCTTGACGTAACGGCTGTCAGCGGGGTCCTGGGACAGGTTCACGTAAGATTCTGCCGTAGATTCTGCTGTGGCGCCCGTGGCTTTCAGAACGATGTCCAAACGGAAGCGGCTGGCATCGTCGATTTTACAAGAGGACCGAATTGATGAAAAGAGCGAAGAAACGGCCCCGCCGCGAACCGATCGGCCTTGCTGCCCTCCGGCTTGATGCCAATCGGGCGGGATCAGGTCTCCGGCTTGCGGGTCTGCGGCGATTATGTCGATTACGGCCAACCTTTCAGCCTCGTCCATGATGCCTGCCGCCCGCAGCGAGATAGGGGCCCGTCTCCACGACGGTAATCAGGGACGATGACTTCATAGCGGGTATGCCCAGAATAAAGGCTCCCGTTTTCTACTAGTGGGGTGATAGTATGCATGTCCGCACTGTCCGCCTCCAAACCCGAGAGCGCGTATTCGCCGAAAACGAGCGCCAGACAGTGCGCCGCTGCGTCGATACGCGCTCAACGGGGCTCACGTCGTAGCGCGCTCTGGCGCAAGATATCGTGCAATTGAGCGCGTGGTAGCGGAGG
>JBOHJV010000037.1:0-22514 GCA_050728695.1 Methylocella sp. | reverse complement strand
AAAGCCTTATCCAACGCGATAAGGTTTTGCCGCCATTGTAGCTTTTCGGAAATAAAGTTGTTCGTATTCGTGGTTATGGCGAAATGGGTAGCCGCGTAATAACCCGAGGCAATGGTCACCAAGATTGCCAAGGCAAGCACTGTCCATGGGAAACGGCTGCAGGCTCCTACGATCGCCACGACGGATCTTGCGATGGGATCAGGCGCGATTGGTTTCTCCGATGATGGTACTGCCGGAGTTTCCGTGGGTTTTGCCATGCTCTGCCACCGCCAATCGGAAGAGAAGTCAGCCAAAGCTCCGTTAGCACAAAACATGGCTTTGCGGTGGACCGCAAAAACGGCATTCTGGCCCGGCCGCGTGGATTTTGTGCATTAAGAGGACTAGACCTAGACCCAGTGATGCAGCACCTCCCCGCCAAGGAAGCTATACCGCGAGCTGAAATGATAGGCGCCGAGAATCTCGATGGGGGCGAGCGGCAGGTGCTCTTCGATCTCGGAGGGAAAGAATTTCAGCGTCCCCCTGCCTGCCCAGAGGTCCTCGCCATAGCGGAAATTCTCCGCTCCAAGCTTGACGAGCTCCAATACCGAAGGAGGCGCGCCTCGGACAATGCTGGGGAAATGACGGATTTGAAAAATGGGAAGGCCTATCGGCCGAGGTAGCTCTTCACTGGCGATCTTTTTCTCGATTTCCAGCGTCCCCTCGATCAATCGCTCCCCATGGGCACAGACGTAGCCTTTCATCTTGGCCCCTGGGCCAAACCGCGGCATCCGGGAATTCAGCGGATGATATTCGGTCAGATAGATCTGCCCCAATCTCTTAGCAAACCCCATAAACCAGCCGCGCGCCATGGTGAAGTCGTTGTTCACCCAGATTTGCAGACAGATCTGCCCCGCCGTGCCATGGAACGAACAGCCAACCCAGATCGCACATTCCCGATACTGGGTGCGCTCCGGATTGGCGAAGGCCATATCCGGCTGGTTGTCCCACAGCGACCACCACCGGCTAAAGGCGACATAGGCGCGGTCCGGCGCGGGACCAGGCGCGAGGGGCTCGGGCAGATAGGCGGCAATCGCCGCTTTATCGGCGCGATAGGCAATGGTGAGGTATTCCGTCGCATAATGCCAGGGTAGATCGCCGACCAGGGACGAGACACCGCCCGGAGTCAGGGGATAACAAAAGCCTCTGAGGTCGTTGATAGTAGTCATACGTTCATCCTCAGCGAGGCACTATTGTCTCACAACGGACCTAGTGGTGCGGTAGCGGCCGTGGTTGGAATTGAAGTTGGGGCAACCTCCGCGTTGTTTCGATAATGCAAATTTGCGACAACATGGGACCGCCTCGCACGAGTTCTCCAAAGCGAATGGCGCACGACGCCGCTGCCTGCTCCGCCGAGGACGCGGCCGCCGCGCTTCGACTGCCGGTCCTTGATGCAACTTAATCTGCCGACGAAAGTTCATAGCCAAGGCGAACGGTGTGTGCAACAAGGGAGATTAATCGTAAGGGCGGCCATCATCACCGGACATCGGAGCGCTAGCTGATGAGATGGCCTAGTCGCGAGGAAATTGTAGCGGTCGTCGTATGCGTCGCTCTCGGCGTCATTGGCGCATTCTTCCTCTTCAAATTCCCCTATTTGCTTGGACCGAGTAGGGGCTTTGGGCCTAATTGGGATTGCACTATGTTTCTGGAGGGAGAACGTGTGCCTCAGACGACCGCCAGCCAATCCGGTTAGGAGAGACCCGCCATCCAATTAGGACACTACCCTCGGTCCTGTCGTATTGACAACCTTGCCAGGGGACGCGGAAAATGTAGAATTCAAGCTTCGGGCCCGGACTCAACGACTGACTTGCGCGCGGCCTGACCGCGGGTGGCGCCACATATTTAGGAGTGCGCTTTGGGAATACCGATTCTGCAAATGGCTCAAATCGGCGCCTACGTGGTGCGCCAGCGATTGGCGGGGCGCAAGCGCTTTCCGCTCGTCTTGATGCTCGAACCCCTGTTCCGCTGCAATCTCGCTTGCGCCGGCTGCGGCAAGATCGATTATCCAGAGAAGATTCTCAACCAGCGCCTGCCGCTCGCCGAATGCCTCGCGGCGATCGATGAATGCGACGCGCCTGTCGTGGTGATCGCCGGCGGCGAGCCACTGCTGCATAAGGAACTTCCCGAAATTGTGAAGGGCGCGATCGCCAGAGGCAAATTCGTGACCGTCTGCACCAACGCGCTTCTGCTTGCGAAAAACCTCGACCGCTACACGCCTGACCGCCATTTCAACTGGTCGATTCATCTCGATGGCGACGCAGAAATGCATGACCGTTCGGTCTGTCAGGCCGGTGTGTACGACCGCGCCTTCGAGGCCTTAAGGCTCGCCAAGGAGCGCGGCTTTCGCGTTACCATCAATTGCACGCTGTTCAACGATGCCGACCCCGCCCGTGTCGCCGCGTTTTTCGATAGCGTGGCGGCGCTTCGCATCGAAGGCATCACGGTGTCGCCGGGCTACGCCTATGAACGCGCGCCGGATCAACAACACTTCCTTAATCGGGAAAAGACCAAGTCTCTGTTCCGGCAAATCTTTGCACTGGGCAAGGGCGGCAAGCCCTGGCCCTTCTTCCAATCGAAGTTGTTCCTCGACTTTTTAGCCGGCAATCGAACCTATCACTGCACCCCCTGGGGCAATCCCACCCGAACGGTCTTTGGCTGGCAACGGCCCTGCTATTTGCTCGGCGAAGGGTACGCGGCCACCTTCAGGGAGCTGATCGAGGAGACCAACTGGGACTCCTATGGCACCGGCAATTACGAAAAATGCGCCGATTGCATGGTCCACTGCGGCTTCGAGGCGACCGCCGTGGAAGATGCTTTCAACCATCCGATGCGGGCTCTTGGCGTCGCTTTACGCGGTATTCGGGTCGAGGGCCCGATGGCGCCCGATATTCCGCTAGACCTGCAGCGGCCCGCTGAGTTCGTCTTCAGCCGGCAGGTCGAGCAAAAACTCGGCGAAATCGCTGAAGCCGAGGCTTCCGGCAACCATCTTTCTGCCGCGGAATAGGGCCGCGAAGGCCGCGCGCGCATCAAGTGCTATCCGCAGCAGCTGCGGGACCTGGCGCGGGTCCCGCAAAATCGAGCCCGCGATCGCGCCGACCGCAATCGAACCGTCGGGATTCATCGCAACAAGAGCGGCATGCGGCAATTGCCGGTCCGCCGGGTCGGCCACGACGCGAAAGGCGGCAAAAGGAAGCCCATGGGCGGCGGCGACGCGAGCGGCAACGTGGGACTCCGTATCAACAGCATGGGCGCCGGTATTAATACGCAGGGCGCGCTTTTCAGCGCGCCCGGCCACTGGAGCATCGACCCCCGCGATGTCGCCAATCGTCACTTCGCCAAGCGCGTCGGCAAGCCGCATCGACCACGCCGGATGGCTATAGTAGCGTGCGCCGTCTTCGGTGATGATCGCGCGGGCGACAAGTTTCGACCCCGGAGCCAGCTCCGGCGCCAAACCGCCCGCGACGCCAAAACTGATGATCGCCGAAGGCTGTTTCGCGATCATCACTCTCAAGGCACGCTCAAGACCCAAGGCGTCGCCGGTGCCCGAGACGGTGCCAACTCGCGGACCGGCGACGAGTCGGGCTTCCGCCTTGAGGCCCGTGACGGCGATGACCCGGGGGCCAGTCACATTCCCACCCGCGCGGGAGAGCGGTTGCCTTCCTTCAGATTGCGGTAGCGCGCCAATGCCCACAGCGGGAAATATTTCGAATAGCCATGATAGCGCAGATAAAAGACCCGGGGAAAGCCGGTCGCGGTAAAACGCTCTTCCGTCCAAAGTCCATCCTCCCCCTGTGTCCGCGCAAGATAGCGTGTCCCCAACATGACCGCAGGGTCATCTACCATACCGGCGGCCATCAGGCCCAGCAATGCCCATGCCGTTTGCGACGGCGTGCTCGGCGCCGGACGGTAGCCAGCATACTCCATCGCGTAACTCTCGGCCCCTTCGCCCCAGCCGCCGTCCGTGTTCTGGAGGCATTTAAGCCAGGCGACGGCTTGGCGCACTTCCGGACAACGCGGATCACGGTCAAGTGCATTAAACGCACAAAGCGCCGACCAGGTTCCGTAGATGTAGTTCATCCCCCAGCGGCCGAACCAGCTTCCATCCTTCTCCTGGGCGCGCAGAAGATATTCGACGCCGCGCGCGACCGCGGGATTGCCGGCGACAGTCTCGCCGAGCTGGCCCAACATGGAAAGACAGCGCGCCGTCACATCCGCGGTCGGCGGATCGAGCAACGCGCCGTGATCGGCGAAAGGGATATAATTCAGATACTCCCTGTCATTGTCGGATTCGAACGCGCCCCAGCCGCCATTACTACTTTGCAGCCCTTCGATCCATTCGCGCGCGCGCGCTACCGCCTCCTTGTACTCCGCTCCACGCTCTGCCGCGCGGTCCATCGCCATCGCCACGACGGCGGTGTCGTCGACGTCGGGATAATGGGCGTTGGCATATTGAAACGCCCACCCGCCCGGCCGGACATGAGGTTTTTGCGCGGCCCAATCGCCCGCGACTTCGGTGACTTGCAGGGGTTCGAGCCAGGCAAGCGAGGCGCGAACATGCGGCGCCACGGCTTCGCCGCCAGCCTCCATCAACGCGTGGCAGGCAAGCGCGGTGTCCCACACCGGCGAGACGCAAGGCTGGCAATAAGCCTCGTCTTCGCCGACGACGAGCAGCTTGTCGATCCCTTTCAGGACCTGGACCATCTTTGGATCTTGCCTTTGATAACCGAGCGCCTCGAACATCATCGCCGAATTGGCCATCGCGGGAAAAATCCCGCCAAGCCCATCCTCGCCGTTCAATCTCTCCTCAACGAAGGCGACCGACTCGCCGATCGCGCGCCGCCGCAAGGTCTTGGGAAAATACGGCTCCGACCAGCGCAAAATCTTGTCCACTCCGGCAAAAACCGCGGTCCAAGGAAATTTTCGATGCGGCGCGCCGGGCCAATGGCGAACCGCGTCCGGCGGCTCGACGAAGAGTTCGTCGATCGTGACATTGCGCGGATTCTCCGCCCGCGGCTTCAAGGCCATCACAACCATGAGTGGAGCGAGAACCGCGCGGCTCCAGTAGGAGATTTTGGTTAAATGGAAGGGAAACCAGCGCGGCAAGAGCATGATCTCGACCGGCATGACCGGCACGCCGCGCCACGGCAGCGCGCCGAACAGGGCCAAAATCGCGCGCGTGAAAACATTCGTATTCGCCGCTCCGCCATGCGCGAGGATCGCCGCCCGGGCGCGCCGCATATGTTCCGCCTCCGGGGGATCGCCCATCGCCTTCAGCGCGAAATAGGCCTTGACGCTGCTGCTGATATTGAAGGCGCCATCGGTCAATAGCGGCCAGCCGTCATGGCTCGCCTGGTTGCGCCGGAGATAAGCCGCGATCTTGGCTTCGAGCCAGGCATCGGCCGGTTCGCCGAGATAATGCTTAAAAAGAATATATTCCGCTGAGATCGTAACATCCGCCTCCAGCTCGAAGACGAAATGTCCATCCTCGCGCTGCGACGCCAACAGCGCTTGCTTTGCCCGAGAAACCGCCGCCTCGATTTCGCCGAGGGCCGGGGCCGCCACGATGGCGGGTTCTGTTACGCCATCCATATTTCCTCCCGAGCAATACAAGACCTGTGGATGAAGGTGTCTAAGCGGTTTCGGGTTGAAAATGTTTACTCGTTCGACGAGCTTGACTTCCTTGAACGCGCAGCCGGTCGAGGCCGAGCAGAGATCGCCTCGTCTACGGCTGCGACACCGTACGGCGCTCGTGCTGCCTACGCCAACCGTACCGGGTCATGCCCTGTGGCTTGTACAGCGATAACGCCACGGGCACGAGCAATACCAGGAGACCGCCAGCGGCGTGAATCACGAGTTGGACCCCTGCCGCGCGGAGATCGGCAAGGGACAAAATCGTCCCTCCGGCTAGGCGAGCTGCGTAGCGAATTAGCTCCATCTTTACCAGCAAAACGATGGTCGCAAAGGCGGTTAGCAAGAGTTTTATTAGGACCCAATAGTGCCGAAACAGCCCCCACGGAGTGCCCAGTGACTGGATGAGCCCGGTTAGCAGGGAAGCGAAAGTCAACGGAACGATGACGAACCGGGCGGTCAACTCCATCGCCAGATAGGCGGCACGCACCATCTGCGCATTCTCGCTGGTCAGACCGGCGATGGCGAGGGCAAGGAAGTTAGTGATCGAGCCAACCAGGCCTACCGAGCAAGCGACGTGCGCGGTGAGCGCGAACTTGCGCAGGCCGGATGTCATGGTCATGGCTGTTGGAGGCCGCGTTCTGTGGCGCCGAAGGGTGGCGCGTGGCTACCGTGATCGCCGAACGTGTAGCCAACAAGGTTCCCCCCAATGAGATGCAGCCCGGTAAACAGCAGCAGCAAGGCGATGAAGATGAATCCAAACACTTTCACCCAGCGAGGCGTGCCGGGGTAGGACGGCGGGTCAGCCATGTGCGTCTCCTCGGTCGCGTGGTTGTCAGGGTTTTCATGACGGCAACTATTTATCGAGACACTATGTCTATATCAAGGCAAAATGTCCTTGCTCTCGACATTGTCGACACGTTACGTATACTAGGTTGGTGCCGAAGCTGTGGAACGAAACCATCGAGGCGCACCGCCGCGCGGTGCACGAGGCGATCCTCGACACTGTTGCGGCGCTGGTGGCCAGGGACGGGCTGCTGTCGCTGACGATGGCGCAGATCGCCGAGAAGACCGGCATCGGACGTGCGACGCTATACAAGTACTTCTCAGATGTCGAAGCGATCCTGTTCGCCTGGCACGAACGTCAGATCGGTGGCCACCTCGACTATCTTGCCGAAGTCCGAGACCAGGCTGGCGACGCTGGCGAGCGGCTCGAAGCGGTGCTCGAGGCCTACGCGCTCATTTCCTACGAGCACCACGGGCGCCACGACTCCGAACTCGCGGCACTCCTGCATCGAGGCGAGCAGGTTTCCCGAGCGCAGCGGCGGCTCCGCGACATGATCCGGGACCTGCTGACCGAGGGCGCAAGGAGCGGTGATCTCCGGGACGATGTCGCGTCCGACGAACTCGCGAGCTACTGCCTCCATGCCCTCACCGGAGCCAGCAGCCTTCCGTCCAAGGCCGCGGTCCGCCGGCTCGTCGCGGTCATTCTGACTGGATTGCGCGCCCCGCGCTGACTTGTTTCTGATGCCGCTGGAGCCGGAAACTCCCTCCCCGACGCTTCGCTGCGAGACGTCAGTCTGTCCTCCGCGGGCGGGGAAAGGGAGGAATAATCAAGACGAAGATGAAGGTCTTCAGGCGGCATCTGGTTGTGGGTGTTCGTCGGATCGTTCAACGAGCTTGCCGCCCTTGAACGTGGCGGGGACGAGCGAGACCAAGTGCGGGGCGTTCACCGCGCGCCACCGCCCCGCGTTGCCGCGACCAGATCCGCCGCGCGATAGCCAGACCGGATCGCCCCTTCGATCGTCGCGGGCAGTCCCGTCGCGGTCCAATCGCCCGCGAGCACCAGATTGGCATAGGCCGTCTCGGCGCCAGGCCTTTGCGCGTTTCCGGCAACCGTCGCGGCGAACGTCGCCCGCTTTTCCTTGACGATTTGCCATGGCGGGAGCGGCTTTTCAATTCGGGCCACTTCCGCGGCTTCCGCCCAAATGGTTTCGGCGAGTTTTTCGCGCGGAACGTCGAGGAGGCGATCGGCATTGCTGATCGTGACCGATAACCTGCCGGGAAACGCAAACAGCCATTCGATAGTCCCATTCACAACGCCAGTGAGAGGGGGCAGATTTTCCGGCGGGGAGATTTTGAAATGGGCATTGACGATCGCGCGATAGGCCTGAGGCGTTTGCAAGCCTGGCATGAGGCCCTGCGCGGCATGGGGCGGAACCGCGAGAACGACTTTGTCCGCCGCGTCGAGTCGCACCAAATCGTCGCCGAAATCGAGGGCGGCGGCATGGCCGTTTGCAAACTCCATCCGCCGCAGCCTATGGTCGAACTGGATCGTTGCCCCGCGCTCGGATAGATAATCGAGCGCGGGCGCGATGAACGCGGCGGAAAGACCGTGCGCGGCGACCAACGGGCGGCAGGCGCGCCCTCCGCTGGCGAGCGTTTCAAGCACCACGGCGGCGGCGAGGCGGGAGGACGCTTCGGCAGGCTCGGTATTCAAGGCAGCGAGAAAAAACGGCCGCCACAGCCGCTCGTAAAGCAATCCATCGCGGCGCATGACCCCGCCGAGCGGCGCATCCTTGCCGGGAACAAGGGGCCGCAGGAGCCCAAGATAATCGAGCGGGCCCGTGCCCGGCACCCGCCGGAGCTGCGAGAAAATCCACCACGGAAGCCGCCCTGCATTCGGGCGTAACCGCCAGCGCTCCTTGGTCGCGAGATCGACGAAAGCAAACTCGGCTTCCGGCGGCCCCGCCAATTGGTCCTCGCTTCCAATCGCCGAGAGGAACTTTCGCGCATCGTGATTGCCGGACAAAAGCAAATGATTGCCATTGTCGATCATCATGCCAAGCACCGGGTCGTAATACGAGCGGCAGCGCCCGCCCGCTTGCCGCGCGGCCTCGTGCAGCACGATTTCACGGGGCCCTCCCGCAAGGCGCACCGCCGCGGCGAGCCCGGCAAGGCCCGCGCCAACGACATGGACAGCGGATTTATTCATTAAAGGAGGCCATAACGCAGAAGCGCCAGGACGACCCGGTGGCGGGGCGTGCGAATGCGCCGGCGCGGCGCGGCGAAACCGCGCCTTTCCAAGGCGGCGAGAATGGCGCGGTAAACGTCCGCCATGATTCTTGGCGCGCGCACGCTCGCGCGTGGGCAGCTCGCCATGATTTGCTCCGCTTCGGCAAAGTGCTCCTTTGCCCGCGCGGTGGTTGGCGCGCAGGCCCGCGCCAGCGCCGGATTGCCGAGAACCGCGCGCGGCTCCGCCTCAATGATGCCCGCCGCGCGGAGATCCTCGCGCGCGAGGTAGAGTCGGCCGCGGGCTGCGTCCTCGTCGAGATCGCGCAAAATGTTGGTAAGCTGGAGCGCGCCGCCAAGATGACGCGCGAGGCGTCGGCCTTCCATTTCTGGCATACCAAAAACGGGCGCGGAAAGGCGCCCGGCCGCGCTTGCCACGCGGTCGCAATAAAGATCGAGCGTGGCCAAATCGGGCGCGCTTATGTCGGCCTCGACATCCATCTCCATGCCATCGATCACGGCGCAAAAATCCTCGCGCCGCAGGCCGAAGGCGTGGATTGCGTTGGCGAGACCTTGCAACCGTGCGCGCGCAGAAGTTTGTTCGCTCCCGCCTGTATAAAGCGCGGAAATATCGCGCCGCCATTGCGCGAGCGCTTGCATGCGGACGTGGCGTGGCCCCGCTTCGTCCGCGATGTCATCCACGGCGCGGCAAAATGAATAGATCTCAAACATCGCCTCGCGGCGCCGGCGCGGCAGAATACGCATGGCGGCATTGAAGGAACTGCCGCGCGCACGCGCGGAGGCATCGGCAAGTTCTGCCGCACGGGACGCGCCGCTCATGCGCCACCGGCCGGGGTCGCCGCGGCACGTCGCGGCCGGATGAGCGCCAAGAGCCCATCGGCAACGCCGATGCTCGAGCAGGCAAGCGCGCCGGACTTCGTCAAGTGCACGGGTTCGCTCAACGGATCGCGTTCGAGCAGCAGGGCGTTGAGCTTGCGAGCGAGGCGCGCGATCGCGGCGGTCTCCAGGCAAAGGCGGAAGTCGCGGACCTCGGCCGGAAGGCGGCCCCCCAACGCGACAAGCGGGGCGGTCCGCCGGGCCACGCCTTGCAAGACCGCGCGCAGCTCTGGCGAGGCTTTCGCGGCGCCGAGCGCGTCCGGCCGAAGACCATGCGCGGCGAACGCATCTTGCGGAATATAGACGCGATCGAGGTCGCGATAGTCGGCGCCGCAGTCTTGCAAATGATTGATAATTTGCAGCGCCGTGCAAAGCGCGTCGGAGGCAGGCCAGGTTGTTTCGCTCTCGCCATGCACATCGAGAACGAAGCGCCCGACCGGCGCCGCCGAATACGCGCAATATTCCATCAATTCGGACCAATTCGCATAGCGATGCTTGACGGCATCCATCCGGAAGGCGCGCAGCAGATCGAGCGCATGCCGCGGCGAGAGATTTCGCCCGGCGAGCGCGGCGCGGAGCGGCAGCGCGGCTTCGACCGCGTCGCTTCGCCCGGTCAACGCCGCCTCGAAAAGGTCGAGCAAGGCGAGCTTGGCGTCCGGCGCGAGCGAAGCGCTGTCGGCGACGTCGTCGGCACCGCGGGCGAAACGGTAATAAGCAAGAATCGTGGCGCGATGTTTTGGCGCGATCAGCATGGAGGCGACCGGAAAGTTTTCTTGCCGGTGCGTTTTCGAAGGTTTCGTCGGCAAGTCCGGAATCATCGCCGTAGCCCAGTGCCGCGAAACCACGCCAAGGCCTCTTTGAGCACTTCGGAATAAGGTTGCGCCTGGTAGCCGAGGTCGCGTTTGGCTTTCGCGGAACGAAAAAACATAACGTGCTTCGGCATTCGCAGTCCGTCGATTGAAAGGCAAGGCTCGCGCCGGGTCACGTATGCCATGGTTTCCACCCCGAACGTTAAAGGATATACCAACGCGCGGCAGCCGAAGTCTAAGGGGATCGCGACCATTGTTTGCCTGCTCGCTGGCCGCGGCAAGGCGCGGACGCGATAACCGAGCGGATCAGGGCATGCGCCACGGCGGACCCCCGAAGCTCTCGTGACCAAAACCCTCTCCCCCGCCACGCTGCCCGACCTCCGCAAAATTCCAAAACCGGGTTGCTCGCCGCACCGGGCCAGCACTGTCAAGTAATCACGTGAGTTCAACAATCCGCTTGCCATGACAACCAATTAGGATTTCACACGATCAATTTACCACCGCTGTAGTAGACGCAAACGTCGCTTGAGAGTACGCCATAATTTGGCGGCTTTAATCAGAGATCTTGCTCGAGTCGCGCAATGAACGAACTCGCCACGTCCGTGACGAAATCCGCTGCTCCCGGGGAAAAGCCATCCCCGCGCGCGCTATTGCGACTCGCGCCATATCTTTCCCGCTACAAGCCGCGAATCGCCGCGTCGCTGTTCGCGGTGACGGTGGCAGCGGCGGCGACCTTGGTGGTGCCGCTGGCGATCCGGCGGATGATCGATTTCGGCTTTTCGGCGGAAAGCGCGGGCTTGATCAATTCTTATTTCTTAGCCCTCGTCGCCGCCGCCGCGGTCTTGGCGTTGGCCTCCGGATCGCGGTTCTATTTCGTGACGACGCTTGGCGAACGCGTCGTGGCCGACCTCCGGTCAGACGTGTTCAAACACCTTTGCCGTCTCGATGCGGCCTTTTTCGACACCGCGCGGACCGGCGAGCTCATGTCCAGGCTCACCGCCGACACGACCCAGATGAAGTCCGCCTTCGGTTCCTCGGCGGCGGTCGCGCTGCGCAATTTCTTTCTGTTCGCCGGCGCGGTCGCGATGATGGTCTATTCGAGCCCAAAACTCTCCGCCGCCGTGCTGCTAGCCATTCCGATCATCGTCCTGCCGCTCGTTGCTTCTGGCCGCATGGTGCGCAAGCGGTCCCGCGCGGCGCAAGATACGCTCGCCGGGGCGAGCGCCTATGCCGCCGAAAATCTCGCCGCTGTCCGCGTGATGCAGGCCTTTGGCGCCGAGCCCGCGACCGCCTGCCACTTTGGCGCCGCCGTGGAGGAAGCCTATGCCGCCGCCCGCAACGCCACTTTCGCGCGCGCGGGCCTCACGATCATTGTGATATTTCTTGTCTTCGCGAGCATTGTCGGCGTGCTTTGGTTTGGCGCGCGGGACGTTCTCGCTGGCCGCATGACTGGCGGCCTTTTGTCGCAGTTCGTGCTGTACGCCATTTTGGCCGCGGGGGCATTGAGCGAGCTGAGCCAGGTGTGGGGCGAAATATCCGCCGCCGGCGGCGCGGCCGGCCGGATCGCCGAGATTCTTGCCTTGCGGCCGAGGATCTTTGCGCCGATTCCGGCCGCCGCGCTGCCCGTGCCGGGCCGGGGCGAAATCATCTTTGAGCAAGTCGATTTCGCTTACCCGACAAGGCCGCAAGACTCCGCCTTGCATGGCCTTTCGTTCAAGATAGCGCCGGGAGAAACGGTCGCCATCGTCGGGCCTTCGGGCGCCGGCAAGTCGACCCTGTTCCATCTCCTTTCGCGGTTCTACGATCCGGCCTCGGGCCGCATTCTGCTCGATGGCGTCGACATCAAAAGCGTCGATCCGGCCGAGCTGCGGCGGCGGATCAAAAGCGTGCCGCAGGACGCGGTGATCTTCGCCGCCTCGATCGCCGATAATATCCGCTATGGCGCGCTGGACGCGAGCATGGAGGCCGTGCGCGATGCGGCAAGGCGGGCCGCCGCCGACGATTTCATCCGAGCCTTGCCGGACGGCTATGCGACGCTGGCCGGCGAACGGGGGGTAACCTTGTCGGGCGGACAGCGCCAGCGGATCGCCATCGCGCGGGCTATTTTGCGGGAGGCGCCCGTGTTGCTTCTCGACGAAGCGACTTCCGCGCTCGATTCCGAGAACGAAGTCATGGTTCAGGCCGCGCTCGAAAAAGTGATGTCGGAACGCACGACTCTTGTCATCGCCCACCGGCTGGCGACAGTCCTGCGGGCCGACCGGATTCTTGTCCTCGACGGCGGACGGTTGATCGAGGAAGGCACGCATAACACCCTTGTCGCCGCGGACGGCCTTTATGCCCGCCTGGCAAAACTTCAATTCGAAACCGGCGAGGCCGCGCTCAAACCCCGCGAGTCGGCGGCAGCGGAGTAAAAATTGTGGAGGGTTAGCTTAACCAAGTCGCCGGCGATGCCGCGCGGGAGTTGTCTTCAATCTCGGTCATGCGCGCTTTTTCGCCTGTCGCTTCGGGTCGATGGTATATGGAATGGTGGCATGATCGACCAAATTATGAAGCAAGTCTCGTTCCGCTCAATTTGCGTGCACTCGCTGGCCGCCGCCGCTGGGGGCTTTTTCGTTGGGCCCGTGGCGGCGGCATGCCCGCCCGCGGCGCTCGGCGTCGCCCGCACCTTGGAGGTGGGTACGTCCGGCGGCATGCAAGTGGGGCTGAAAACATATCCGCGAACCCTGGCGCTCGACGAGCATGAAATCGTGCTCACCTTCGACGATGGGCCGGCGCCGCAAACCACGCCAAGGATTCTCGACGCGCTGGCGGCGGAGTGCGTGAAGGCAACTTTTTTCCTCGTCGGCCGCAATGCCGAGGCCTTGCCCGCCTTGGTCAAACGCGAGGTCGCGGAGGGGCATACGGTTGCGCATCACACGTTTTCGCATCCCGCCGCGACCTTGCGGAATTTAAGCGAAAAAGCGGCGCAAGACGAGATTTTGCGCGGTTTTGAAGCGGACGACAAGGCCGCCTATGGATCGAGTAACGGCGCGCCAAAAGTGCGGTTTTTCCGGTTTCCGGGCTTTGCCGATACGCCGGAGCTCGTGGCCTGGCTCTCGGCCCAAAACATCGCGGTTTTCGGCGCCGATTTTTGGGCCTCGGACTGGGTGACCATGACGCCGCAGGCGCAACTCGCCTTGATCCTTTCGCGGCTCGAAAAGGAAAGGCGCGGGATCCTGCTCCTTCACGATACCAAGCAGCAGACGGCCGCCATGCTACCCGATCTCCTGCACGAACTCAAAAAGCGCGGCTATAAAATCGTGGCTCTCGCGCCCGGCAAGGAGCCGGCGCCGACCCGCGCGGCCCCGGAAGGTTGGACGTCGGCGACGGAAAAGATTATCGCGGATGTGTTTGCCAAGGCCCGCGCGGCCAAGGCAAATAGCTCTGCCAGGGAAGGCGGCAATCCCACGCCACACCTCGAGGAGAGCAAGCCCGGCGCGCAACCGGCAAATGAACAAGACGGCGCCCGAGCACGGCGACCTAGGAGCGCTGGAAGGCACCGGTGAACCCGATGAGCTGAGGTAGAGCCGGGCGACGCCAGTATCAATCGCGAAACTTCGACAAAAAAACAAGGGGCGATTTTCTCGCTCCTTGCGCCGATCGGGGACTCCGGTCCTACTGAATGGCAAAGACCTGCTGCTGTCGTTCGTCCGTGAGTTCCAGGCCATCTACTTGCGTATTCAGGTGGGAGCCATCGTCAAAAGCGAGGTCAAGGAAGAAGTTAAAGCGCCATGTGTCGTCGCCATCCGGATCAATCCTGATAACCACATTACCCTGGTTTAGCTTTTCCTTGGGAGCCGGGTTAACTATCAGTAACCCAAAGGGCCCATGGTCGGTGTGGTCCTTGAAGATTCCGAAGTCATCATCGATCCGCGCGGCGATCGTTCCGTCAGACCCTCGCACTGTTATAGTAAGGTGCGTATCGTCGTTCTTGTCTTCGTCATTTGAGTGAAACGTGACCTGCGCTTGGGTTAGGTTAGCCATTTTGTATTTCCTCCATCGGAGATTAGCTTCTGATTAACCATACTACTTGCTAAACCTCCAGCCCTGCAACCCCCAATTAGGGGGTGACTTTATTGGATCCTGAGAGCATTATGATCGGCCCCGTGTGGGCCATAGGAGCGAGCCCTGAAGGAAGCTGAAGAAATGATGGTGCGGCCAAGAGGACTCGAACCTCCACTGGTTGCCCAACTAGCACCTCAAGCTAGCGCGTCTACCACTTCCGCCATGGCCGCGATGCTTCGCGCGGCCGGAAACGCAACTGGCTCCCGCGCGCAGGCGCGTCGTCTAACAAATCGGCGCCGGAGTGGCAAGGCGGCTCTCAGGCTCTAGCGTGCCCTGGCGGATGTTTCCGGCTATCATGGCGCATGCGATTTTCGAAACTTGCACCGCGAATGCCGCCACGCGTGGTCGCGCCCGTCGAATGGCGGATTTCGGACACGCCCGTGCCCTATGCGGACGCCGTGGCCTTCATGGACGCGCGGGTCGCGGCCATCGCCGCGGGCGAGTCACCGGAACTCATCTGGCTGCTCGAACATCCGCCGCTCTATACGGCGGGCACGTCCTCGCGGGCAACGGATCTCGTGGAGGCGCGTTTTCCCGTGCACAAAAGCGGCAGGGGCGGACAATTCACCTATCATGGGCCGGGCCAGCGGGTAATTTACATCATGTTCGATCTCAATCGCCGGAACCCGGATCTGCGCGCGTTCGTTCGCGCGCTGGAAGCTTGGATCATCGCGACGTTGTGCGCTTTTGACGTCAAGGGCGAGCCGCGCGCGGATCGCATTGGCGTCTGGGTTTCCCGTCCAGAAAAGTCGCGTGGCAAAGGCGGCGAGATCGCCGAGGACAAAATCGCGGCGATTGGAATCAGGGTGCGGCACTGGGTGTCGTTTCATGGCATTTCGCTCAATGTCGCGCCGGACCTTACGCATTATTCGGGCATCGTGCCTTGCGGCATTTCGGGGTCGCATCTGGGGGTGACGAGCCTTCGCGATCTTGGCCTCAACGTGAGCATGAGCGAGGTCGATCTCGCGCTCGCCCGCGAATTCGAGCCCATTTTCGGCCGGGTCATACCATGCTTCTGAAGGTGTCACTCGCTGTGCGGGGCTGCGATCACTTTGTTTTCTGGCGGCGTGTCCGCTGACGCAAGTTTTCCGCGGTTATGAAGAGCAGCGGAATAACGAAAATCCCAAAGACGCATGCCGCGATCATCCCGCCAAACACCGGCGTGCCCACCGCATGGCGCGTTGCTGCCCCGGCCCCCCGCGCAATGACCAGGGGCAACAGTCCAAGGATGAAGGCGAAACTGGTCATCATCACCGCCCGGAACCTCAAGCCCGCCGCTTCAATCGCGGCAGCGTTGATGTCTTTCCCTAGCCGCCGCTGCTCCACCGCGAACGCAACGATCAGTATGGCGTTCTTTGCGGCAAGCGCGATCAGCACGACGAGTCCGATCTGCGCGTAAACATCAAAGCTCAGTCCCGCCAGCATCACCGCGACGATGGCGCCGAGCACCCCGACGCTGACCGACAGTAAGGCGGGGACCGGAATGTTCCAGCTCTCGTAAAGCGCGACGAGAAACAGATAAGCGAAGAGAACGGCGAATCCGAGCACGATGGCCGTGCGCCCGCTCGCCGCCTTTTCCTGGAGGGCGGTTCCGGTCCATTCGAAGCTGTAGCCCGCCGGCAGGGTCGCGGCGGAGATGCGCTCCATCGCGGCGAGCGCCTGGCCGGAACTGTAGCCGGGTTTTGGCGCGCCGTTGATAATCGCGCCGCGGAATCCGTTGTAACGCACCACTGTTTGCGGTCCTTGCACCAGCTTCGCCTCGGCCAGCGCGCGGATCGGAACCATCGCCCCCTGGGCGTTGCGCACATAAATCCGGTAGATGTCGTCCACTTTATTGCGAAATGGCGTATCGGCCTGGACGTTGACCTGCCATGTGCGGCCGAACACATTGAAGTCGTTGATGTAGAAGCTGCCCAGCGTAGATTGCAAGGCATTGAAGATATCCGTGATCTTGACCCCGAGGATCTGAGCCTTGTCGCGATCGATATCGAGATAGATCTGGGGCGTGTCGGCAGCATAAGTGCTGAATACGCCCGCGAGCTCGGGCTGCCCATTGGCCGCCACGAGCAGGCCACGGAGCGCCGCCGCGATGTCGGAAGGCGGCTGGCCCTGGAGCGCCTCCAGCACGTATTGGAAGCCGCCGGTGCTCCCGAGACCAAGAATAGGCGGGAGGTTGAACGGGAAGGCGATGGCGCCCTTGATGGCCCCCATCTGGGGCCGCAGACGCGCAATGATCGCGCCGGCGCTCTGCGCCGGATCGGCGCGCGCCTCGTAGGGCTTGAGCCGGATGACGAAGAAGGCCTGGTTCGACGATGTGATGTAGTCGATAAAGTTCAGCCCGACCACCGACAAGATGCCTTCGACGCCGGGGATCGGCGTGACGATGTCCTCGACTTGCTTGACCACCGCCTCGGTGCGGTTGATCGAGGCGCCCTCGGGAAGCCGCAGGGCGGCGAAGATCGCGCCCTGGTCCTCTTCCGGCAGAAAGCTTTGCGGGATCTTGCCGAACAGCCATGCCGACGCCGCGAGAACGCCGGCCACGACCAAGACGCCGATGAGCGCCACGCGCACCAGTCGGCACACCACCGCCACATAACCGTCCCGGGCCCAGTCGATCGCACGCAGGACATAGCGCATCGGGCCGCGGCTTGTCTGGCCGCGCTTCAAGAGCACCGCGCAAAGCGCCGGACTTAAGGTCAAGGCATTGAGCGCCGAGATCAGCATCGATACCGACACCGCCACCGCGAATTGGCGGAAAAGCTGGCCGCTGATGCCGGGGATGAAGGCCACGGGAACGAACACCGACAACAAGACGAGGGTGATGGCGAGGATCGGGCCGGTAATCTCGGCCATGGCTTTCTTGCAGGCATCCGGCACGGAAAGCTCGGGTTCCTCGTCGATCACCCGCTCAACGTTCTCGACGACGACGATGGCGTCATCAACCACGATGCCGATGGCGAGCACGAGCGCCAGCAAGGAGACGGTGTTGGCCGAATAGCCGATGGCCAGCATCACCGCGAACGTGCCGACGATCGACACCGGCACGGCAACCAGCGGAATCAGAGTCGTCCGCAACTTGCCGAGGAACAAAAACACCACCAGGGCCACGAGGACGATTGCCTCGGCCAGAGTGCGAATGACCTCGTCGATCGTCGCGGTGACGAACACCGTGGTGTCGAAGAACACGGTATAGGCGAGATCATTTGGGAACCGCGTTGCCAAGGTGGTCATGGTTTCGCGAACGCGACGGGTCACGTCGACCGCGTTGGACCCCGGCGACTGGTAGATACCGATCGATGCGGTGGGTGCGCCATTGAAACGGCTGTGGCGGTCCTGCGTTTTCGCGCCCATCTCGACGCGGGCGACGTCTTTCACCCGGACAACCGAACCGTCGGGATTCGTGCGCAGGACGATGGCGGCGAATTCCTCCGGGCGCGTAAGCCGGCCCTTGGTCTTGATGTTGATCTGGACCTGCTGTTCGTTGGTGATGGGCGCCGCGCCCACCCTGCCGAGGGCCGCCTGAATGTTCTGGCTCCGCACCGCCGAGATGACGTCGTTTGGCGTCAGATTGAGCTCGGTCAGCCGGTCGGGGTCAAGCCAGATCCGCAACGAATAGTCGAGCGGTCCGAAGAGACTTGCCTGGCCGACGCCATTGATCCGCGCCAGCGGGTCGATGACGTTGATGGTCGCATAGTTGCTCAGATAAATCGCATCGTAGGTGCCCTTCGGCGAGTAGATATTTATGACCTGCAGCAGGGCGGCGGATTTCTTGCGGATGCTCAGGCCATTGCGCGAAACCTCCTGGGGCAGCTGCGGCGTGGCGAGACTGGCATAGTTCTGCACGTTGACGGTGTTGATGTCCGGGTTGGTGCCCAGCGCGAAGGTCACGTTAAGGGTATAGCTGCCGTCGGACCCGCTGGCGGACTGATAATAGAGCGCATTGTCGACGCCGTTGACCTGCTCCTCGATCGGCTGCGCCACCGTGGTCTCGACCACTTCAGCATCGGCGCCGGGGTAGGTCGCGGTCAGCGTGACCTGCGGCGGCACGATATCCGGGAACTGCGCGATCGGGATCACCGTCATGGCGATGATGCCGGCCAGCGTGATGATGATGGCGATCACGAAGGCGAGCCGCGGCCGGTCGATGAAAATGCTGGAAAACATTGTCTCAGTTTTCCGGCACGGCGCTCGCCGTCACGATTTGACCGGGACGCACCTTCTGTATCCCCTCGACAATCACCAATTCTCCCTCCTTGAGGCCGTCGGTCACGACAACGTCCCTGCCTTGCTCGACGCCGGTCGTCACGCGCCGCAGCTCGACCTTCTTCGCCGCGTCGACGACCAAGACATAGCGGCCGGCCTGATCGAGTTGGACGGCGGATTGCGGAACCACTAGCGCCGATCGCGGAGCGCCCCGTTCCGTGATGACGCCGACGACCCCACCGGGGACCAAAAGACCCTGCGGGTTCGGCACTTGCGCCCGCACCGCCAAGGTGTCCGTGGTGGTATCGACTTGAACGTCGAGGAAGTTGGCGAGGCCGGGATGCGGATAGGCGCTGCCATCGGGCAGCTTGATGTGAATAGTCGCGTGCGGGTTCTTGGCGCCCGGTTCGAGGAACCTGCGCTTGTAATTAATTACCTCGCGCTCGCTTGCCTGAAAGATGACATAGACGGGGTCCTCCCTGACGATCGTCGCGAGCGTCCCGGACGACGGGCCGACCAGATTGCCCACGGTGAAAAGAGCAATCCCGATCCGTCCATCGATGGGGGAACGGATTTCCGTGTAACCGAGATTGATTTCCGCCTGGTCGAGCAGCGCCTGCGCCGCCAACACATTGGCCTGCGCTACCCCCTCGTCGGCCGCGCGCTGGTCGACCGTGGCTTGCGAGATGTTCTGCTTGCTGACAAGCTCCTTGCCGCGCGCCAGTTGCAACGCCGCGTTGACCTCCGTTGCCTTGGCCTTGGCGAGGTTGGCGCGCTGCTGCTCGACCGCCGCCTTGTAGGTTACTTGTTCGATGCGGAACAGGAGGTCGCCGGTCTTGACCTGCTGCCCTTCGGTGAAATAGCGCTCCTCGAGGAACCCGGTGACCCGCGCGACAATGTCGACCTTGTCGATTGCCGTCACACGGCCGATGAAAGCGCCTGTCTCAGTCACCTGACGGCTCGCCACCGGGGTCACCGAGACCGCCGGCGGCGGCGAAGCGCCTTGGGCAACGGCGGCGCCACTGCGAGCAATGACGCTCAGCGCGGCAATCGCGAGTCGCCCGCCGCGGGAGCTATTGCGGCCAAGCATCAAGATTTTTCCTGCCTTCGAGGATGATTTCCATGCCGGCTATAATTCCTCCGCCCCGCCGTGAGAACCGCTTTGGGATAAGGCCAGAGTACTAACCCTGATCGCGCGCGAATTCTACTCGAGACCCCTCGGTGGAGGAAATTTCGATGCCAAAGCCGCAAAGCCCGACATAGGTCATCGGCCTTGCCGTGCGCAGCCGGATTAGGGTCAGTTCAAGCTAGAGTTACCGATTGACAGTGCTGGGCTGGATCGTGCTTTTCCCACTTGATCGGCCGCGGCGCCTTGTCAGCGGAACCGCAAGGAGGGGTTATCCGTTTCCTGTGCGGCTTTGCTTGTGAATCGCCAATGTTTCGGGATGATGGCAGTGCGTGGAGTCTGCAAGGCTTGTGTTCTCGCGATCGTAACAGTCCTCGCGTTGGCTTCGGACGGCGCCGCAAAACCGGCGTCGTCCCCCGCGTCGTCCAAAGGGAGCGCGCATGGTAGACAGGTCATGCTCCCCCGCAGCTATATCCGCGGGCTCAGGCGCGCAGAGTGGCGCGGCCTTACTGCCCGCCGCACGCATGGGCGTGGGAACCACTTTGTCGCGCTCGTCGGCGATCCCGATAGCGGGCGCGGGTTCTATCCGTTGCCAATGCGCTATCGCCTTGGCGCCTGGCGCTATCGCCTGGCGCATCGGCGGCCGTACTGGCAAAACCCCGTCCTCTTTGCGATCGCGGCCGACGCCGCGCGCTACAATGATTGGATTCCGGCGAATCAGGGCTATCGCTACGGCGTCTTCAACCCGGTTGATGGGGTAGGAACGCCGTTCTTTGGCGGCTATTATGGCCCTGCTGGCGATGACAACGAGCCGCCCCCGTTCCCGTTTGGCAGGCCCTACACTCACTGAGCTGAGACGATGCCGCAGCAATTGCGGATGATGAAGGCCACCTTTTCCGGCGCGCAAAGAAAACAGCGCAAATCAAAAGCGCCTGCGTTCTCGCGGCCGCCGTCGTCGGGTGACGATGACGATCTCGCCGCGCGCGATCGCTTCAATCGCCGCCGTGACCGAATGCGACAGTCGTTCGTTAGCTAGGGTTCGTTTTGGCACGCGCCGCGAAGCGCAGATCAGGGACGCGAGATTGGCCTCATCCAAGATCAATGGACAACGATCCGCGCGATGGCAAAGGCCGCTGCGGCGGCAAGAGAACCGACGGTCGCCGTCTCAAGAGCGCTGCGGAGCGGCGCGACGCCGGTCAATTGGCCCTTGACGCCACCAAAGATCAGAAGGGCGGCAAGGGTCAGCGCGATCGAGACCGGCAGCGCCTGCGAAACCTTCTCCAACAGGAAATACGGCGCGAGCGGAATGAGACCGCCGACGACATAGGCGCCACCGATCGCGAACGCGCTTTTGAGAGCCCGGGTTTTCTCCGGCTCTTCCAAGCCGAGTTCGAAACGCATCATGAAATTGATCCAGCGGTCCGGATCGCGGGTCAGCTCCGCGGTCACCGTTTCGGTCAGGACGGGATCGAGGCCCTGTTCGCGCAGAATTTGCCTGACTTCGGCGCGCTCGGTTTCTGGTACCTGTGCGATCTCGGCTTTCTCGCGTTGCATTTCGGAACGGTAATGTTCGAGGTCCGTTTGCGCCGCGAGATAGCCGCCAAGACTCATCGCGAGCCCGCCCGCCGCGACCTCGGCAAGGCCCGCGGTTATAATGATCACCGTCGAGGACACGGCCCCGGAAAGGCCCGCCGCGAGAGCGAAAGGAACGGTGAGCCCGTCCGCCATTCCAATCACGATGTCGCGGACCAGGGCCGAGGCGGAAAAGTGCTTTTCGATATGCGGCGTCGCGGGCATGAGGCACCAGCCAGTTTCCACGCTGGACGCGCCATCGAGCGGCTAATTATTACCTGGCAACATAAGCCGCAAGACGCCATCGTGCCAAAGATAATGATGGATCGCGCCCGCCGCGTCGTGCGGGCTGAAGAGATCGAAAAAGGCTCTCGTTTGCGGCGGCATGATGACGCCGAGAACGGCAGCGGCTGGGCCACTTCACACATGTGGGGAAATGGACCCAGCCGCTGCCTCAAATCAGTATCAGTGGTTAAGCAGCAACCTTGTCGCATTCCGCGGCGCAGGCCTTGCATGACTCGCCGCAGGTCTTGCATTCGGTAACCTTGGGCCACTTCTCGCATTCTTTCTGGCAATCCCTGCAGACCATCGCGACCACCTTGGCCAAATGGCCCGTATGCTCAGAATTGACCGCCGCAAGCGTAGTTAGCGCGCTGCAGACGGCAACGAGCTGAAAGGCCGTATCGGCGCAGCCCGCCATGCTTGTGTCCTTCATCTTGTACATGCCCAGGCAATGCCTCAGGCAATCGTTTCCCGTCCCGACGCAATGCACAGCGGAATCCTCGAGGGCCTTGTATTTCGGCGGATGCATATCTGACTCTTCAGCAGCCATTTGCGCAAAGGCCTGTGACGTGGAAGCAGCCGCGGCGACGGTGCCAGCGGCGGCAATGAATTCACGACGGTCCATGGTTTTCTCCTCCTAACAGGGTTCGGGTGATAGGGGTCGAACTGCCCCCTTTGCAAACGCAGAAAACCGCTCTACGTTGCAAACTCGCTGAACTTAACCGGCGCCGCGGGCTCGCCGGGAACTATTGCGGCGGCATTGTGATGCCGAGGATGGCCGAGGCACAAAGGACAAGCGCGCCGAGCACAACGTCAAGAGCCAAACTGTAGCGAAGCGTGGTGAT